>JAWCPE010000070.1:0-5907 GCA_038870415.1 Bathyarchaeia archaeon
TTCATTACGTTAGAAAGGTCGGCGACTACCAGCTAGACCTGCCTGCGGAACTTGGCCCCGTCCTCGCATCGAGCACCTCTCTCCTACTGCAGGAGCCAGGCCTCACGGAGGCCCAGAAGGCCAGCATCCGGAAGCTGTACTGGCAGCCGAGCGTCAGCCTGAACATCCTCCAAGGCGGGGTGAAGAATAACGTCGTCCCGGACTCCGCCGAGGCGGTGCTCGACATCAGGGTCACCCCGGGGGCAGACCTTGAAGCCATCAAGAGGGAGCTGTTGAGGCTCCTAGAGGAGTCCGGCGTGGAAGGGGTGACGGCGGAGGTCGAGGTCACGGGCGAAGGCTACTATGAGCCTGCGGCTTCCCAGCCAGTCTCGGAGCTAGCCCGCGCCGTCAAGGCTGTGCTAGGGGTTGAGCCTATGCTTAACATTCTCACCGGTGGGACAGATGGGATATGGGTGAGCAGGTTGTCGCGGATACCGTCGGTGGGTTTCGGCCCCGGCCTGAGGGGGATGGCGCACAGACCTGACGAGTCGGTTCCCATCGATCACCTAGTAGTCGCGGCGCAGGTCTACGCGGTGCTTCCTGTCCTATATGGGAGCGCGTAAACGCCAGTCTTCCTAGACGGGTTCAGGGTTGGACTACTTCCCGAATCTCCTTACCCTACGCTGATATGTTCTGATCGCTTTAAGTAAGTCTAGACGGTGGAAGTCAGGCCAGTAGATGTCTGGGAAGTAAAGCTCGCTGTAGGCGCTCTGCCAGAGGAGGAAGCCGCTCAGCCTCTCCTCGCCGCTCGTTCGTATGATGAGGTCAGGCTCAGGGTTGGGCAGATGCCACGTATACAGGTGCTGTTGGACAACCTTCTCATCGACTTCCTCAGGCCTGAGCGTCCCTTTGAGAACCTCTTCGCTGATGGCCCGCGCCGCGTCTACGATCTCTCTTCTCCCCGTGTAGGCGATGGCTACATTCAACCAATGCTTATCGTACCCGGCTGTCTCCTTCTCCACGCGGGCAATCAGCTCTCGCAGCGTCTCCGGGAGAAGGTCTACGCGGCCGATCGCCTTGATCCTCACCTTATGTTCATGTATGCGTTTGTCCCTCATCACCACGTTGAGCTTCTCCTCGCAGAGCTTGAGCACCTCTTTCACCTCTTCCTGAGGCCGTTCAAAGTTCTCTATGGAGAAAACGTAGAGGCTGACGGTCTTGATGCCTAGCTCTAGGCACCATGTCAGCAGCTCCTCAGCCTTGGCAGCCCCCTTCCTATGGCCTAGCCAGCTCGGCAGCCCGTTGCTTCCAGCCCAACGCCTGTTGCCGTCTAGAATGAAGCCTACATGTTCGGGGAAGCTTCCCCCCCTCCTGATCTGGCGTTCCAGCCACCATTCTCGGGCTCGCTCGATGCCCGTAGCCGCAAGTAGGCTTCTCAGCACCTGTTGCTTCCACCAAGCCGCATCCTTGCTAGCTCAGCCATATAGGGTTTCTCACCGGAATCGACCACTCGGCGTAGGGCTATGTCGCAAACACCGCGCCCCATCAGCTAAACGAAGAGTCTCTTAGAAAACTCGAGTGTTTCCAACGCGGATTGGAGCGCAGCCTACCGCCAAGCTTGATCAGAGGTAGATGTTACCAAGACTGTTACTGAAACGGTTACACCTGTCTAGGGCTGGCCTCTCGTCAGGCTAGCTGAGAGAGCCTCGGCGTTGACGACGTTCTCCGGCTTGCCCTTGAGGAAGGCAGCGACGTTGTCCACGGCCATCTTCAAGCCCTTCTCGAGCGCCTCACGCGTCTGCCCAGCGCTGTGAGGCGTCAGTACCACGTTCTCCAGCTTGAGGAGGGGGCTGGAAGGGTCGAGGGGCTCCCTCTCGTAGACGTCGAGGCCTGCCCCCGCGATGCGGTTCGCCCTAAGCATTTCTATTAATGCCTCCTCATCGACGAGGCCGCCGCGCGCCGTGTTGATGAAGATGGCGGTCGGCTTCATCAACGCGAGCCTAGCTGCGTCTAGGAAGTGTTCCGTATCCCTGCTTAGCCTCAGATGGAGCGAAACCACGTCTGATGTGCGAAGGAGCTCCTCTAACGAGACGTAGCTGAAGCCTGCGCGGTCAGCCTTGTCGCTTGAAGGATGGAGGCTCCACGCCTGAACCCTCATGCCGATACCCTTACCAAGCCTTGCCACCTGGAGACCGATCGACCCCGTGCCGATAACGCCCAGCGTCTTGCCGTACAACTGCTGGACTAGACCTCTCACCCATCTCCCCTCTCGGACCTGTCTGTCGATGAGGGGGAGGCGGCGAGCGACCGCCAGCATCAAGGCCAGAGTGTGTTCCGCAACCGCTTCCGTCGCGGTGTTAGGCGTGTTCGTCACGAGTACGCCTAGCCTCGTCGCAGCGGCTAGGTCGATGTTGTCGACCCCAGTGCCCCAGACAGATATCAGCTTCAGCGCTGGGCTCTGCGTGAGGACCTCCTCGGTGAACTTGCAGTAAGCCCGTATGTTCACCACGACCGACGCATACTTGATCCTCTCCACAAGTTCACTCGTAGAGCTAGGCCTTGTGTTGAAGAGCGTCACCTCGCCCAGAGCGCCAAGTCTCTGTAAGGCTTCCGTCCCAGAGAGCACCGGCGGGTAATCGTCCGGCACAACTATGGTAACCAACCCTAGACCAGCCTATGCCCTTATGGTCTTCTTAAGGCGCCTTATGCTTTTCCGCTTCCCCCCCTGCTGGCTACGCTAATGTGACGGGCCGCTCCGCTTCTCGCCGAAGTTGTCGGAAGAGCGTTCTAATCCGCAGCGTTAAACGGGGCCGTGACCCTGAGAGGTACGAGAGAAAGCATAAGAGAACAACCTTACCTGTGGTCGTTCTGCTTCTCGCAGCTGTCGTCCCTGCGCTGGCCTACACGTCGACAGCGCTAATGCCGATTATACCAGTCGCTCAAGGAGGCGAGAGGGACCTCTCCGACAGTCTACAGAGCTTTCAGGACACAGCCCCTGCCCCCTGATACCTTTATCTATGCGGTTGAAAGCTTCAGGGGGAGACTTGCGACTCGACGTAAGGCGTCTAAATACCTTTGGTGCATAGGTCCAGAGTGATCGTGTGATGCGAGGGCTAGCCTCCTATATCATCAGACGCATACTCTTCATGATACCGGTCTTCCTAGGGGTCTCCATACTCACCTTCGTGATAACGAATGCCGCTGGAAACCCGATTGACCTGATAAGGGTCGGGCTTAAGAAGGTCTCGCCGCAGGTCATAGCGGCCCTTGAACGCTATTACCACATAGACCAGCCTCTCTACGTGAGGTACCTCTACTGGCTATGGGATATGCTCCACCTGGATCTGGGCGTAAGCCTCTCAGGGGTGCCGGTTGCCGACAAGATCGGGCCTTGGGTCTTGACCACGCTCGAGCTCCAGATCCCAGCGCTCATACTAGCCTTAGCGATAGGGGTAGCTGTCGGCGTATACTCAGCCGTGAGGCAGTACTCGAAGGGAGATATTGCGGTAACTACGGTAGCCCTCTTCGGCTACTCTATGCCAACCTTCTGGCTTGGACTTATGTCTATAATAGTCTTCAGCCTCTACCTCGGGTGGCTTCCCAGCGCTGGGGCTAGGGGCGTCACCAAGATATGGTGGGGAAGCGAGATAGGGGACGCCATCGCTCACCTCATCCTCCCGCTGTCGATTCTGACCTACGTGCAGGTGGCGACCTTCGTGAGGCTGATAAGGGGGAATATGCTCCAAGTCCTTCGGGAGGACTACATTCTGGCCGCTAGGGCGAGCGGCCTAAGCGAGAGGGCCGTCGTCTACAAGCATGCCCTCAGGAACGCTATCACTCCCGTCGTCACTGTGGTAGGCCTCTCTTTCGGAAGCGCCCTCGCAGGCGCTCCTGCCTTAGAGACCACATTCAGCTGGCCGGGGCTAGGTTACCAGTTCGTGAGGGCGGCCTTCTCGCTCGACCTACCCTTGATCGTAGGGATCACCGTCATCATAACAATCATGTTGATGGTCGCGAACCTCTTGACTGACCTCGCCTACGTCATCGTCGACCCTAGAGTTAGGCTGACGAGGTGAGAGTGTGAAGCCCGGTAGGAGGAGGGGGGCAAGCCAATGGGACGTCGCGTGGCGTAGGTTCAAACGGAATAGGGCAGGTCTATCAGGCCTCGCGATAGTCCTCTTCTTCACCGCTGTAGCGATAGGCAGCGACTGGATCGCGCCCTACCCGCCTAGGAGCTTCCAATCCCTCTACGCTGGGGAGGCCGGCCAACCGCCTTCATGGAGGCACCCGTTGGGGACGACGAAGGCGGGCTTAGACGTCTTAAGCGAGGTCATCCATGGGGCTAGGAATGACCTCTACGTCGGCGTGGCCGCCACGTTGATCGCGACGGCCATAGGGGTAACGGTCGGAGCCCTCGCAGGCTACTCGAGGGGTGGAGCTGGAAGCGGGCTGCTGATGTTAACCCAGAGCTTCTACTCGATACCTGTGCTCCTGCTGATACTGATGTTCGCTAGGATCTTCGCGGTTCTAGTCTATCAAGGGTTTGGGCTGTCTATGATAGCCTTGCTCCTAGGGATATTCGGCTGGCCGGGGATAGCCTTTGTCGTCAGGGGAGAGATCCTCAGGATCCGGGAGATGGAGTTCATACTCGCGGAGAGAGCTTTAGGCGCAAGTAGGTTTAGAATAATCTTCCGCCACATTATACCTAATATCTTGACGCCAGTAGTTGTTCTCGCGACCCTAGCCATCGCTGGGAATATACTCACCGAGGTGGTCATAAGCTTCCTGGGCTTCGGCGATGCTAACACATCAACTTGGGGCCTTGTCATACAAGAGAGCGTCACATACATGAGGACGGAGTGGTGGTCTCCACTATTCCCAGGACTTGCAACGGTGTTCGCTGTCCTCGGCTTCAATCTCTTAGGCGACGGGCTTTCAGACGCCCTCAACCCAAGGCTTAGGGAAGGATGATGCTGCTAAGCGTAGAAGACTTGAGGACGTACTTCTTCACCGAAGCCGGCGTCGTGAAGGCGGTTGACGGCGTCAGCTTCAACGTCGGCGCTGATGAGACTGTAGGGCTCGTAGGCGAGTCCGGCTCCGGGAAGACCGTCACAGCCCTCTCAGTCCTCAGGATCGTCCCCAGACCTGGCAGGATCCTCGGCGGAAAGATACTGTTCAAGGGCGAAAGCCTACTCGAGAAGAGGGAGGCGGATATGCGTAAGCTTAGAGGCGGAGAGATCTCCATCATCTTCCAAGACCCAGCTACCAGCCTTAACCCCCTCTTCACGGTCGGCGACCAACTGATAGAGGTCATAAGGACGCACCAGGCTGCGTCTAAGGCCGAGGCCAGGGAGAGGGCTATCGTCCTCCTTGAGATGGTGGGGATACCTGAACCTGAGACGAGGATAGACGCTTACCCCCACGAGCTGAGCGGCGGGATGAAGCAACGCGTAGCGATCGCGAGGGCCATCTGCTCGGAGCCGTCACTCCTCTTCGCCGACGAGCCTACCACGAACCTAGACGTGACGATCCAGGCGCAGGTCTTAGACCTCCTGAAGGACTTGAAGAAGCGGCTCAAGATGTCTACCGTGATGATTACACATGATATGGGCATCGTAGCTGAGATGACTGAGAGAGTCACCGTCCTCTACGCTGGGATGGCGGCCGAGTCTGCGGATACCAAGAGCATCTTCAAGGAGCCGAGACACCCCTACACCGAGGCTCTCCTGCAAGCAGTCCCAAGGATAGACCAAAGGAGAGAGCTTAGAGTCATCCCAGGTAACATCCCAAACCTGATAGACCCTCCCTCCGGCTGCAGGTTCCACCCCAGATGCCCATATGCCAGGGGCGTCTGCTCCAAGGAGGTACCGGTCTTCGAGGAGGTTCATCCAGGCCACTTCTCGGCCTGCCACAGGTGGAGGGAGCTCA
>JAWCPE010000070.1:5917-9764 GCA_038870415.1 Bathyarchaeia archaeon
CCTTACAGGAATCTAGATAGAGCGAAGAGCCATGAGCGACACCGCGTTACTCCGCATCGAGAACCTCTATAAGCACTACCCCATCTACGAGCGCGGCGTCCTTCTAAAGCGCCAAGTGGGCGTCGTCCACGCCGTTGACGGCGTAAGCCTAGAGGTCAAGCACGGCGAGAATATGGGCCTCGTAGGCGAGAGCGGCAGCGGGAAGACCACCCTCGGCAAGACCGTCATGTACCTGGAGGAGCCTACCTCAGGCCACGTCTACTTCAACGGCGTAGACGTCTCCGAGGCGTTCAGTAAGAACCAGAGCGACCTGATCCGCAAGGTTAGGAGGGGGATCCAGATGGTCTTCCAGAACCCGTACACCTCGCTGGACCCCCGGATGACTGTCTACGACATCCTGAGCGAGCCCTTTATAATCCACGGGAACGTCGCCAAGAGCGAGTGGACGGAGAAGGTATACGAACTTCTGAAGCTCGTAAACCTGGAAGATTACCACGCCGAGAGGTATCCTCACGAGTTCAGCGGCGGGCAGAGGCAGAGAATATGCATAGCCAGGGCTTTAGCCGTGGACCCCGAGCTTATAGTCGCTGATGAGCCCGTATCGTCCCTGGACGTGTCGATCAGGGCTCAGATACTGAACCTTCTGATGGACCTTCAGAAGAAGAGGGGTCTATCGTACCTCTACATCTCGCACGACCTAAGCTCCGTACGCCAGATAACGAACAGGGTCTCAGTCATGTACCTCGGCAAGATAGTGGAACTCGCCGATACGGAGAGCATGTTCGAGAAGCCGCTCCACCCGTATACGCAGGCGCTCCTCTCCGCGATCCCAATCCCAGACCCCGAACGGAACAGGACGAGGATAATCCTCCCCGGCGAGGTGCCCAGCGCCGTCAACCCCCCCTCCGGCTGCAGGTTCCACCCCAGATGCCCATATGCCACCGACCTATGCAAGGAGAAGGAACCCCAACTCGACGAGGTAACAGGGCAACATTTCGCCGCATGCCACTACGCCTCAAAGTTCCTCTGAGGCTGCGGGAAGCTAACCTAGGAGCCTAGCTCCACACCTCGACAGGAGGAGAATTAGGCTGCAGCGTCAGTCACCCAGTCAGTCAGCCTTCAGCCTTCTGAAGCTTACTTTGCTTCAACAGAGTAAGACGTAAAATGGGTTTCAGACCCGAAGCTGCGCATTTGACAGGGGCAGGAGTTGGGCTGATGGTTGGAGCGGTCTCCCAGGTGGACTTGCTGATTGAGCACGGCCTCATAGTGGACGGCTCTCGCATACGCCCCCCTTTCCGCGCAGACCTCGCCGTCAGTGAAGGTAGGGTCTCACGAGTAGGCGACTGTTCAGGCACAGCGGCTGAGAGGGAAATCGACGCCTTAGGGTTGATGGTCGCGCCGGGCTTCATAGATATGCATTCGCATTCGGACCTGGCGTTGCTGGTCAACCCGTTGGCGGAGAGCAAGGTGAGGCAGGGCGTCACCACGGAGGTGATAGGCAACTGCGGATACTCCCCGGCGCCCGTGAACGAGGCGACCTTGGAGCTGTTGAAGCGAGAACATAGACCGCTCACAGATGAGGTTTCGTGGGAGTGGACTAGCTTCAGCGAGTATACGGGCTATCTGCAAGGGAGAGGCATCGCGGTGAACGTGGCGCCGCTCGTCGGGAATGGAACGCTTCGCATAGCTGCGATGGGGTTTGAGAGCAGGACTCCGACAGATAGAGAGCTTGAGGACATGAAGCAGCTCCTAGCTGAGAGCATGGAAGCCGGCGCGTTCGGCCTCTCCTCCGGGCTTATCTACGCGCCGAGCTGCTACGCTGATACGGAGGAGCTCATAGAGCTAGCCAAGGTTGCAGCTCAGTTCGGCGGCCTATACGCAAGCCACATCAGAGGCGAAGGCCCAGAGCTGCTTAAGGCCGTCGCAGAAGCGATCACGATAGGGCGGGAAGCCCATCTGCCTGCCGAGATATCGCATCATAAGGCTCATGGGAGGCCAAACTGGGGCCTTGTGAAAGACAGCCTCGCGCTCATCGACGAGGCTCGACGAGAAGGCCTAGACGTGACCTGCGACGTCTACCCCTACACGGCGGGGAGCACAGGCCTAGACGCATGCTTCCCACCTTGGGCGCACGAGGGAGGCGTCGAGAAGCTTATGGAAAGGCTTAGGGAAAAGGAGACCCGCCAACGGGTGACTAGAGATATCAAGGAGGGCATCCCCGGCTGGGGCAACCCGGCGCGAGACGCGGGATGGGAGAGCATCGTCATCTCTAGGCTAGACCAGAACCCAGCCTTGGAGGGTAAGAGCGTAGCCACGATAGCCGCGGAGCGCGGTAGGGACTCCCTCGATACGGCCT
This sequence comes from Bathyarchaeia archaeon, assembly GCA_038870415.1. Classification (GTDB taxonomy): domain Archaea; phylum Thermoproteota; class CALKCG01; order B24; family JAWCPE01; genus JAWCPE01. The sequence goes on from JAWCPE010000070.1 coordinate 8,274, forward strand.
ACGACCTCCTCCTTGAAGGGGAGGGCTCGGTGAGCATAATCGTCTTCGCCATGCGACCTGAGGATGTGGAGACCGTGATAAGGCATCCTGCCTCCATGATCGGGACGGATGGCTCAAGCCTCGCCCCTTACGGGACGCTCGGAAGAGGGAAGCCCCATCCTAGGAATTACGGAACCTATCCACGCGTGCTCCAAACCTACGTCCGAGAGAAGCAGGCCCTATCGTGGGAAGAGGCGGTCTGGAAGATGGCAGGGCTCCCCGCGGCGAAGCTAGGCCTCGCGGACAGAGGCGTTATAAAGGTCGGGGCCTACGCAGACCTCGTTCTCTTCAACCCTGAAACAGTGGCTGAAAGAGGCACGTACGAGAACCCTCACCAGTATCCTGTCGGGATCGACTACATCATCGTTAACGGCCAGGTCGTCATCGAGAGGGGAGAGCACACCAAGGCTCTGCCAGGCAGGGTCCTCAAGCCCGCAAGAGGGCTGTCTTAGCACGGGCCGAGAACACCGCTAAGAAGTCGAGGGGCTGCTGCTTTCTCCTGCCACGGTCCTTTGAAGGCAACCGCGATTAATCTGCTGATAGCCCCGCGGTTCAGGGCGAATCCTCGCCCAAGGGACCCGGGTACCCTTCAGAAGCCCAGCGGGAGATGCGTCGATGCGTGGCCGAAGCCTCTTAGTCGCCTCAAGGTCTCTTCTATCGCGGATAGTCGACCCTAGAGCAGGCTCGTCGCCGAGGCCCCTTCCTCGACGCCATGCGCAGCCTCGCCTCTTCGGTCTCTGGCAGAACTGGTGTAGACAATGCCTGAGGTTCGCGCCTCACACCTATACAGGTCAGGGCGCGAACGGCAGAGCGGAATGCGTCTGCAACCTCTGCGGCTCCATAAACCCACTCGCAAAAAAGATAGGCTCCGAGAGAAACATCTGATCAAGGGTCGTCCCGGGTCTCGTTCGAAACGAGCAATCAGCCTCGCCGCTGAGCAGCTAGGTTGACCTGGCCGGAGTTATATCCTCGCGCGGCTTTTGACTTGACGGAACCGGCCCTATCTTTGTCTTCCGTAGATCTTCGTCTTCAATCCCGTCTCCCCGCTCGTAAAGGATGGTGATGCGTTGAGCCTACCAGTCGTTCAGCCCGTACTCCTCCTGCAGATAGTTTGCGGTCGCCGTGTGTCCGTTTTTTTCTTCATACCCTGGCGGTCGAGGAGCGAGTGTTACTCCTAGGAGGGTCTCCTCGTTCTCGCCAGGGCTATCTCGCCGCGTATCGCTCGGAGGCCTGCCTTCCTCTTGCTCGCATGGTCTCTTTCATAACGGCCCGCATCCGTCAGCTTTGATGAGTTTTCCTCATCAAAGTTTATTTATTATCGAACGAAGAAAGGGGGGCGTCGTGGCTAGGAGCCACCCCAAGTTGAGAAGCAGGGCCGCAGCGAGCCTCCCAAAGGCCCTAGTAAGCTTCACAGCCACCTCCCCGTCAGCTTCAGGAAGAGATCCTCAGGTT
>JAWCPE010000071.1:0-9696 GCA_038870415.1 Bathyarchaeia archaeon
CCTCGGTCGATCAGGCTTAACGCGTCCCGTAGGACGGCCGTATCTGGGCCGTACCTGTGTCCTAACCCGTCAAGCTCGCCGAGGTGCAGCAGATAAGCGCCGTACCGGTCTCCGGCCGCGATGGATCTCTGAGCTTGTTCGAAGATGCTCGTGTAACGCTTTGACCCTACCGTGCGGAACGTGTTCAAGGCATCTAGGTATCTGAGCCCCTCCTCATCGCAGATCGATAGCAGGTTGACGAGGGGGGAGAGCTCCTCTCTCAGCGGCCGCTTGTTGATGGAGAGGTCGAAGTAAGGCAGCTGGCTGAGAGGTATGAAGGCCGGGTCAGGTCGAACCGTCCCCGTGAGCACCTTGGTCGCCATCCTGATCGCTACCTTGGCGAGGAGGTTATACGACGCCGCTCCGCCTAGGAAGCTGAGGGGTTTAACCCATCTGAAGGGCGAGTTCTCCGGGTCGTACCGGTACCAGGTGAAGTGGCCGCTAGTCTCTGGGTAGAGCCCCGTAAGCATAGGTGTTCTCTGCGTGAAACCGGCTGTCGGCCTCACCTTTTTCCACACGCTCTCCAGGCTTAGCTCATGAAGCCAGGGCGTCCACTTAGAAGAGATGTAGTCATGTCGCCAGCCGTCGAGGTAGATGAAGACCGTCGGAACCCTCATTGCCCGGCTACTTCCGAGAGATGCTCCATGCTCGACCCACGATATCCCTGGCGTCAAGCCACTGTGCGATCGGGCTTCGCGCCCTTAACGTCTTCCTCGCATGAGGAGCCATGTGTGCAGCTAACCTTAGAGCCTCGTTCAACGCTTCCTCGTCGATCCCGTTAGGTCGAACCGAGGAAGCCAAGCTGTAGAGGGCTGCGCGGATGACATCTGAAGGAGAAACGTCCAGCCTGAATAGCGCCCGGGACAGCCCTGATTCTACGATCGCTGAACGACTGTACATCAAATAGTCTAGCAGCTTAAAAGCACTGTTTCTGAGGAAGACGTGAGGGAAACTTGCCGAACCGTCTGCGGTGTGCCCGCTGTACGCTTCCCAACAGTGCCGGATAGCATCCAGAAGATGGTCCCTAGCGGCAAACCATACGCGAGGAAAACAGTCACTGTCAGCAAAGGCTGGCTGAAGCTTAAGGCGGGTTGCCTCCTCGAAGTCACGTAGGAGTTCCCCGTTGAACTTAAGGCTCCGAGGACTCCTCGATGCCAGCCTCTTCAGGTTGAGGAGCCTCTGTCGATAGCTGTAGTGGTACATCCCCCTCAGAATGAGCAGGGCATCCCCACACGCTAAGACGCCCTTAATCGATTCGAAGACTAGCCTCCGCCTCAAGGAGAGTGGGGGCGGCTCCGCTAGGAAGCGAGGGTCGAAATCCCTCAACATGCCCTGCAGACGGTTAAACATCAGCCTAAGCCCCTCGTAAGGGTCGATCTCGCTCGCGCCACGGATTGGTATGCGGCGTAGGACTCTTCCATCCCCGAAGAGGAGCCTGCTTCCGAATTTCAGCTCGTACCAGTAGATCCGTTTTCCGACGAAAGGCAGGAGACCGTACCAGAACATTCCCAGATCGATATGGTCTATCCCGAAGCTCGGCGCCAGTCTGGCAGCCATCAACCTGGTTCCCACCGGGTGAGGACGACGAGTTATCGCGAGGAGATCGTAATCTCCAAGTGGCACTACCCGGCCTGCTTCTTTGACGACGCTCCCTTCACCTCTCGAGAAGCCTCCCATAAGCACCAAAGCAACAGTGTCGGTGAGGTCCTTGAGGACGGCCTCCCTCAACTTGTTAAGGTGCGACGTGATCGTCCTGACAGTATCCGGATCATCCTGCACGGTGTAAGCCGTCATTGGAGCTGAAACCCCCACCGCCTCTGGAGAACAGCGAGGTGATTGCTGGAATTGGTTGCGGGGCCCCTCTGCCTTCCCTTGGCGGTCTAGGTGCTTTCCGCTACTACGTGATGAAGTAGTTCCTCGTACTCGGCCGCGATCTTTGACCAAGTATGTTCTTTGGCCTGGACCCGTGCTAGGCGTGCTACCTCTTCGAAAGCCTCCGCCTTCTTGCCGTACCTACGGAAGACATCCACGTACTCCTGTTCTGTCTGTGCGGGCTGAATGAATGGGCCAGCTTCCCTGAGGATCTCTGGAAGCGGGGTGGCCGCTACAGGCCTTGCTCTTGCGAGATACTCCCAGAGCTTGTTAGGGTATAGGAAACGCGAGATCGCCGTTGACGCATCGAGTGGAATCGTGCAGATGTCCATCACGTCGATGTGGTATGGCACCTCAGAGGCTGGAAGGTCTGTCACCTGTACAAGGCGCTCAGTCAGCCCGAGCTGTTGCATACGCCTACGCAGTCTAGCTCCTGACAGCGTTCGGTTCGGTCCTACTACCAGGAGCTTTACATCCACTTCTGCGGCTATCCTCTTCATCGCTCCAAGCAGCGGCTCGAAGTTATGGTAGCCTCTCACGGCGCCAAGGAAGCCGACGACGAGGGAATCCTTCAAGCCATACTTCTCGCGGGTCTCATCCCCCCTAAATGGCGCCGATAGGAAGCTTTCATCGACGCCATTCGCGATAAGCTTCACCATCCTCGCGCCTAGCCTAGCGCCGTACTCCGCTAACGTGGTTGAGGAAGCGACGCAGAGGTCGACGTGTTTCAACGTCTTCCTCAGCAGCGCCTCAAGGAACGCTCTCCCGACGAGGCGGAGGAAGCCGCAGCCCGGGAGGTATTCTACTCCCGATAATGGGAAATGGTCTGAGAGGTCGAAGAGGCAGGGCTCTCCCGCGCTGGACCTCGCTGCAGCATAGGCGGGAAGGAGGTTTGAGAGCACCATCACGTCGAAGTCATACTCGCGTAGGAGGCCTCGCAGAGATTCCATATGTGCTAACGAGTTGGCAAGGTAATACGTTGGCGGCCAGCATGTGGCATGGATGCGGCCTCGCGGCTCGTGGACAACCAGACGCGTATTCCTTCCTCTTCCTCGGCCGAGGCGAAAGCGTAGAACATGGACCTCATTTCGAGCTGCAACCCTCTCAAAGACGTGGTGTAGCCTTGTTGGCGCCGGGGGCTGAAGCCAATCGGTGGTAGGTACTAGAAGGAGCCGCAAGAGAAGACGTCTCCAAGGCAAGGGAACCCAGTTCTACGATGCGAGAGTCAGGCTCAACGCTTTGCCTCACGAGAGGGGCGGGGGTGCTCTTTATACACTCTCTCCAGGCGGGGGAGGATGACGTCTGAGGTGAAGTGGTCAGTTAGCCTCCGCCATCCTCGCTCCCCCATCTGAGACGCTTCGTCCGGGTCGGCTAACAGCCGTTCCATAGCGGAGGCGAGCCCCTTTGGGTCACCAGGCTCCACGAGGATACCTGTCTCTCCATCGGATACGATCTCGGGCAGTCCGCCTACCCTTGACGCGACGACAGGCTTCTTGAAGAGCATCCCTTCCAGGGCTACGGTCGGGCAGGGGTCGTGGAAGACGGACGGAACAACCAAGAGGGCGCACTCCCGTAGCTTCTGCTCTACGGTAGCCAAGGAAGCCTTGGTCAGAACCTCCACTCCTGCACTCGGCCATGCCGGAGGATAGTCGGGGTAGCCCACTAAGGTCATGTAGGCCTGCCTGCGGCGTCTCAGCTCTCTGAAAGCCGCTAGAAGCACGTGGACGCCCTTATGAGGGCGTAGAGCGCCTAGGAAGAGTACCCGTCGAGAGGGCCCGGATGACTCCCCGTTAACGCTGTAGGTTCTCGGGTCGATGAAGTTTGAGACTGTAATCGCTGAGGCCCCCAGCCGCTTCTTCACGATAGAGGCTTGAAACTCGCTTACAGCGATTAGGGCGTCAAGCTGACCCAATGGTGAAGGAGAGATTAGACTCGATGAGAGGAGGGCTGCAGCCCTGAGTGCGCCAAGCTCTTGCCTCAGGCATCCGAGGCAGCGAGGAGAAACCCTCTGAGCATCGCAGGGTTCGCTTCGCTCCGTCAGCAACGAGGACTTTGGACAGCAGAAGAAGTAGTCGTGAAACGTCGCCACGAGGGCTGTATCCTCGAACCTATGCCTGAGAATTCCGAGGGTTAGCGCAGCCCTCCCGTGCGCATGTATAACGTCTGGCTTGAGACGGTGGGTTTCCTCTGATAGCTTCATAGCTAGACGTGCATCGGCGAAAGGCGGAGCGAACGTGCTACGGCATAGCCTCGGCACGTAGGCAAGCGTGCTCTTTACCCACTTGACCTGGACGCCCCTGTACTCCACGCAAGCATCATGGTCGGCTACGGCGAGGACCTCTACGTTGTGTCCTCGGCCTGCTAGGCCCGTAGCTAATGCTGCGACGTGAGTGGCTACGCCCCCGAAGGCCGGTGGGAAGAAGTCCGTCAACAGCAGGACGTTCATCACTAGACCCTAGACCGAATTTAGCCGAGCGAAGACTGCCGGACGGCAGAGCTCAGCGGTCCCCTAAGGCTGTTCGGTAGACCTCCAGCGTCTTCGAAGCGACGTTCTCCCAAGAGAACCCCTGGACGTTCTCTCTCGCCTTCTGCCCGTACTCGCGGAGACGCGCGTCGTCGCCGAGTAGGCAGGAGATCTTCTCCGCGAGTTCCAAGTGGTCCGTGGGGTCGGCCAGCGTCAGGCCGCTCTCGTAGTCCACCACGAGATGCCTGAGACCCGGTATCCTCGAGCATATGACTGGCATACCGCTCGCGAGCGCCTCGAGAACCGTTATCGGCAGCGACTCGTACAGGGAGGGGAGCACCAGGAGGCTGCACTCCTCGAATAGGCCGAGGAGACGCTTCCCATGGACTCTCCCGAGGAACGAGACCTGCTGCTTCAGGCCCAGCCGCTGAGCCATCGACTCAAGCTCGACGCGATAAGGGCCGTCGCCGGCGACCAACAGCTCTGTATCCTCGTCGCGGAGGTGGCGAAGAGCCTGGAGGATACTCTGTACGCCCTTGTACTTCTCCAGTCTTCCGACGAAGAGGAGCTTTCTGCTATTACCCCTCCGTGCAACGTTGAAGAAAGCCTGATCGACGCCGTTAGGCACATAGACTGCTTTATCGCGGACTTGAACGCCCAGCCTGTGGAGGACCTCCACTTCATGGGGCGAGACGACGATGACCTTAGCCATCTGTTGAACGATGAACCTGCCAACGTAACTGTAGGCTCTATGCGCGAAAAGTCCGACCTTGAAGTACCCTAGATGAGTTGTCAGGACGCATGGAATCCTGTTCCGTCTACTCGCCAAGGCTACGGCGAGAGACGAGAAGGACTGATACTGCAAAGCATGGACGAGGTCGAAGCCTGAAGCGTTCAGGAGAGAAACCAGAACACGCCAGGAAAAGTAGTAAAGCTCTCCTGGAGCGAGGGAGGGGAAACGGACGATAGGAACCTCGTCGAAGAACTCGCGGTGAGTGACGCCGCGCGTTCCGCTCGTCGTGAAGACTGTGACCTCGACGCCGAGCCTCGACAGGCACCTCGCCAGTGATTCGGCGTAGCGCTCAACTCCCCCAATCTGAGGGGGAAACCTAGGGGTGACCAGCAGAAGCCGCGTATCGATCACCTGAGTCCATTCGAGCAGCCGTGCTATGAACTGGAGGATGTATCATCTCTTCAGACGAGACGATCGAGGTCAGTCCTCGGGGGCTCTTCATCTTACGGCCCGGTTTCTGCTGCCCCTAAGCCAGCGGCGCCGGGGTTGGGCTAGCTATTCTCTCACGCCCAGCTTTAGGTACAGGAGGGGACTGATTATATCCCACCAGTCTCGGAGGGGAGCTATCTTCGAGTATCCGCCCTTATGCCTGTAGGGGTACCTCTTCGAAACGGGGACCTCCGCTGTTCTGTACCCTAGCGTCAACATCTTGTAGACAAGGTAGAATTCCAGGGCGTAGCCGTCCAGCCATCTCTGCGAGAGGTTAATCCTCCGGTCGCGGAACACCGAAGCCCTATAGGCTCGGAAACCGTTCGTTACGTCCGTTAAGCGGGCTCCCACCGCTATTCGCCACAAGAATGGGTAGAGTCGGCTGAAGATTGCCCTTAGAAACGGCGTCTTAAAGGCTTTTCCACCGTGCAGGAACCTTGATCCTTGAACGAAGTCAAATCCTTCCTGCAAGATTGGGCGTATGATTCGCGGGATCTCTCTCGGGTCATCCTTTCCATTACCCGCTATGACTACGATGACTTCGCAGCCAGCCTCCAAGGCTTGACGAATGCCCTGCCTGATGGCATGTCCGACCCCCCTCCTCTCCGCGTTCTCCAGAACGCATATGCGCGCCTTGCTCTTCTGACCCTCAGACTTGACCTCGCGTAGAAGGGCATCCGTTGGACAGTCAAGTATCACGTACACGTAATCGATGGGAACACGTGCGAAAAGCGAGAGTACCCCGCCGATCTTGCCCGCCTCCTTATAGACGGGCACCAGAGCTGCCACGCGAGGTCTCATCCGCCGCCCTCTTCAAAACTAGAGGTCTTCATGCTCGACCTGCTAGGCCTCAGATTGGACGCTGGGAAGAGAAACGACCCCCTAATATGCCTCGAGCCTCAGGAGCTGTGAACCTACGTTTCATGACGCGTGCGGGGTTGCCTGCTACCACAGCGTTGTCAGGCACATCTCTTGTCACAACGGAGCCTGCGCCGACTAAGGCGTTCCTTCCGATGGTGACGCCGGGCAGTATGACGCTGTTAGCTCCTATGGAGGCGCCTCTCTTGACCAGGGTGCGTAAGAGGAACCAGTCACCTTGGACCTTGGGATACTTGTCATTCGTAAAGATGACGTGAGGCCCGATGAAGACGTCGTCCTCTATCGTTACGCCTGTGGGTATGAAGGTGAACGCCCTTATCTTGCAGTTGTCGCCTATGACGACTCCCTCCTCCATGTATACGTATGCGTCGATCTTGCATCGTCTGCCTACACGGCATTTGAAGAGGTTCACTTGATCATGCACTCTGGTTCCAGCGCCTATCTCGGCGCCAGTGATGACGGAGTAGCGAGGCAGCCCCGGCTTGACAGCTGGAGTTGGACGGACGGGAACTATCCTTCTCTCATCAGCCGACCTTCTTGCTGCTTCCAGCGAGAGGACGACCTGAGCCCCGACATGCCCGGAGTTCTCTAGGACAGGTTCATCTTCCCCACCTTTCTTCCGGATAGAATCTATGAAGTGTCTAAGCTCATCTGCCATAGGGTCGTTCTTCTCAACCTTGACCTCGTATGTACGTTCCCGCTCGTAGACCGTCAGGGTCTGCGCTAGGCAGTCTACCTTGATCGTTCTTTCGGAGCCTACGATTGTGACCTCTCTGGCTTTAGGTGGGGCAAGCCAGCTTAGCTCGATCTGCGCCGCTATCTCACCGTCGAGTTCCACGACGATGTTCGCCCAGTCCTCAAGCCTGCCTGGTCGATTGGCTCTCGTGAAGCAGCTGATCGCCTTAGGCCACTTGCCAAGCAGTTGATTCAGTATGTCGAATGGGTGCGGTCCCAGGTCGGTGATTATGTCTCGGCCGTTGATGTTGTCGTCTCGGGTTGTCCACTGGAGTTTCGCGTAGAAGATGTCGCCTAGGAACCCTTCCTCCACGAGGCTCTTAGCCCCCCTCAACGCGTTGTTGAACCGGAAGATGTGGCCGACGCAGAGGACCACCCGTCTTCTCTCGGCCAGCTCGACCAAGTCGCGGGCTTCAGGCCACCTCAATGCGAGAGGCTTCTCCGCTAACACGTGTTTCTCGCTCTCCAGGGCATCCTTGCAGATCGAGTAATGCGTCTCACTTGGGGTGCAGACATGTACCGCATCAACCTCGTGGGAGGCGAGGATGCGTCTATAGTCCTTTTCAAGATGCTTGACGGGAAGGGTGTCGGCGCATCTGACGAGACGCGCCTCTGACAGGTCGCAGAGACTGTGCAGCTCGATGCCCGAGGCTTCGCTCGCGAGCTGCGCGTATACTTGGGCTATCTTACTGCCCCAATAGCCCAAGCCGATAACGCCAACCTGAAGCCTGTCCATCAGGTTTCCCTCCTCCCCTTAACGGGGTTACGCTGGCATCTGAGGCGTCTCCTAGGGCTCATCCCGCACGAATTCCCTGGGCCGAGTCAGGTCGACTCGTTCCGGTCAAGCCCGAGGCCAAGCGAGTAGGACGGCGGGGTTGTTGCGCTCAGAGGTCAGCATCAACGTAGGCTCAGCCAGCACCTAGGCCTTAGCCCTGTGGCTTGCCGCCTGCATCCGCAAGGTCTGAAGCGGCATGCTCTATTCGCGAGCTTTCTTCCCCACAACCTTTCACGTCTAGCCAGAAGCCTACGAAACGATTGTCGTATACTATCGTGCCGTTCGTTAAGTCCTGCCTCCAGAGTTCAAAGAAGAGTTCGTGGCTGAAGCCTGTCGTCTCTCTGCTTCTCACAGAGGGGCTGTTGACGATTACCTTCGTCCCGTTGACCTCGATCTTCCTTATCAAGCATTGACCGTTTGAAACATCTGCCTCAACTACCTTGACCTTCACAAGGGCCTCCCATCCCTCGTTCTCGTCGAGGAAGAGGTCAAACCTACAGAGCGTAGGTAGGGGGCTTGGCCGAGCCCCGTCGGAGTCCGGCAACGGGTCAGTCTCGTTTCTCAGCTTCACCAAGAGCGAGTACCCAGCCGGTCTTCCTACACGGTTCCGTACGCCGACCAGGACTTCAAAGGGCTCATCGACCACGACGCGGGAGGGAAGCCCCTCGACCTTATGATCCGTGCTGAGGAGCCAGAGCTCGTTGAAATGCTCCCGACTATCATAATCTGGGAGTAGCCAGTAGACAATATTCGAAGATAGTACGAACGCTGCTGCCAAAGCAAGGGCGAGAGCGGCGGATCTGCTGGATTCTGAACGCATGAAGCCTCACCTACCTGAGACGAGTTGTACGCCTGCTTTACATGCCCGAGAGAGCGGCTACAGACTGGGCATAGCTCATTTCGAGGCCGTCGACCTCGAAGCTAGATAGACGTAGCGATTCGGCCTACCTCCGCCGTGGCCTTGACGGTTGGCTCTTCAGGTCGTTCGGCTTAAAGGCTACGGTCGACTTCTCTATCTCGCTCGAGCAGGTCCGTCTCAACGCTTGGTTTTCTCGAGGGATTCCTCGATGTTGTTGAGGGGCTCTTCTGTGTTCGAGGCCCCTCATGTATTTCTGAGGTGCGCTCTGCCCCTCCGCATGATGGCGTATGACCCTCCTTTCTGAGCGACCAAGTGGGCTTCAAGAGCTCTGCTCAGATACTGCTACAGGAGCTTATAGTTGAGGCCCGCCCCGAAGATGATACGGGTTTTCCTAGAGGCCATCTCCGAGGTGGACGACAGGACCGCGATTATGCCTAGGCTATCCCGATTCTTCGCCATGGGCATCATGATACCTCTCGGAGACTAGTTGGGAAGGACGCAGACTCATGCAGGGGAGAAACTTCACGTGGAGGCTTGTTTTTCCACGTTGATTTAGACCCGACCGCTCTAGCTGTGGAGCCAGCCTCTCCCAGCCTTCTTACGCTGTAGAGTGTTGCGGCGAGAAACAGTATTTAGGGCTTCGACATGTCCGGTCTTCGCCGAGTGACGCCTGCGCAGCGTCTGTCTTATGAAGAAGCCCCAGCCAGCTCTCTCCGAGCTGAGACAGAGATCATCCCTAACGTCGAGCCCCCAGTATCTTAGGACCTTCTCTAAGGTCGGTGGCTGGTAATCCCTTGTCGCAGAAACGATGAGGCCTCTCTCGACCTGCAGTATCGCGTAGTCTTTATCAG
>JAWCPE010000072.1:0-9638 GCA_038870415.1 Bathyarchaeia archaeon
TCGGTCTCCTCCTTCGTGTAGGGGTAGACGAACATCCTGTTCCCGCACGGTAGGAGGAGCATCTCGCCTATCCGGTCGTAGGTCGCTTGGCGGGGCTTCCCAACGCCGAGCAGCCCCATCTTCAGGGCCTCCCTCGAGTCGAGAAGCGTAGCCTCATCCTTGAACCTCGCCTCGACGTACCGTGTTAGTTCTTCCGCTCTGCCGGCTCGTACGTGGAGGAAGAGGTCCCTGGGGCTCCCTGTAGGCGGCACGGAGAGGCACTGCAGAAGGCCCGAGTGCTCCGTCAGGTAGGTTGCATGCTCCTTCGAGACGGTGAGCTGCCCGTGGTCCGCGGCAAGGATGAAGAGTGTCCCCTCCGCCGCTGAGGGGCTCAGCTTCTCCAATAGCTCTGTTCGAAGCGAGAAGGCGAGGCTTCGCAGCTCGGCCTGCAGCTCCTCGCTGTCTGGGCCGTAATCGTGCGCCACGCCGTCGACGCAGTCCCAGTACGTGAACGCGTAGAGACGCCTCTCCCTGTTAGCTTCGAGGAGCTTCCGCACGGCGACGAACATGTCCGGCGCGTTGACGTAGGGGATTCCCTCCGCTCCGCTGTTGGTGAGGCGTCCGAGGCCGCTCGTCAAGTATCGTTCCCTCGTCACCACGTAGGGCGCGACACCGCGCCGCCTCAACCTGACGTGGAGCGTCTCGGCGCCCAAGAGCTTCTTCGGCTCTAAGCCCAGTTGCAGGAGCCGTTCAGGCGTCCGGTCGACGGCAGGGCTGAACCTGAGCATGTTCGCGACGAGGCCATACTCCTTCAGGTAGAGGTAATACTCGATCAAGCCATGCTCTTGAGGCGTGAGGCCCGTACCGAGGGACGTTAAGGCAGCCACCGTGGTAGAAGGGAAGGTCGACGTTAAGGGTGAGAACCCCCCTTTGCCGGCTAGCTCAGCGAAGGGCGAGGCACCAGCCTTCACAGCCTCATGGATGTGCCTGTAGCTCAACGCGTCGACTAGAAGCAGAACGACCCGCCTCACGTCGCCCAGACCGTTGCGGCTTGGGCCCTCAGCCAAGACCGGGCGGCCGGGCAGTGAAGCCTCTAAGAGCGACATCACGGTGGCAGCGAGGTTTGTTATGCAATAGCCGTCGTACCGCGGAGTTACGAGTCCGTCAAGCTTGGATTCAGCCATGAGCTTAAGCCGAACCTCCGTCGGGTCGACCATTCGACCGTTACACGGCTCCGAGACCTACGAGGGGTAAGCCCGAGAAGATAAGCTCGACGCCTACCATGCGAGGAAGCCGCCTTCCCCACGGGCCTCTGCGCCGCGGAAGAGCGAGAGGCCCCTCGCTCTAGTCGATAAGCCTACGGGCATTCGATCGAAGGCTACGGGAACTTCACTAGGTTCCCGCGAACTGAGCGCTTCGCAGCCTCAGCGATGTTAAGCCGAAGCCACCGCTGGAAGAAGGCTCGTTGGAGGGCTACCTGACGCCGTACCTCTTCAACGTCTTCTCGTTGAGCGTTATCCCCAGCCCTGGCTTGTTGGGCACCTCGAAGTATCCGTTCTTCAGCTCGAAGGGCTCCATGAGAAGCTCGTCCATGATAGCGGCTTCGGTCTCCTGGCCTGGCTCCGGTCTGTGGTATTCGATGTATTCGCCGTTCGGTATAGAGGCGACGAGGTGTATCTGCGCGACGATGTTTATGCCCGTGCTCCAGTCATGCGGGATGCAGAGCATATTCGCCTGCTCCGCCATCTTTGCGATCTGCTTCCACTGCGTCAGCCCGACGCGCGACGGGTCAGGCTGAACGATGTCGACGGCTCGGCGGTCGATGAGCTCCTTAAACTCGTACGTGGAGCCCATCGTCTCTCCGCTTGCGATAGGGATATCGACGGCGGCCCGGGCCTCTGCGAGGCCGTCGATGTCGTCGGGCGTCACAGGCTCCTCGAGGAAGAAGACGTTATACTTCTCTATCCGTCTGGCGGTCTGGATCATCCGTGAGGCGTTCGCGTCAGGCGGCCTTCCAGCGTCGATGATGAGCTTCATCTCTTCCCCGGCGCTTTCGCGGACCGCCTTCACCATCTCCTCGTCCTTCTCGACGCTGACGCGGCCGAAGGGGCCCCAGCCGAACTTCTCAGCCCTAAAGCCTAAGTCACGGTACTTCGCCGCCTCCCGCTTCAGCCAGTCGGCCTCGCCGTGGAAGCCTAGGCTCGCGTAGGGGGTGACGCGGTCTCGGAAACGGCCTCCGAGGAGCTTCCAGACCGGTTGGCCAAGCTTCTGGCCGGCGAGGTCCCAGAGCGCCATGTCTATGCCTGCCATTCCATGGAGGGTGATTCCTCGGAAGCCATGCCAGCTCACGGCACGGTACATCTTCGTCCAGAGCTTCCCAACCTCCAGAGGGTCCTCGCCCTGGACGAGGGGCTTCAGCTCCCCTTCGATGATGTAGCGCACGTAGGGCGAGGAATCCGAGTGGCCTACGCCTACGAGGCCCTCGTCCGTGTAGACCTGAACCACTGTCTGGGTCGTCTGGGCTAAACCTGTCGCCTTCACATCTGTTATCTTCATACGAGCACCTGAACCGTACAGGTCGAAACTCCTCTTTAAGCACTTCACTTCCGAGGCTAAATCGGTGGGATTTGCTAGGCAAGCGTTAGGGTTTAATCCGTTAAGGCTTCACCTCTGGCCGGTGTTTGTATGGTTGAGGCGCAGATTAACGTTGCGCTCTCAGAGCAGATAGGCACCGTGGACGCGAAGGTTTACGGTCACTTCATCGAGCACCTGGGAGGCGTCATCTACGACGGCGTCTGGGTAGGCGAAGACTCCAAGGTCCCCAACATCGACGGCATACGGAAAGACCTCGTCGACCACCTACGCGCGATAAAGGCGCCTCTCATCCGTTGGCCTGGAGGCTGCTTCGCGGACCGCTACCATTGGCAGGACGGGGTTGGGCCGAGGCACCTGAGGCCGAGCCGGTACGGCCGCTGGAGGGACGTCGCGGAGAGCAACGCGTTTGGGACTCACGAGTTCATACGGCTATGCCAGTTGACAGGCATGGAGCCGTACATCGCGGCGAACGTGGGCACGGGGACGGCGGAGGAGTTCCAGCAGTGGGTGGAGTACTGCAACGCGCCCGCGGGCTCAACCACCCTGGCCGATTTGAGGCGGCGGAACGGCGCTAGGGAGCCGTTCAACGTGCGCTACTGGGGCGTGGGGAACGAGAACTGGAGCTGCGGCGGAGGCTTCACGCCTGAGGACTATTGCACGGAGTACCGGAGGTTCACGACGTGGCCTCCAGCCTTCGGCCTAGACCTTTTCTTTATAGCCTGCGGCCCGGCGGGGAACGACCTTGACTGGACAGGACGGTTCTTCAAGAAGTATGCGGGGTATCGCTACGGCCGCACTCCGCTTCACGGCTGGGCACCGCACTACTACTGCGGCACCGCGGGAAACGCCGTGGAGTACACGGACGATCAGTGGTATGAGCTACTGCATAAGGGCGCGTTCATGGAGGCCCTCATACGTGAGCAGTGGGACGCCCTGGGAGAGTTCGACCCGAAGCGGAACGTGAAGCTGGTCGTCGACGAGTGGGGTACTTGGCACCCGTCTGGCACGGAGTTGAACCCCAGCCACCTCTTCGAGCAGGCCTGTACGCTCAGGGACGCTCTCGTGGCGGCCCTCACGCTGGACATCTTCAACCGCCACTGCGAGAAGGTGGCGATGGCGAATATAGCCCAACTGGTCAACTGCCTCCAATCCCTCTTCCTAGCTGACGGAGCGAGGTTCGTTGCCACACCGAACTACCACGTTTACGACCTGTACAAGAGTCATCAGAACGCTATGGGAGTCCGCGCCACCTTCGAGGCGCCCGAGGTTGAGTTCAAAGTCGGCTCCAGCGGCGAGAAAAGGAAGCTCTTCGGCCTTGCAGGTTCAGCGTCGGTGAAGGACGGGATGCTCACGCTGACGGTGGTGAACCCGCACGTCGAGGAGCCCGCAGAAGCCACCATCACCGTTCTAGGCGGTGAGACCTTAGAAGGGCGAGGAGTAGTCCTTACCCATAAGGATATTCACGCCCAGAACACCTTCGAGAACCCTAAGGAAGTGACGCCCCAGAGGACGGACTGCGCTGCCCGCGGCTCAACGTTCACGCATAGCTTCCCACCGGCCTCGGTGACACGCCTCGACCTATCCTTGAAGCGAGACTAGAAGCCCTGCGAGAACGTCGTTCCTACGCGGCAACTCAGAGTCTCCCATTTTCCCAAATCATGCTGCATAGTTGTACTGGTGGCGTGATGGAAGAGGTGTCGGTCGAGGGAAGAGTCCACGCAGGAAATCTTCGAGTGCTCTGTTTAGAGAGCTTCTTCACTCGGCTCAACTTTGGGATGGTCACGCTCGTTCTCCCCTTCTACAGCCTCCTCCTAGGCGCTAGCATGGTAGAGGTAGGCTTCATCGCGGCTGCGCGGCAGATGGCGGCGACGGTCTTCAAGGTGCCCGTCGGCTGGCTGGCAGACCGCGCGGGGAGGAAGCCCCTCATCATCTTCGCCCTCGTCGTCAGATGCCTCACCTCCCTAGGGTTCCTCGCGGCTCGAAGCCCACTCGACTTGGCCGTCGTGAGGCTGGTCCAGGGGGTCGCCGTAGCTGCGAGAGACCCGCCTACGAAGGCGATGCTCGCAGACTCGACGAGGGCCTCGAAGAGAGCAGAGGCCTTAGCCACCTACTCGACCTTAGGCTCCGTAGGCCAGCTGGGAGGCTCAGCCCTCGCAGGCGTCATCGTCGACGCCTCCGGGTATCAGGCCTTCTTTCTCTTCTCGTTCCTTCTCTCCGCGACGATCACCGTCATAGCTCAGCTTGGCTTGAAAGAGACCGGCTCAGCTAGGCCCGGGACAGGAGATGCTCGGAAAGACGCTCCTGGGAACCGGCTTCGCCTCCGGGTCTTGGCCCCCTTCTGCGCAGTCGGGCTTCTGTACACGTTGAGTACGAGTC
The DNA here is from genome assembly GCA_038870415.1 of Bathyarchaeia archaeon. Lineage (GTDB taxonomy): Archaea > Thermoproteota > CALKCG01 > B24 > JAWCPE01 > JAWCPE01. Next base: position 4,951 of record JAWCPE010000072.1, read on the forward strand.
TCCTTAACCAGCTCTTCCAAGTCTACGCGGTAGAGATAATCGGCATGAGCAAGACCGCGGTAGGCTTCCTCTTCACAGCCGGAGCCTTAGTCGCAGCTATGAGCAGAATCCCCACGACGAGGCTTTACCTCCGTTTCGGAAGCCGCTGGACGCTCTCCTTCAGCGCCTCCCTCGACGCCCTCATGGCCGCCGTATACACCGTACTCCGGACACCTGGAGAGGTCTTCGCCGCCCGCCTCATAGACGCCTTCTCCATATGCGCCTACGCCCCAATCTGGGACAGTACTCTCCTAGATAACGTGCCGCTGAGAAGCCGGGCATGGGCCTTCGGCGTCGTAGAGGCGGTCTCCGAGCTGGGAGGCATCGTAGGGCCTATCGCAGGCGGCGCAGCTTGGCAGCTGCAAGGCTACACGTACCCGTTCTACCTTCAAGCGGTCCTAGAAATGACCGCGGTAGCCCTGATAATCCTTATACTGCCAACAGCGAAGAGAGAGCCTAAACCGTAGAAGACGCCCCGCCGAGAGCGACGAAAAGAGATGGGCCTCAACGATCAACCCAAGATGCAGAGCGAGGGAGGCGAAACGGGAAGGCATTCTCAGAGACTGGCCTTCGCCTCGGTCTTCGGCGTCCTCATCTTCCTCTCGAAGACGGTTATCCCTACGCCCGTAGATAAGGTCGCCGTCTTGTTTCAGGCTCTGCTTCTGACTCTTGGGGCGCTCGCTACGCGACCCCTCGGCGCGACTCTCGCCTCCGGCGTAGGCGGCCTCCTGACCGCTTTATGGCGGGCCCCCTTCGCCCCCTTCACCCTATGCTTCGCCCTCCTCTACGGCCTGATGATCGACGCCACCTTCGCCCTACTGCGTGTAAGGTCGCCTCAAGGCGTGAGGACCCGGAGGCTGGTCTTCGCCGTGACGCTCAGCACCACGGTCGTAGGCCTGATGAGCTACTACGTAACATCCATAGCCCTACAGGTACTGCCGAGGAGCCTCGTACTGGAACTGGCTGTCCTAGTCGGCGGCATCGTGAGCGGTCTGGTAGGCGGATACCTCGCCGCTCTCCTGTGGAAGGATGGACTACGATATGTCAAAGGCATGTGAACGCTTTCCTAGGCGACTATACGCTCTCCGCTCTCTTGTCCAGACCGAAGAAGAGCCTTCCGCATCGATGACTGGCATGTTTCCTCAGCCAACCCTCAGCCTTGGGCTCGCCCTTCAGCTCCGCGTAGGGTTCACGGACCACCTCCGCTATGACCCGGTGAGGGCCTGGCTCCATGATTATGCGTCTGCCTCTAGCCTCATCAGGACCATCCGCCCCTCCTTAAGGCCGGGCTGTTCCCTGAACGACTTGTACGACCGAGACTTGTCCTCTGCCGATCACGACCTCCTCAAGCGTCAAGGTCACGAGCCGCAAGCCTTAGATTTTACACATCTCTCAGGCGAGTCTCCGTCTTGCTTGGCCGTGGGAGCATCAGCTTACTCGCCGGGTTGAGAAACGGGTAAGCCCCTATTCACGGTGCCAAGCCACGTATACCTCAAATCTCAAGTCAGGCTCAAGCTGGTGACATCGGAGCGACCTGAGAGGAGCGTACCATATGAGGTGGCTGTTACCAGTGAGGAGTCGAACTAGTATATCTGAGCGTACATGTGGTACCTTGCCAAGAGATAGCTCTCTGAGGCATGCCTACCCCCTCTGTTTGAGGGCCAACTGTTGCTTGTTGTCGAGGCCCAGAGTGCATCAATCAGATGATGCTTCTCTCATGTCTGCGTTGCTCATCGTCTTGTTCACGTATAACCTCCTCTGTAGTGTGATAGCGAGTGTCTTATATCGTGTAACAGTGCCGCGGCCCGCGATGTGATGTGGTTGTCATCAGTGCAATATCCCAAGTCCGCATATGCTGCCAGAACAACAGCCGCGCCCTTACGTTAACGTTAAATCCTTGCCGCGTAGCATTGGCTAAGCGGAGCGTGCCTGTGGGGCTGCGGCAGGTGTGGACCTCAGCGCCCTCGTAGCTATGGTGGAGGGGTTAGGTTACCTTGGGGCGTTCATAGCGGGCTTCCTCGGCACGAGCTCGCTCTTCATAGCTGTCTTCCCCTCCTTCCTTGTAGTGCCTATTCTAGGCGCATGCCTCAACCCGGTCCTTGTAGGAGTCCTCGCTGGGATAGGCTCTGGGATCGGCCAATTCCTGCATTACTACCTGGGTTACGCGGGTAGGTATGCGGCCTCGGAAGAGTTGAAGATGAAGCTGGAGGGCTGGAGGAAGCGGATCGATAGATACGGTACGGCGTTGATCTTCGCCTTCGCTGCGACACCCCTTTCGCCCGATGACGTGGTCTGGATCCCCTTAGGGCTGATGCGGTATCCTAAGGCTAAGGCTCTCGCCTCGGCCGTCGCCGGAAAGATCGTCTTGAACCTCCTCTACGCCTTTGTGGGTTGCTACGGCCTAACCTATCTTCTGAAATTCCTAGGCTAGAACCTAGGCAGGCGGAAACCTCACGGAACCATGCCGATGCAAGTGACTGGCCTTAGCCTGCGAAGGTTTCAGCTGTCCGCCGAGACAGCTGCCCAGCGAGGTCACACTGGCAGGGCTGCAGGTTCCCCTCGTTTTGAGGACGGAGTTCTCCTAGAGCTCGGAGAGCCCCCAGCCCAACTAGGACGGCTTGTGATAGGTCAACCTCTCCGCGGGGATTCGCTTAAATGGATTCAGCCGGATAGAGAGTAATCGCGGAGGTCCCCTTTATTGAGCCAAGGGAAGGTTGGTTTCGTCACGATGGCAGAGGTGGAGAAAGCCGCGGCGAAGATCCCTGAGGTCGGCGTGGGAATGCTGGGCTACGCGTTCATGGGGAAGGCTCACAGCCACGCCTGGCGGGATGTACCGTTCTTCTTCTGGCCGCCCCCCGCGATACCACGGCTCGTCGCGCTCTGCGGCCGCTCAGGGGAGAAGGTTGCCGAAGCCGTCCGAAGGTACGGGTTCGAAGGCGCCTACGCAGACTGGCATGAACTTGTCAAAGATGAGCGGGTTCAGATCTTCGACAACTCCGGGCCGAACGACGTTCACGCGGAGCCCTGCATCGCCGCAGCCGAGGCTGGGAAGCACATCGTCTGCGAGAAGCCCCTCGCCCGGTCTGGGAAGGAGGCGAAGAAAATGTACGAGGCCGTCGCAAAGACGAAGGTTAAGCACATGTGCGCCTACAATTACCGTTTCGTCCCAGCCGTCCGGCTTGCTAGGAAGCTCATCGAGGATGGCTTCGTCGGGCGCATCTACCATTTCCGAGCACGGTACCTTCAGGAATGGATTATGGACCCAGCCTTCCCCCTCGTCTGGCGTCTTCGCAAAGACGTGGCGGGCTCCGGGCCGCTCGGCGACCTAGGCTCCCATATCATCGACCTGGCGAGGTTCCTCGTAGGCGACGTGAAGGCTGTAACCGCTGTGACGAAGACCTTCATCGGTGAACGTCCGCTTCCCGAGGCCCCTGCGAAGCGTGGCGCCGTCATGGTTGAGGACGGCTTCGTCGCCACTGCGGAGTTCACGAACGGCGCTATAGGCACCCTGGAAGCCACCAGGTTCGCGGGCGGTCGGAAGAACTTCAACAACTTCGAGGTGAACGGCGAGAAGGCCTCGATAGAGTTCAACCTGGAGAGGCTGAATGAGCTCCGCGTCTACTGGAAAGAGGAGCCCATCAAGGAGATCGCGGGTTGGCATGACGTGCTCGTGACGGAAGGCTACCATCCATTAATAGGGAACGTCTACTGGCCGCACGGCCACATCGTAGGCTGGGAGCATACCTTCATCAATGAATTCCACCACTTCCTAGAATGCGTCGTGAACGACACGCCCGTACCGCCTTACGCCGCCACATTCGAGGATGGCTACAAAGTCGACATGGTCTGCGACGCCATCCTAGAAGCCGCAGCTAAAGGCAAGAAGGTGAACGTCAAGTACTAGCCGTGCAGATTCCTTCACAATCTCTCCGAGAACAGGGACAGCAGTTTCTCCCTTGGCAAGGTCGGCCGATATGCGAAGATGACGGCTTGAGGATTTCCCGGTTTTCCGACTAGCCGCCTCGCATAGGTTGCGGGACTCATGCTCTGAAGCCTGAGGGCGTTACGCATGTATACTGGATTAGATGGAGTCTCAGGGCCTCAGGGTCATCGGCGACAAGCCAAGAGCCTTGAAGGCTTCGACGGCTTTCCTCTCGACCTTTTCCAGCCCTAGGTCTGGGAAGAGGAGGAGATGGCTCCCGCACCTTTCTCGGCAGTCTGACGCCCCCAGCCTTGGCACAGGCATCCTGACGGAAGGGATCGACCGGAGCTTACCTGTGAGCTGACACTCAAGCCGCCTAGAGGCCTCGGCGAAGACGACGCTCCTGACAGCAACGCTCGGAGCGGCAAGTACGAAGTCGATATGCCAGCGGGGGCTCTTCTCCGCTGATAGGTGGCGTCGAATCCTCCCCTGTAGGCTCTGGGAGCCCCCTCCCATCGCTGAGCCTACGTAGACGTGGAGCCCCGACGGCATCTCCCGCGGGCCGAGGCGGCCTACCTTGACGAGTTGCGGTCTTCCAACCTCTATGATTAGGGCGTAGACGCCCTTAGTAGTCCGCTTCGGCCACCTCGCCTCGCTCGCTGTCTGCTCAGCCATCCCGCCCGCTCAGGCTTGCTCGGAGAGAAATGTTTTATGCCGTCAAAATAAG
>JAWCPE010000073.1:0-9601 GCA_038870415.1 Bathyarchaeia archaeon
GTCGTTCGTCAGGACGATCCCGCCCTCGCCGCACGTGATGTTCTTGCTCGACTGGAAGCTGAAGCAGCCGAGATGCCCGATGGAGCCTACGCCTCTCCCACGCCACTGGGCGCCCCAAGCCTGACAGGCGTCCTCGATAACCGTCAGCCTATGCCTCGCGGCAAGCTCCATCACTGCGTCCATATCTGTCGGCCTGCCGGCTATATGGACGGGGATCACCGCCTTCGTTCGAGGCGTCACAAGGCGCTCCGCGGAGGCCACGTCCAGGGTGTAGGTGTCCGGCTCCACGTCGGCGAAGACTGGGAGCGCGTTCACGGCGAGGATGGCGCTCGCGGTTGCGACGAAGGTATACGCGGGGATTATCACCTCGTCTCCGGCACCGATGCCCGCCGCCCTTAAGGCGACCTCTAGGGCAGCTGTTCCGCCGGGCACCGTGACGCCGTAGGCCGCGTCCTGGTAGGCTGCAAACCTCTCCTCGAACTCCTTCTGCTTCCTGCCGCCTATCCCCCAGACGCCGCTCTCCAAGACCTCTCTTAAGCCTCGGAGTTCACGTTCATCCCAGATAGGCCACTTAGGGAAAGGCGTCCGCCTGACAGGTTCACCGCCCTTCAATGCAAGCTTAGCCACAGCCCAGCCGCCCCATGCCAGTCCAGTCTACAAGGCCAGCCCTGGCTTTTTCAGGCTTTCCACAGGCCGACCTCACGCCTCTCAGGCAGCTGGATGCTCGTGAAGGGTATCGCATATAGGCTCCCTACGTGCCTTGTTCAAAGCACCGGTAGGGTTGGTCGCCGAGATGAGTCTAAGCCGCCCAAAGGATAACCTTGTCTTTGTCGGCAGCTACAGTTTCCGTTTCCAAGTGAATGCTTCAGGCGACTACTACGAGCCTGGAGAACTCGCGGCCTCAAGGGAGGGCTTAAGGATGCTCGTCGAGGCCCGAGGCCTTCTCCACGGCAGGCGAGGGGTTGAGGGCTCCCTCCGAGTGGAGTTCCGTCGAACGGCGACGGGGCTAACCTGGAGGGCGCAGGCAGAGGGCCTAAGCCGGATCGAAGGCGTCCGTTTCTCCGTTTCAGGCCTCCCCGAGGGCCGAGTGGTCGTTCCGACGCCGGGCGGGACTATCTTCACCCCTGAGGAGGAGACGAGCTTCTCCGCCTCTACGGCAGCTGGGGAGGGCCGCCCCTCTGGTGTGCTGCTTTCCTCGTCTTGGAGGCCCCGGGGAGGACGCTCTTCATCCATGGGGAGGAGTATCCACCGCGTGTGAGGAGGCTCTGGGTTAAGACGATAGGGCGCAGCCTGGCTTTAGACCTGTTCTGCGAGGAGAACGCGTGGCAGAGGTCGAGCTGTTACGCGTCGCCTGAATGGGCTATCGAAGAGGTTAAGGATTGGCGTGAAGCCGTAGCCAAGTACCGCGCCTGGATGGAGCGAGCGTACGGGCTTCAACCCTTCGAGAAGAGAGCCGATGTGCCAGCTTGGATGCGTAACATAGCGCTTTACCTGAACGTCTACGCGCATAGTTATACGAGTAGGCTGCATTACACCTTCGCGGAGATAGAGGCGAAGCTTAAGGAACTCGCCGGATACTTTCCCGCCGGGAATACGCTCGTCTACATCGCGGGTTGGGACGGCCGAATTGATACCGCCTACCCGGACTATGCTGTAAGCTCAGAGGCTGGGGGCGAAGAGGGCTTAACGGAGGCTCATCGCGACGGCTCACAGCTTAGGCTGCAAGGTTATGCTGCACATGAAACTCTTCGGTGTGAGCTACCGGTCGCCGCTCTACCAGCGTTTCGAGAGAGACCAAATCCGGGATAGCGAAGGCCTTGGCAGTTGCCTGAGGAGCCTTCAAGTAGCTCAGGGGAAGCCTTGGGAGCTGGAAACTCTTATAACCGGAAAGGGAGACCACTCCTCGGTGATCCTTGGGAATAACCATATCGGGAGATTGGTTCGTCAATCCCCGGGCGTTACTTGAGTTCTACGAACGGTACAGTGACAGGCCGCCCGACGAGATCAAGCGTTTCTCCTACCAGCAGGGCTTGGCCTTAGGCCGAGCCATAATCGAGCAGCAAGGCATCAGAGGCAGAGATGAGAAGGCGATCGCGGCGGTCCTCAAGACGGTTCTGAGGGATGAGCCGAGCGCGAAGATACTGAGCGTAGGTGAAGGGCGGGTTCTCCTCAGGAACTCAGGCTTTTGCCCCCTCATGACGGCCTGCGTCTCCCTCAACCTCCCCTGGGCGTGGCTCTGCGAGGTGTTGGGGTGGCCTTTCTTCCATGGGCTGGCCTCCGCCGTCGATCCGCAAGTGAACCTGACGATGCTCAAACGGAGGATGAAGGGAGACCCCTACTGCGACCACATCTTCGAACACGGCGAAGGCAAGATGCTCATACCGTAACCTAGCGGGTTGGTCCACCGTGAACCTCTGGAAGCCGCCCATAGGAATCCCAAGCCTTATCGCGATCGCGGACTTTCAGGCAGCGACGAGGCAGGGTGCTTCAACGATTACGCCCGGAATCTTTCAGGAAGTGAAGGACCGATACGAACCGATACGCTTTGAGACAGACGACGCCCTCGCGTTCATGGCAGGGTCTTCCGAGGCCTACGTTAAGGCCTTCCAGGAGGACGACTTCCTCACGGTTCTGGTAGCGCTGCAACCAAAGGAGGAAGCGGCGCCCCGCACCTCTTTCTCACAGGTACAGGCGGCCTGTGAGGCTGATATGCAGACGCTCATTCAGCTTCTGCCTAACGACCTTGTTTCCCTCTTCACTCTCCACATAGGGCAGGCGAAGAACCTCAGCGGGGCTAAAAGCCTAGTTGAAGGATATGCGGATAGAAGCCGAAGCGTCCTTAGAGGCATGGGGATCATACGCGGCTGCGTAGCCTCTACACTTGGCGAGCATGCCTCAGACGAGGGCGCTAATCCTTCGAGGAGGGAGATGGTCGTCGTCCCCTTCAGCGGTAGCAGCGACAGAGCATCTTCAGCCGTCTGGGGCTTTGCCCGAGACATGGTTTCTCTCGCGTCCTATGGGGGAAGGCTCAGCCAACTTCGCTCAAACCGGGAGCTGATGCTGAGGCAGATGGATGCTTCCGAGGAGAGCACGCAGCTACGGATCGACGAGATCCTGATGGAGCTACGGCGGCCCACGGAACAGCTGAAACCCGAGGACTTGGAAGAGGTCCTGAGGGAGGTGACGGTCCTCTTCTCGCGTCTATCGGTCCTCGCGAGCAGCATGAGGCGAGACTACGTGAAGGCCAACGCAGTCCTTCGCCGCGTCACGGCGCTCTTCAAGGCTTGGAACGAGCAGAGCCTAGAGGGCTACGCGACGAACTCCTCCGTCGAAACGGATGCGTATGAAGGGCTCGTCTCGCCTTTCAGGGATTTCATCGACCGTGTCGAGGCTCTAAGGGCTCAGCTCGACACGGTTCTAGACGCGGTAAGGACATACCTCGGGATTCAGGGACAGAGGTTGAGCATTGAGGAGCAGCGCTCCTCGAAGGAGCAGCTTTTGAGGATGGTGAACCTTCAAGAGATCCTGCACAAGCTGGAGATCCTGATAGTGGCTTTCTACCTGACCGAGATGGCCAGGCTCTTCTTCGAAGCCCTAGCCCAGGAATCGGCGAACCTATTGACACTCGCCTTCATCCCCGCCGCCTTCCTCACAGCCATCCTCACAATGCGCTTCCTACACAAACAACGAGGCAAAGAAGCCAAGCCCACCTAGAGCCAAGAACGAGGCATCGAAGGCTGGGGAAGAGCCTCCCGCAAGCTCCGCGTTGTCCAAAAGTTAATCTGGCCGCCCTGAAGCTATGGGCACCTGCAGGTGCTTGGGAGGAGGAGGCCTCTGCCCCCTACAATATTCGAGGTTCAGGTCTTCAAACGTGAGGGCTTCGTTAGGAAGGTCTGTCCCTCCTGCGGCAGGGCCTTCTGGACCCTGAAAGAGGGCCAGGAACGATGCGGCGACCAGCCATGCGTGGAGTACGCCTTCATAGGTGCCTCGCCGGTGCCCCGCCCATACGAGATGGGGGAACTCCGTGAAGCCTTCCTCTCCTTCTTCGAGAAGCACGGCCATAGGAGGATCCGCAGGTACCCTGTCGCGGCGCGGTGGCGGAACGACGTCTACCTCGTAGGGGCGTCGATCTACGATTTCCAGCCTTGGGTGACGGAGGGCCTCTCAGCCCCGCCGGGGAACCCGCTCGTGATCTCGCAGCCGTGCATCCGTTTCACGGACTTGGAGAACGTGGGTAAGACGGGCCGCCACCTGACGGGGTTCGAGATGATGGCGCATCACGCCTTCAACTTCCCCGGACGGCTCATCTACTGGACCGATGAGACGGTGGAGTACGGCTACCGGTTCTTCACCGAAGCCCTAAGCATACCGGCTGAGGAGCTGAGCTTCGTCGAGGACTGGTGGGAGGGTGGCGGCAACGCGGGTGAAGACCTAGAGGTCGCCACGAAGGGCCTGGAGGTCGCCACCCTCGTCTTCATGCATTACAAGACCGTTAACGGCGACCGGGAGCCCCTCGCCCAGAGCATCGTCGATACGGGCTACGGGCTTGAAAGGCTTCTCTGGCTTACAAAGGGCTCTACAAACATCTACGAGGCCGTGAGCGGCCTGCTCGTCGAAAGGCTGCGCGTCGCGTCTGGCGTACCGAAGCTCGACGAATATATCGCCGGGGAGATCTCGAAGGCCGCCGGCCTGATGGAGTTCAAGGGCGCCGCCAGCCTTCAACAGCTCAGGGCAAGGGTGGCGGAGAGAGTAGGCCTAAACCCTGCGGAGTTGAGGGGCCTCATAGCGCCCTACGAGGCCATCTACGCCGTCGTGGACCACGCGAACTCCCTAGCCTGGATGCTGAAGGATAGCATCGTCCCCTCGAACACGGCGGCAGGGTACCTGGCAAGGCTCCTGATAAGACGGTCGCTCAGGCTCCTGGCGCAGCTCCAGTCCACGATGGACTTCAAGGAGGTCCTAGCCTACCAGCTCGACCGGTTAGCCCGGGATTTCCCAGAGTTCAAGGAAGGCCGCGATATCATCCTCGATATGCTCTCGGTTGAGGAGGAGCGGTACGCGGAGACCCAACGCCGAGGCCTCAGCCTCGTCGCGAGGAGGGCTCAGGAACTCCTCAAGGAAGGCTCGAAGACTCTCCCAGCCGCGGACCTGGTCACGTTCTATGAGTCGCACGGCATACCCCCTGAGACCGTCAGCGAAGAAGCCGAGAAGCTCGGCCTGAAGGTGGAGTTGCCCGACGACTTCTACGTGAAGTTGGCTCAGGGGCATGAGAGGCCTAAGCCACCAGCAGCTGAGGAGACAGCCGCGGATAAGCTCCGGGCTCAGCTCGTAGGGCTGCCGGAGACGGAGGCGGTCTACTACGCAGACGCCTATACGCAGAGGTTTGAGGCCCGCGTCGAAACGGTCGTAGACGGCCGCTACGTCGTCTTGAACCGGACTGCCTTCTACCCTGAGGGAGGAGGCCAACTTGCCGACACGGGCATACTCAGGTTCAACGGCCGAGAAACCCGCGTAGTCGATGCGCGGAAGGTAGGCCAGGTCATCGTCCATACCGTGGAGGGCGAAGCTCCAAGCGTCGGAAGCCAAGTCGTAGGTGAGGTAGACTGGGCTCGCAGACGGCAGCTTATGCAGCATCATACCGGCACGCATATACTCGGCGGCGCTGCACGGCGCATTCTGGGCGAGCATATCTGGCAGACCGGGGCGGAGAAAGGCGTAGACAAAGCAAGGCTGGACATTACGCATTACAAACGGATACCGCAGGAGGAACTCTGCCGTATCGAGAAGCTCGCGAACCAGGTCGTCTTCGAGGCTCGCCCCGTACGCGTAGAGGTCATGCCGCGGGAGAAGGCTGAGGAGAAGTACGGGTTTAGGCTCTATCAGGGCGGCTTCTTCCCCGGCCGAGAGGTCCGCGTCGTCGAGACCCAGGGCTGGGATGTGGAGGCCTGCGGCGGCACCCACCTCAAGAACACCGCGGAGGTCGGCTTCATAAAGATACTGCGAGCTGAACGAATACAGGACGGCGTCGAACGCATAGAGTTCGCCGCCGGAGAGGCTGCCCTCAAGCACGTACAAGAATCTGAAAGACTGCTGCGAGAAGCCTCCAAGGCGTTGAACGTACCCGTCGAGCGGCTGCCGCAAGCCGCAGCGAGCCTATTAGCTGATCTTAGGAAGGCTAGGAAAGAGGCCGAGGAACTCCTCGCAGGCCTGAAACGAGGAACAGGTGTCCTTGAGCCTAAGCACCGCGAGGAGATAGACGGCCTACAGGTCGAGGTCTACGCGTCCCCGACCGAAGCTGACCGCCTGGTAGCCTTCGCGAACGCGCAGGTGAACGAGCAGCCGAACCTGGTCGTGGTCGCCTTCTCCCTGACGGAGCCGGTTAAGCTCGTCGTCATGGCGGGGAACAAGGCGGTTGAGAGAGGCATCCACGCGGGGAGGCTCGTCTCTAGGGCTGCGGCAGCGGCTCAAGGAGCCGGAGGCGGAACGGCACGGCTCGGCCAAGGCGGAGCCCTCGCGAGAGAGAAGATGCAGGAGGCGGAGGAACTAATGCTAAGCCTCATCAAAGACACGCTAACTGCACGAAGGGTCAAGTAACTGCAGACACCATATTACGCCTGCGATCTGAAGTTTGCTAGTCAAAACCTGTAGCATGTGTTACTTCCTTCTCTGACTTTCGTAGAATTTCCTTCCCTCATCTGTTATCTCCCATATGCCTCTAGGAGAGCCCCTCTTGAGGTAGCCTCTACGTATGAGATGGAATCTTTCCCACGCAGCACGGTTCTTCCATCTAACTACGGTTCCACGTGTCATTTCCAAGTCCTTTCGCGTTAATCGATTCCTGAGCTTAGCATAGACCTTTTCAAGCACCTGCTGTGTACTCCCGCTACCACCCATTTCAACCAAAGCCTCAAGGATCGGAAGGTCATACTCTGCCTGTGGTGTGAGCTCTCCGCGTGCAGCACGTTCCCTCCGTCTCTCTCCAGCGACGATGTCTCTCTTCGGTGGGATCTCCCTATCTGGTAATCTCTCCGGCATATATGAACGGAACTTCTCAGGAATTTCGATGTCTGGGAATCTCTGTGCAATGACGCTGAAGATGAAGGATAGAGCCTCCTTGTCTGGCGGGGGCGCTCCTGTGCCTCCTCTGACATAGCTCAGTAGATCGTCGACGGTGATGCCCTTTGAGTGGAGGGTCTTCAGTAACTCCACTACTTTTGGCTTGCCAAGCAGGCGTGCGATTCTGAAAAGGTCAAGCTCCTCCTCGTCTACAGTGACTGGGTAGCCCATAGCTTTCTTACCAGTCTTCCGCGCCGCTAAACGATTTAACGGTCTTCTTGCCTAAATAACTTGGGATGATGGTTGTCGCAGCTGGACCAAGTGATATCCTCCGAGAACCTCCTGGGGCTTCTGGAGGGGCTGGACCGGGTCCTCGGTGTTTGGGGCACGACCAGGAAACATGAGCGGGTTGCGGCTGTGGCCCTTTCCAACCACATAGCTTCTCTAGGCTTGATGGCTGACCAAGAGCATGCCTCGAAGGCTCTAAGCGAGATGGTCGTCATGCGGAACATAGTTCTGGAACAGAGCGACTACAAGGAGATGTTCTCAAGTCCCTATCGTATGCCCCAGAAGACGACTGAACTCGACCTGCTATTCCTGAACGCTCCATCTGTCTTCGGTCATCCCACCGATGGCAAGCTGAATTTCTACATCGAGGTGGAAATGCATGGAGAACTCGGGCAGGCGGAGAACCGTGTAAGGAATCTGAGGAGATACTTCAGAGACAGGCAGGTAGAGCTTTACCCGGTCATAGTCCTTCCCGAGCGTAGACGGTACGATGAAGACCTGAAGACAGCATTCTTAGACATTCACGACCTTGAGAGACTGGTCGAGTTGACTCCCCCTAGAACCCTTCGGGACATACCAGGCGCAGCCTACGATTGGGCGGCTACATCGATTCAGATTCTGCATCACGTCGCCACACAGAGGGCTCTTGACGCTGATAGACTTGTCAGCAGGAGGGATGGCCTATGGACGCAGTGCCCAACGCTGAGGCAGCACGATTTCAAAGCCTTCTTGAAGCGAGGAACCGTAACCCAGCAGGACATTGAGGACTTTCAGTTCCAATTCGTGCCGAGAATCAGAACCATCTTGGACAAAATGGTTGAAAGAGGCCTCTTGGCGAAGAACGTTGAAGGAAAGTACGAGCTTACCACAGATGGTCGTGATTTACTAGCTTGCTACCTGAGCTTCGGGAGGAAACAAGGATAAGCCTTTAAGGTGTTCGCGAGCCCGGGTGCTTGGGATTTCCCATGAAGAGGGTTGAGGCGGATATTCCATGTGTGCCGCCGCCTCTCTGGGCGGTTCTGGAGCGGGCCCTCATCGATGTGATGAGCGAGTCCGTCTACCCGTTTCTGGAGAAGTATACGCGCCTCGACGGCTCCCTCATCTGGCATGACAAGCCTGGGGGAGGCGGCAGCCTAGACGACGCCTACGAGAGCGTCTACAACTGGCCGTTGCTCTACGCCCTCGGCGGCTCGGACGACCTGCTGCCGATCAGCCTGAGGCTGTTCAACGGTATCACGCGGAAGTACGCGGAGTACGGCACGGTCTACAAGGAGTATGAGAGGAGCGCCGACTGGTTCCATCAAGGTGAGGGCTACGTCTTCTTCTACTACCTAGGGCTGGCAGACCCGTCCGTCCCAGAGATCGTCGAAAGGGCGAGGCGATTCTCCGGTTTCTACCTGAACGAGGACCCCGAGGTGAAGGAGCCTATCTACGACCCCAAGCTGAAGCTGATAAGGTCCTGGCATGTAGGCAGCAGAGGCGCCGATTTCCACGTGTGGCGCGAGTACGGCTGGGCTGAGTGGTCGCGCCCCTACGGGTTGCCGTACGAGGACCTCCCGGGCATAACGTCCTACGAGGACCTGCGAGACCCTGAGAAAGCCCGGCGGATGGGCGAGGCGATGCACGAACGGATGGACCGCGGCGACGTGGCCGCAAACCTCTCCGCGACGAGCCTTGTAACGAACGCCTACCTCTACACGGGCGACGAGAAGTACCGCCGGTGGGTGCTCGAATACGTCGAAGCCTGGATGGACCGCGTGCGGGCGAACAACGGCATAATCCCGGATAACGTGGGGCTTTCAGGCCGGATCGGCGAGTATATGGACGGGAAATGGTGGGGAGGCGGCTACGGTTGGCGTGTCTGGCATGGGTTCCTCAACATAGGCTCGGCGGTGCTCATCGCGGCCTTTAACGCCCTCGTCCTTACAGGCGATACGCGTTACCTGGAGCTGGCGCGGTCTCAGATAGACCTCGTGATGAGGCAGGGCGTCGTCAAGGACGGGAGCTTCCTCGTCCCTTTCAAACACGGCGACAAGGGCTGGTTCGAGTACCAGGAGACGGGGAACGAATCCTTCTTCCTCGCGCTCGCCGCTCACCTCTGGAGCATGTCGATGGACCCCGCAGACTGGGCGCGGATCGAGAGGCTGCGCGCCCTCAACACGGCGAAAGACTGGAGTAAAGTCGCAACCTCCTGGTGGAGGGCTCACTGCAACGAGGCCCCCTGGCTTCTCTTCGTAGCCGGCGAGAACCCTACGTA
>JAWCPE010000074.1:0-902 GCA_038870415.1 Bathyarchaeia archaeon
TCAGAATGGGCACACTCATAGCGGGGCGAGATGTCGTAGCGGTCGACGCGGTCACGGCGGCGGTGATGGGCTTCGACCCTATGGAGGTGAACGAGGTCCGCATAGCGGACGCCCAAGGCCTCGGCGTGGGAAGACTTGACAGCATCTCAGTGAGAGGCATCCAGATCGACCAGGTGAAGCGAAGTTTCAAGAGGCCCTCCCCGGAGCTGCAGGGCGTCTTCCCCAACGTCGACGCCTACCTCGGCGGCGCCTGCAAGGTCTGCTTAGGCTTCACCCGGGCCGCTTTGGATGCGCTCCAAACATCCGGGGAACTCCAGAAGGTGGAGAGCCTCACGCTTATCTGCGGCAAGGATGTGGAAATACCAGGCGACCTTAAGGGGCCCGTCGTCGTCATAGGAGACTGCACCGTCCAACACGCGGACAGAGGCATCTTCGTAGAGGGCTGCCCAGCCTACCAAGTCTACTGGAAGATCCCGGAAGCCATAGGAGCCAGAGTGCCGGCCACTCTGGAAGGATACGAGCCCCGGTAACTTGGAAGTAGCCTCTATGCACGGCCGTCCACAAGGAAACTTAAGAAACGATCCTGTCTCTCCACGGGTTTCGTTGAGGAGCGTTCTCAAGGTTGACTGGCCAGTGCTCGGTCAAGCTGCCGTACGGTTCAGGGCATCTTGAAGTCGAGCTGCCGGAGAGGAATCTGCTCACCGTCATCCACCCTGTAGACGTGCCCGGTACCGCGGATGAGGCCCTCGAAGTGGCCAGGGCCTTACAGGAGCCGATCGGCTCCAAGAGCATCAGGGCACTCGCGGGAGGATGCAAGGAAGCGGTGATAATCGCCGATGATAATACACGGGTTACACCGACCCAGATGATCGTCCCCGCACTGCTACAGGAGCTGGAGAAAG
>JAWCPE010000074.1:912-9597 GCA_038870415.1 Bathyarchaeia archaeon
CGGTGGTCATGGCTCTGGGAACCCACAGGCCTATGACTCAAGCGGAGTTCGTCCGGAAACTTGGAAAGGAGGTAGTAGAGAGGGTTCAGGTGGAGAACCACGACTTCAAGGACGCTGAGAAGCTTGTCTACTTGGGAACGACACCTAACGGGACGCCTATCTCTGTGAACAGACGCGTCTACGAGGCTGACTGGAAGATCGGCGTCGGCAATATCGTCCCGCATCATATCTCCGGTTGGGCTGGTGGGGCGAAGATCGTGCAGCCAGGCGTATGCGGGGAGGAGACGACCGCCTCGACGCACCTCTTCAGCGTCAGGAAGAGGGGCTCCTACCTAGGAGCCGTAGAGAACCCCGTCCGTCAAGAGATGGAGACCATAGCGCGGAGGGTTCGGCTTAACACGGTATTCAACACCGTCCTGAACAGGCGAGGAAGGATGATCAGAGCGTTCTACGGCGACACGGCCGAGGCGTTCAGGGCAGGCGTGAAGGAGGCTGAACGGGTCTACTGCGTGAAGATACCGGCCAAAGCAGACATAGTCCTAGCTAGCTCGCATCCCTGCGACCTGGATTTCTGGCAGGCTCACAAGACGCTCTACTCCTCCAACCTCGCCGTGAAGGACGGCGGAACCATAATCATCGTAACACCTTGCCCTGAGGGCGTCTCGAAGATGCATCCGGAGCTCCTCGAGATCGCCCACCTAACGGCTGAACGGATCGAGGCTAAACTGAAAGCTGGCGAGATAGAGGACAAGCTCGCGGCCGCTTTAGCGATAGCTTGGAGCACCGTCAGGAGAAGGGCTAACGTGCTCATGGTAACCGAAGGAATACCCGCCGAACAGGTACAAGCTATCGGCTTCCAGCACTGCGAGACCACTCAGGAAGCGCTTGAACTCGCATTCAAAAAGCAGGGAGAAGATGCGAAGGTAACAGTACTCGAAGGGGCAGAGACCCTGCCTACCCCTCCTGAGGCGGACACCTAACGTCGCAGCATTGGTAGCTCGTCAGACCTGAAGGCTGAACCCGGCTCTCGTAGAGGTTAAACAGTGTATGCGAGGTATCCGCCGAGATGCGCGGCGTGAGCTTTTTATCGGTGCCTGCCCGTCTCCCATTGGTGAAGACGACTTGAGCGATCCCCTGCTGACGGTCGGTTTCCTCGCGGTCGTTGTTGGAATCGCTCTGATGGTACTGGGGGCGCTCCTCTCCGCTCTTAGAGCAGGGCATAGGAAAGAGCGGGAGCGCGGAAAGATGGCGGGTGTCGTCCTTATCGGTCCATTCCCAATAATCATCGGAGATAGGGGCTTGGTCAAGTACTCCCTTATCCTGTTGCTCGTCTTCGCGGCGCTCAGCCTCGCCCTTCTCCTCTCATCTCTTCGGCTCACGCAGCCTTAGGAGGCTGATCCAATGCCGGCTCCTTTATGCGAGCTCTGCGGGGTGCTTCCTGCACTCTACGTCTGTCAGGTCTGCGGTAAGAGTGTCTGCGACCGTGACTTCCTCCCCGCGGAGAGGGCTTGCGTGAGATGCTCTCAGACCGTAGGGAAGCCTGTCGGCCCGGCTGAGCGAGGGTTCGAGCTCGGCTCCCTTCTGACACTTGCCGGCTTCGGCCTAGCTTTCATCGGTATGCTCATCATCTTCCTCGCATTAATCGTGGGTGCCGAAGGCATCAGCGGAGGCATAGTGGTCTTCATCGGCCCCTTTCCTGTAGCTCTGGGCTTCGGCGCTGAGGCTATCCCGCTCTTAGCGTTAGCGTTCATCATAGTAGCAGTCATCATCCTAGGCTTGCTGCTATGGGCTAAATTGCCGAGGGCGTATCGTCCACCTGTTCAGCCGCAGCCATCGAGGTAAGAGAAAGGTTAAAGGTCGCCCGGCAGGGGTACGTTGTCTTCTAAAGGGTTAAGGCTCGAAGAGATGTCTCAGTCAGCGCTGAGCCGTTCACGGTGTTCGCCATGAGGTTCGCTCACTTGGCTGACGTACACCTCGGGCATAGGCAGTATGGGCTTTGGGAACGCGCCCTAGACTACGCTAAGGCTTTCATGGAGGCCATCGAGGAGATACTGGCGAGGAAGCTGTCCTTCGTTTTGATCGCCGGCGACCTCTTCGACAGCCGGCTTCCCGCCGCCTTCGCCGTGAGAACCGCCTTCAGAGAGCTAAGCAGGCTTAAGGCCGCAGGCATACCGGTCTACGCGATCAGGGGAAACCACGACGCCGTAGAGACGGTCCGAGGCGGGAACTACCTCCACCTGCTCGCCGACGCGGGGTTAGTCCGATACCTCGAGGTGCCCGACCGGCCTTACGAAGACCTGAAGGTCGGCTCGGAGAGAGCTCGGATACTCGGCTTCGGATGTAGCCCCGAGGCCTTCCTAGAGACGAACCTAGAGGCCGTGAAGAGGGCGATAGACCCATCCGCCGACGCGAACATACTCCTGTTGCACCAGACCTTCGACCGCGTCGAGGTGAGGGAGCAGTCCTACCTCCTGCCGACTGCGCCTTTCCATGATGAACGTTTCAAGGCGGTCCGGTACTACGCGATGGGGCACGTCCACCAGCTAGCGGCGAGGCACCCAGAGCTGCCTGCATACTACCCCGGGTCCTTGGAGACCTGGGACTTAGAGGACGCGGAGACCATCGAGTACACCGTCGAGAAGCGAGAAGAGAAGAGGACGCCACAGCGGCAGAAAGGCTTCCTACTCGTCGAGCTTGAAGGAGAGCAGCCCAGAGTTGAGCCGGTGACGCTTCCGAACAGGCGTGCGGTTCACGCCCACTTCAAGTATGCGGAGGTCGACCCGAAAGAGGCCTCGGAGCACGTTCTCAGCCTCGCATCGAGCCTCGACCTAGATGAGGCCGTGGTGAACATCACCATCTCGGGGGTTGTGAAGAGGGGCAGCCGAAGGTCTGACCTGATGGTCTCCGAGATTAGGAGGGTTCTCACTCGCCCATTGAAGGTGAGGGTGAACAACAACCTATCCTACGCGGGGAAGGGCTCAGCCCTCTACGTGAAGGGCCAGGTGGGCGTAGAGACGGCGCTCCACGCCTACTTCCTAGACGAGCTGAGAGACCCAGCTGTCGCCGAGAGCAGGGCAAAGGTCGCCATTCAAGTCTTCCACCTGCTCGAGCAGAGGGAGGAAGAGAAAGCGAAGGAGGTCTTGGAAGCTGCTGTCTGAACTGCGACTTGTAAACTGGAAGCCCTTCGAGGAGGCTCAGGTCCGCTTCTATCCAGGCGTCAACCTGATCGCTGGCAGCAACGGCTCAGGGAAGAGCAGCCTCCTCGAGGCGATCTCCTTCGCGCTCTACGGAGAGAGAGCCCTACCCTACGAGTTGACCGCCGCGATCCGACGCGGCGCCAGCCTCTCAAAGGTAAGGCTTAGCTTCACCGCGCCCGACGGGAACCAGTACTCGGTGGAACGCGTCCTGCGGCTTCGCGGCCCCGAGGGAGCCGAGGCTAAGGCTGTCTCCGACTCTGCCGGCTCTAGGTTCTATCATCCTGACGGTGTCTCTACCGTCGGCACTCGGAGAGTGGACGACGAGGTTCTAGAGCACCTAGGTATTCCCGCCAGGGTCTTCCTGGAAGCCCTGAACATCCGCCAGGGGGAGCTCCGCCGCATCGTCGAGCTTCGCGGCGTCGAACGGGGCCAGTACCTGGACCGGTTGATCGGCATCTCTATCCTAGAGGACTGCTACTCAAGGGCGAGCGAGCTGGAGAGCTGGTCGAAGACCAGTCTCCTCGGGGCTGAGCTGAGGGAGAAGAGCCTCCGAGAGGAGACCCGCTCCATAGGCGACCTAGAAGCGAGCCTTGAGGTAGCGAGGGAGCAGGCAGCCGAGGTGAACGACCTCTTGGAATCGAAGAGGGCTGAACTGTCGCAGGTGACGCAGAGAGTCGAGGAACTCAAGGCTCTACAAGTGAAGCTGGCAAGCCTCGAAGCCGAGCTGCGGCAGCTTGACGCCCATGCCCTAAGCCTCAGCAGCTACCTGGAAGAGTCTAGGCGGGTTCTTAGGGAACTCGCGGAGGCTGAACGCGAGAAGACCGTCCTTGAATCCGCTCTCTCGGTTAAGCCCACCCTAGAAGCGCGGAGAGCCCGCTTGGAACGAGAGCGTAAGGCTCTCTTAGCTTCCTTCACCAACCCGGACAGCTTGCGAAAGGAGCTAGAGGCCACAGTCTCTAGGCTGGAGGGAGCCTCCAAGGAGATCGAGCTGCTCCCCGCGAAGCTTACGGAGCTGGACGCCGTCACCGCGGAGAAGGACGAGCTGGAGGCCGAATACGCACGGTACGGCGAGGTGGCTAAGAGCTACGAGGAACTCACCAGCCGCAGCGCTAAGCTGAGGGTGGAGCTAGACAGCTTACAGAGCACGTTAAGGAACCTAGACGAGAACATGGAGAAGAACTGCCCGACCTGTCTCCAACCGATCACAGCTGAGTACGCGAAGAGAGTGAGCGCCCAGCTGGCTGAGAGGCTGCATCTGCTCGAAGCGAGCCTTGCCTCCCTCGAGCAGAGCAGGTCTGCCGCGCGGCTTGAGAAGGAGCTGCTTGAGGAGAAGGGTCTAAGGCTCCGAAGAGCCGCCGTGAAAGCTGAGGCCCTCCGAGGCCTAGTTGAGAGCCTCCGTAGACGCATGGACGAGGCCGCCGAGCTGGAGCAGCGAAAGACCGGCTTAGAGGCCTCGTTGAAGAAGGCGGTCAAGGACCAAGAGGAACTCCTCAGGCTTGAGAGAGAGGCGGAAGCCTTAACCGAGAAGCTCCGTGAGCTCGACCGAGACCTAGGACGGCTCCAGGACCTCAATGAGAGGCTGTCCAGCAGAGCGGCCCTTGAGGAGCGCGTACGGCGCCTAGACGAAGAGCAGGCCTCAGTCACGTTTAAGGCGAGGAGGCTCCGTGTCGAACAGACCCAGTTGAGAGGCTCCTTCGACCAAGCTGAACTCGACGCCTTGACACCTCGACTGGAGGGCTTGAAGAACGAGGTCGAGAAGCTCGTCGAGGAGTCAGGCGTCCTTAAAGGCGTGATCTTGAAGCTTACGGAACGGTTAAGGGAGCTCCGGGAGAAGGAAGCTCTGCTCGGCTCCGCAAAGTCAGAGGTTGAGAAATGGCGGCGAGTAGCCGAACTTACGTCGCAGGTTCGGGCTTCGTTTAGGGGTTCACAGTCGACGTTGAGGAAGCAGTTCATCGACTCGATAAACGTGGAGGCTGAGCAGGTCTTCCTCGATATCCGTAGGAAACAGCGTCTGAGCGGGCTGACAGTCGAGCCTGATTACGGCATCTACGTCTTGGAGGGCGGGGCGAGGTATCCTCTGACCGCTTACTCGGGGGGTGAACGGACGCTCGCCGCGATCGTGTTGAGGACCGCGATCGCGAAGACGGTGCTAGGTGAGGTCCCGCTGTTGATCTACGATGAACCTACGGAGTATCTAGACCCGGAACACCGTGAGAGCCTCGTCAACTGGCTTAAGGACTACGGCGAGATCAGACAGGTCATAGTTGTCTCCAACCTCGGCGACTTTGAGGACGTAGCCGACAACGTGGTCAGGGTCTCTATGGACGAGGATGGCATCTCTATCGTCACCTAGCATATGCCATTGAAGCGCAGGAGGAGCCTAGCAGTAGCTCAACGTCGACTTAGGGATCCCCTCAACATCTCTCTTTGCACCTAGTGGACGATGCAGGTCAAGCTACCTAGTGACCTTGCCCTCCTTGAAAGGTTCGAGTAACTCGGGCTTCGCTTCAAAGTATTTCCTCATCGGCGTTAGTATACGGTCTATCTCTGCGGCTACGTTTAACTTTAGGTCCTCCGGGTGGATCTCGCCGCTGACGTATGCCCTCTCAAGCTGCGGGTAGCTTTGGAACTCTATATCCCCACCGTACTTGCTGTTTCTCTCCAGCCGGAACGAGTCTCTCTCTTCGAAGATGACGTACCTAACGAGTTCGAGGACGGGGTTCAGCTTCGCCTCCTTGGGTGGACACCACGCTCTCTTCAGCTTCTGCTTGATGGCTTCAGCGGAGTCGTGGATGAAGATGCAGGTCCAGGGCTTGCTCTTGCTCATCTTCGAGCTTATCGCTACGTCCAGCCGCTTATCCTCATCGTATCCGAGGCTTACGGGTTGAGAGAGGCCTCCTAAGAGATGATGGTGGACTGCGACAGGCACCTTCCACTTCAGCTTCTGCGCTACTTCCCTAGCCAACATATGCGCCTTGCGTTGGTCAATGCCTGCGTGGGCGATATCTAGGTCCTGGGCGAAGATATCCGTGACTTGAAGCGGGGGATAGACGAATTGGGAGAAGTCGAGTCGCTCTGACTCTTTCCTCCCCATTATTGTCAAGCATCGCTTAACCCTGTTCAATGTGACGGCCTTCTCCACCCGGATCAGTTTTATCCAGTACTCGTCGTTGCAGTGGTACAGGTCGCTGCCCAATAGGAATTTGAGGTCTGGCCCTACGAACCGCGAGAAGACCTCCTGATAGTACCTAGCCGCAAGCTTGATGCGTTCCCAGTCTCCGCCCAGCTTGTTATTCACGAAGCTATGCCAGTCTGCCATGAAGAAGGTGCAGTCTATCCCGGCCTTGATGAAGTCCCTGAGCTTCACGCCCGTGCCGTAAAGATGCCCCAGATGGATGAGGCCGCTGACCTCGTATCCGATGTAATGCTTCGGATGCCGTGTACGTTCGAAAAGCTCGACGAGTTCAGGTTCAGTGATGACTTCCTCTGTCGGTTCACGTCTGACCAAAGCCACCTTGCTCTCTATGCTCATCCGTGACCCAAGCCTAGAAGCGGACAATCTTCTTTCCGCATAGTTCTATAAGACCTTTGAACCGTGGAATCGTAGCTCCGGATGGCAAGCGCTCAGGGGACTAAGGCTGTAGCTTAGCAGAAGCTGCGCTCTCTACATGCGCCCAAGCTTCGCCAGTTCTCGAAGTATCCTCCGAGTAACCTCGTCAGGCGGCCTGTTCACGTGGATGTCGATAAAGGGGACCTTGCCCTTGTAGTGCGCGACGACGGGTTTCGACTGGCGCTCGTAGACTCCTAGCCGCTCGCGTATAACCTCAGGTCTGTCATCTTCGCGTTGTACGAGCTTCCCACCGCACTTATCGCATATCCCCGGCTTCTTGGGCAACATGGGTGGGAGAACGTAAGTGACGCCTTCAACCTTCCGGTTGATGTCTGCTACGTTGTAGAGGTCCCCGCAGTTCTGGCAGGTCCTCCTAGCTGCGAGCTTCTCTACGAGGATCTCCTCGGGAATGATGAGGTTGATCACGGCGTCGATCTTCGTCATCTCGTCGAGGGCTTCTGCTTGGCGGACCGTCCGGGGGTACCCGTCGAGTACGAAGCCCCTCTCCGCGTCCGGCTCTTGAAGCCGCCTCTTGAGCACATCGATCACGACATCGTCAGGGACGAGTTCGCCCCTCCGCATGAACTGATCAGCATACTTGCCCAGGCTCGTCCCCTTGTCTCGCTCTTCGCGGAAGATGTCGCCTGTGGATATCTTCGCGATCCCCAGCGGTTGCATGATGCGGAACGCGTAGGTGCCTTTCCCTGAGCCGGGGGGACCGAAGATGATGAGCCTCAAGGCGGCCCCCTCTAGGACTGTTGCTCACGTCTTTCCAAGGCTACTTTCCTCTTTCCCTCTGGCCGTGGTAGGCTGTCCACTTGAGCTTCCGTGGGTCCCGCCTGAAATCCATCATGCTCACCCTGCACTTCTTGGAGCAGTACCACTGGATGCTCCCGTCTCTGCGAACGTACATGATTCCGGTTCCAGGTGGGAAGTCCGTCCCGCAGAAGGAGCATCTTCTGGCTCTAGGCATCTCCAGTCCTTCGCTTCGTCACTTCAGCTTCTTCGCTTCCCTCTCCGTCTCCCTGAGCATCAGGATATCCCCGGTCCGGACGGGCCCCTTCACGTTCCTAGGGAGAACCCTGCCCTTGTCCGGGCCCTCCAGTATCCTGACCCGGACGAGTTGAACCTCGCCCGTCACGCCGGTTCGCCCCACAACCTGTATGACCTCGGCGGGGGTCAAGGCTTGAGCCTGCCTCGTTGCGGCTGAACTCATCCCTCACCGCCTCGCTAAGCCTTCTGCTTCCGGAGAACGTTGACCCTGCCCACGACCTCGCTAATGAGGTCCGCTGCGTCTCCGGGCTCCACGACGCACGCCGCGGAGGTCTGGACCTCGATGCCCGTCGAGACGCCTAGCTGCTTCTTGGAGGGAACATAGACGTACGGGACGTTCCTCTCCTCGCAGAGCAGCGGCAGGTGGGCGACGATCTCAGGGGGCTCCACGTCCTCCGCGATCACGACTAGCTTCGCGATGCCTCTGTCCACAGCCTTCGTGACCTCGTTCGTACCCCTTCGAAGCTTACCCGTTGACCTGACCACAGAGAGGACTTCATAGGCCGCGTCTGCCAGCTCCTTCGGCACCGTAAACCTAACGTAGAAGGGCTTCGACATTAAGCCTCCTCCCTCCATCCTAGCGGAGCAGATGACAAGGAAAGGCTCTTATCAAGGTTTCGCAGCGAAGAGGGATGTTGATCTATCCCGTGACGCTGCCGGCATTCCTGTGGTAGGCTTCTGCTGGGGTTAAGTGAGTACTTTATGCCTTCATGCGGCCTCTCGCGGCTCCAGTGGTGGGCGAAGCCTTCCAGCGTGGGGAACAGGGGGTGCCTCGCACCAGGCCGCTTTACGGTAGGCATCCGCCTTCCCCAGCGTGGACGGCCT
>JAWCPE010000075.1:0-9570 GCA_038870415.1 Bathyarchaeia archaeon
CAGCCTAGACGACTTCCTGCAGTACGAGGCTATGGGGAACGCGGCTTTAAAGGGCCTACCTGTGAAGGCTCTCTGTCAGTATAACGTGAAGAGGTTCCTCGGCGAGATCATCATAAAGGTGTTGAAGACCCATAGCCGCGTCCTGCTAGGCCTCGACCTGTACGAGAACCCCTTCTGTGAACCCTTAGTCCCACCTATGGGAAGGTCGAATCCCCGAGCGGCCTGAGGGCCATTCCTGTCTCAGACAGAAAGCATACGGTGGACCAGTCCCATCGTAGCCTACGTCGCTAGTATCTGCCGAACGTCCGAGCTGTCCGGACCATCTCGTACACGTTATCGAGGTTGACGGCTGGATGGAGCGCGTTGCTCGACCCTAGGATGTGGCCTCCGCCGGGAGCAGCCTTCCTGATGCAGGACCTGGTCTCCTCGGCGACCTGGCTTAAGGAGCTGAGGCTCAGCGTATGGGAGCAGTCGATGTTTCCTAAGAGGCATAGGCGATCCCCATACTTCTCCTTCACGACGCCTATATCCATGCCTGCGATAGGCTCGATCGCGTGGTAACCGTTGAAGCCCGCCCGGACCATATCGTCAAGTATCCTGTAAGTGTTACCGTCCGTGTGCTTGACGACCATCATCCCCCTTGCGTGGAACGCGTCCACCATACGTTTGTACTGCGGGTAGTAGAACTCACGGTAGATCCTCGGCGAGAAGATGGGGCCGCCCTTCTCGGCATCGTCCCCAGAGACGACGAGGGCGTCCACGCCGCAGTCCACGATCTGCTTCCCCAGCTCGATGTGGTAGTCGGCGATCTTCTCTATCCACCTCTTCGCTACGTGCGGCGTCCGGTAGAAGTCAAGGGTCAACCCCACGATGCCCCGCGCCAAGTATGAGGCCGAGAGCGTAAGGCCCGCCCCGAAGACAGCCATCTCGCCCTTGACCCGACGGACCATCGCCGTGACGCTGTCCATCCGGCCCTCCGCATACGGGTCGGGCGGCGTGAACGCGGCTATATCCTCTACGCTCAGCGTTCCAGAAACGTACCAGGCGAGGGGGTCGCTCGGCCTCTGCCTGTACTTGACACCCCACTCGTCTATCCACGTGCAGTCGTCGAGCAGCTTCACGGCAGGCCGCTCAACGGGCAACGTCGGCCCGGCCGGGATCGCGTCGAAGCCGAAATGCCGGTAACACGCGACTAACCGGTCAACCTCACGTTCTATCCGGCTGAGCCGCCTCGCCTGGCTCTCCCGCCCGCCACGCTCGTTTAGTTCACGTTCCTCCTCGTACCTGGTCTGAGGTGATGAGAGCCCCGTGACTTTCTCGACTATAGGCTCGTTGACCGCGATCTCGCAGAGCGGCACGCGGTCTGGCTCCTCAAGCCCCAGCGTCGTCATCACGCGGTCTCGTGACCGCACAGCCTCAACCCCGCCTTACAACTTGGCTATTCCAAAGCCTGTCAGCTCTGTTTTAACCCTTCTGCGGCTTCCGCTTCGATGAAGAAGCGGAGCGAGAGTGTACGTATCCCCAAACGGTAGAGGACTTGCGAGGATAGGGCTTTTCAAGCTTCGGTCTCGCTGACCGAGTTGCCGTGTAGGGCTTTCATCGGTGTGGTGTGCGCGGCCATCATGCAGATCCATGGAGACCTTCATGCAAGGAGACAGCATCCTGACAAGCCATGGTGTTCGTCACAGGACGACTGCAAAGGACTATGCTGATAGCATCTTAAAAGAGAGTTAATGAGCAGGGTTCTCGTAATCTACGATTCCAGAACTGGGAGAACCGAGAAGCTAGCCGAAGCTGTGGCGGAAGGAGCGCGGCAAGTCCCAGGAATCGCCGTTGAGTTGAAGAGGGCGGATGCCGTCACGGTGCAGGAGGTCGTCGACGCGGAAGGCTACGCGTTCGGGTCTCCGTCGCATTACAGCATCATGTCCGGGAAGATGCTGACACTCCTGACGGACCTCCACGCGGTACGGCAGAAGATGGCGGGCAAGCCGATGGCCGTCTTCACCAGCGGCACCGGCGGACAGGTAACAGCTCTCGAGAACATCGACCGGATCATAGGAGTCTTCAACCCTACCTTTGTGAAGCCCGGCATAGCCGCGGAGACAGTCCCGGCGCGCGCCAACCCCTGGGCGGTCGATAGACTTCAAGCCGCACATCTAGGCGAGAGGCTTGCAAAAGCCGTGGTGAGGAAAACCCGCAGAAAAAGAGAGCTAGGGGGCCACTCATCCTAGGGGGCGTCGGCTGAACGCCCCATCGCTTTCCGCGGAGAGAGCAAAGCAGCTTGCGGGCTGTAGCCTGCTAGAGCCGGCTGACCCTTACGGGCGGGCTCTTCCTCTGCTCCGGTATCAGGTTGAGCGGTTCTTCGCCTCTCAGCACGCGGACGACATCTGTGGCGTTCATCAAGGCCATCCGTCGCCTCGTCTCCTGCGCCGCTGAGCCTATGTGAGGCGTTAGGACGACGTTCTCCATCTTCACCAAGGGGCTGTTCAGCGGCAGCGGCTCCTTAGCGAAGACGTCCAGCCCGGCGCCGGCTATCCAGCCTTCTGCGAGGGCTTTACAGAGCGCCTCCTCGTCCACGACGCCTCCCCTTGAGGTATTGATGAGGTACGCCGTCCTCTTCATCGCCCTGAGCTCTCTTTCGCCGATGAGCTTCGCCGTCTCCGTGGTGAGCGGCACGTGGACGGTGACGAAGTCCGACGAGGCGAGAAGCTCCTGAAGCCCTACGTACCGGGCGAGGCCCTCCTCCTCAGCCTTCCAGTTCCTGACGGTATCGTAGTAGATGATGCTCATGCCGAAGGCTTTCGCCCGCTTCGCTACCTCAGAGCCTATCCGGCCTAGGCCTAGGATGCCCAGCGTTCTGTCTTCCAAGTCGAGGCCCAGGGGTAAGCCGTGGCCTCCCGCCGCCCAGGAGGTCCTCACGTACCTGTCCGCGGAGAGTATGCCGCGGGCGAGGCAGAGGATTAAGCCCATCGTCAGGTCGGCAACCGCCGCTGAGAGGACGCCGGGCGTATAGGTCACGTAGACCCCATGCCGACTGCACGCCTCTACATCCGTACGGTCCTGATAGCCTACACCGAAGCAGGCGTTAACTTTCAGCTTTGACGCATGGTGGAGAAACTGTTCATCGACCATGACGGCGCCTATGAGGGCGTCGGCGTCCCGCATTTCAGCCATGAAGGCTTCGCGGCTGGGGAATGGGCCCATCTTAAGGTCTGCTACATCCGTTAGAATCTTGACCGCGTCCGGGTGAAGTGGGAACTGAGCCACAACCTTAGGCTTCAACCTATGCTCATCTCCTCCCTGAAGCCAGTCAGGGAAGATCGTCCTAGGCTTATTTAACTGACGTACATACCGGTTACCCAAACGCGGCGAAGCGGCGCGGAAGAGCTATAAAGACGCGGTGGACGTAAGCTATAGCGGCGTTATACAAGTGGTGGCGTAACGATGCCTGGGATATACGCTTCTGTTCTTGAGACGATCGGGGAGACCCCCCTCGTGCGGCTCAACCGGCTGACGGAAGGCCTCAGCTGCACGGTGCTGGCGAAGCTGGAGTCCCGGAACCCTGGGGGAAGCGTCAAGGACAGGATCTGCCTCAGCATGATAGCTGAAGCCGAGAGACAGGGACTGATCGGCCCGGGAACGGTCATCATAGAGCCTACAAGCGGGAATACAGGCATAGGCTTAGCTATGGTCGCGGCGGTGAGAGGCTACAGGCTCATATTGACGATGCCTGAGACGATGAGCCTAGAGCGCCGGATGCTCCTCAAAGCCTATGGCGCTGAGCTCATCCTCACGCCGGGCTCGGAGGGCATGCGCGGCGCGGTCAGACGAGCCGAGGAGCTGGCAGCTCAGACCCCTAACGCCTTCATCCCGCAGCAGTTCAGGAACGCGGCGAACCCTCTCATCCACAGGACGACCACCGGCCCAGAGATATGGCGTGACACGGGGGGCCGCGTCGATATCCTCGTCTCAGGCGTAGGGACGGGCGGCACCATCACTGGCGTAGCCGAGTACATCAAGCCTTTGAAGCCGAGCTTCAAGGCGATAGCCGTCGAGCCTTTCAACTCCCCAGTGCTCTCAGGCGGTAAGCCGGGGCCACATAGGATTCAGGGCATAGGGGCAGGCTTCAAGCCTGACGTGCTCAGGCTTGAGCTCGTCGACGAGGTCATCCAGGTCAAGGATGAGGACGCGATGGAGACGGCGCGGCAGCTCGCGAAGAAGGAAGGCCTCCTCGTCGGAATATCCTCTGGCGCCGCAGCTTATGCGGCGATTCAGGTCGCAGCGAGGCCTGAGAGCCAGGGTAAGCTTCTAGTGGTCGTGCTCCCCGACACGGGGGAACGGTACCTGAGCACACCGCTCTTCCAAGGCTAGCGCGGAGGAGGCGATACGGCCATGGCGATCAGAGGGAAAGAAGGGACGCATGCCAACAACGCCGAGAAAACTGCGGAGGGGCTTGAGCAACTTCTCAAACTGCCACCAGTCCACGAGGTAGGGGATGAGCTCTCGCAGAGGGACCTGGCAAGGCTTGCGGAGAGGCTTCTAGAGAGCTACGAGAGGGAGGGGGAGATCACCCACGTAGACAGGAAGGACCTACCCTCGAAGAGGGCTGTCATCGAGGCTTTAGACGAGCTTCTAAGCATCATCTTCCCCGGCTATCTTGACGAGGGGGAGTTCACAAGGGAGAACGCGAAGCCTTTCCTCGAGGCTAAGCTCAACTCAGTCTACGTGCGGCTCGTGAGAGAGGTTGACCGAAGCCTCAAGTATGTCTGCCGAAGCCTTGAAAGATGCCCGGTCGACCTATGCCATGCAGCCGCCTGTTTCATCGTGAAAGGGCTCCTCGAAGCGCTTCCTGAGATAAGGAGCAGGTTGAGGGGAGACGTTCAAGCCGCTTACGACGGGGACCCAGCTGCTAAAAGCCTAGACGAGATCATCCTGAGCTACCCGGCGGTATACGCGATAGGCACCTACCGGATAGCTCATGAACTCTATAAGAGATGCGTGCCGCTCATACCGCGCATCATGACGGAGCACGCCCACTCCGTCACGGGCATAGATATACACCCAGGCGCCGAGATCGGGCGGAACTTCTTCATCGACCACGGCACGGGCGTCGTCATCGGCGAGACCGCCGTGATAGGCGACAATGTAAGGCTCTACCAAGGCGTAACGCTTGGCGCGATGAACTTCCCACGGGACGAGAAGGGGCAGCTCATCCGAGGCCTCAAACGCCATCCCACCGTCGGTAATAACGTGATCATCTACTCCGGCGCCACGATACTGGGCGGCGAGACGGTTATCGGCGACGACTCCGTCATAGGCGGGAACGTCTGGCTCACCCACTCTGTGCCCCCCGGCACGACCGTCACGATAGGGAGACCGGACCAGGTCTACAGAAACCAGAGCGCCGGCAAGAAGCCTTGAAACGCTAAGGCTTCGCGGCTGCCTGCGGTTTGGCTGAGATGAGGGTCATGGTAGCTTCGATGCCGTCTATCGCTCGGATGACGTTGAAGATGAAGTCGTCTAACGCTTCCAGCGAGGGAAGTTCGAGCTTCGCTATCAGGTCGTACTCCCCGTAGACGGTCACGATCTCTTTCACCGGGGCTAGGCTCTGCATCTTCTCGTAGACTTCCCTGTCCTTGTGAGGCTTCACCCTTGCGAGCGTGTAGACGACTACCATCACGTCATCTCCTTAAAGTGGGGGATGACCTCCGACCCTATCAGGTTCATCGACCTGCGTATCCTAGGCCCTATAGGCGAGCCCGTTACAAGCTCCGTTACACCCGTCTTGAAGAGCTGACTCACCTTCTCCACGCAGGCGTTAGGCGTCCCGCTTATCGAGAAAGCCTCGATCATCTCGTCCGTCACGGAGGAGAAGGCATCCTTGAACTTGCCCGCCACGATCGCGTCCCGTATCTTCACCGCGTTCTCCAAAGCGATGCCGTGCCGGTTCAGGACGACCTCCGGGCAGCCGGCTACGATGTATGCCACAACCGGCGTGACCGCCTCCTTAGCCCTCGCCGGGTCCTCGGCTACGGAGAAAGACGTATACGCGACTACGGCTAGGTCCTTTGGGTTCCGGCCCTTCGCCTCTGCAGCCGTCCTTACGTGCCTCGTGGCTTCCTCGATGTCGCGTGGATGCGAGGCGTTGATGAGGACGCCGTCTCCGACCTCGGCGGCTAACGCGAGCATCCTCGGCCCTTGAGCCCCTATATAGATGGGGATAGGGTTCTCTACGCGGAACCGGAGCCTGGCGCCCCTCGTGATCGTGAAGACTTCGCCTTTGAACTCCGCGCCGGCGCCGGATGTGAGCCCCCGGATGATCGCGACCGCCTCCCTTAGGGCTGCAAGCGGCTTCTTCTGCTCTACGCCTACCATGTCGAGAGTCGTCTTGTCGCCTGCCCCTATGCCGCAGGCTATCCGGCCGGGCGCCACCTCGTTCAGCGACGCGACGGCCTGAGCTGTCATCACGGGATGTATCAGGTACGGGTTTGTCACGCCGGGGCCGAGGCCGATCCGGCTTGTATACGTCGAGACTAGGGCAAGGGTCACGTAGACGTTCCTGTTGTTGAAGTGGTCCGTGATCCAGATCCGGTTGAATCCGAGCTTCTCAGCCTGCACCGCGTAGTACGTGGTCCTCCAGAAGAGGTCGCCGGGGACGAACTCCACACCGAAACTGACCATCGATACTTCCCTCAACCGGACGTAATTATGCTTCGGAATGAGCTTAAATGTCGATTGGCCCAGCTACGCGAAGGCTGAGAAAAAAGAGGGGGGGTCTCCGCTTCGGCTGCTACGCCTGGAGCATCGCTACGAGCTCTTTCAAGCCTAGCTGCTCGGAGAAGAGGGCGGCTGTCTTCTCAGGCTCAGCGGCTACGGCCGCCTTGATGAGGGCCTCTAGGCCTACCTCGCTCACGAGTTGGTCTCTCTGCCAGTAGTATAGTATCGTCTTCGCTAGGTCGCTCGGTATCCTGCCCGCGTTCTTCGAGTTCAGTATTAGGTCTGTCAGGCGTTCAGCGGCTTCGCCCCGCAGAGAGGCGGGTATCCTCCCGGCTACTTCCCTCAAGCTCATGAGAACTCACCTGTTCTCCGCTATAATATCGTACCGTAAGGGATGCCGGAGCCTCTGGGGCGGGTGTCTAAGGTAAAGCAGCGCTCCAGCAGCGTTTCCTACGCGATTCTCCTCACCTTTCGCCGCTCGGAATAACGGAAAACGGAAGACTGAAGATCGTCTTTTAAGCTTTTCTATGCTAGTTTTCGTCACCGCGGCTCTCCGAAGTCACGTAAAACGTGAGGTTTTCCGGAAAGCTTTTATCTGTTTCGCGAAGGTTGTAGCCGCAGATACGGGTTTCCGACCTAGGAGACGAGAGCCTTGTCCGTAGACATGTTGGACTTGAAGATTATCCGTGCGTTGCAGGCGGATGCGCGGAAGCCAATGGTCCAGTTAGCCCGCGAGGTAGGCGCGAACGAGGCCACTGTGCGGAAGAGGGTGGAGAAGCTCGCGGAGAACGGGATAATCCAGCGTTTCACCGTCGTCCTCGACTACCACAAGCTGGGAAGAGCGATCAAGGCCTTCATAGGCCTCAGGGTTCAACCGGCCCGGTTCAAGGAGATCGTGGACCACCTTGGGAAGAACCAGGATGTGCATGTCCTCTACAGGACGAGCGGCGATGTAGACATCCTCGCGGAGGGCATCTTCGAGAAGATGGAAGACCTCAACGCCTTCCTAGAGACCGAGCTGAAGGTTGAAGGCATCCTCGGAACAGTCGTCACGATAGTGATAGGGCCCTACAAGCGATGCCCTTGGACAGGCCTCTAAGCCGCCTTAACGCCAGACCTCGGTCTTCTTCCTCCCGGCGATGAGCACCGTGACATCCGGTATCTTCGCCGGGTAGGGCTTAAGCTCGACCCCGAAGAGCGTCTCCAAGTACCCGCGGAGGTAGGGTAGGGGAACCGCGCAGGCCGTGATCTTAACCTCATCCTTCACCTTCGTGAAGGTGCCCCAACCCATGATCTCGAGTTCCCTGAGGATGAGGGGCCAGTTCTCCGGGTTCGTCAGCTCCGCCTCGCGAACGTAGGGCTTCTCCAGCAGCCGTTTGAGCGCCGTGATCCGCCCGGCGGTGTACATCTGCTCGTTCGTGATCGTCTCGAAGATGCCCTTCAGCATGCTGTCATCTAGGAGGACGACGCGGCTCCCGCTCAGCTTGTAGAAGTTCGGAAGCCACTCATGCATCGCCAGCATCTTATACAGCTCCAGAGCGACGCGGACGGCGGACTCCTTGCTCTCGATGAAGTGGCGCTGCTCGAGAAACGAGAGGTACTTGTACAAGTCATCGGACAGCTTCACCGTCAGCTCCTTCATCCCGAAGACGACCGCGAGCCGATCCGCGTTCACGCTCAAAAGCCTTCACCTCGACGGGCTCCACTCGCGCTTCAGGCATCCTCTAAGCCGGAGGAGCCCGGGGCTTGCCCTATGCGAGGAGGCTCTTTCCATCCTGCACGTAGCCTCGGCGCACGTCGATAACCTTGACTTGCCCATGGAAGGGCAGGCTAGAGACGGCTTGGCTTATCCTTCCGGTATCGTGTGCAACTCCCATCCCATCGTGGTGAGCCGGTCGTACCCGCCCGGTTTTATCGCTATTATCTCTTCTCGGTGCATCATCCGGGGCGCGCCCTGGCCTTCGCTTCCTACGCTTTCAGGCTCGATGCACAGGGTCATCCCAGGCTCGATCCTCCTCTCCTCGTACCGGGCGAGCATAGGCTCCTCGACTAGGTCTATGCCTGTTCCATGCGCGTAATGCGACCGGTGGACCGCGTAGCAGCCGCCGAAGCTCATCGGGTCTAAGCCGGCTTCGCTGACCGCCTCGCAGGCCTGCTCATGGGCGTACGCCATCCTGACTCCGGGCCTCGTTATCTCCATCCATCTCCGTGTTATGTAGACGCATTTCTCCCACCACTCCAGATGCTCCTTGGCAGGCTGTCCTACCACGAATGTCGCGCCGAAGTCCGCCCCCTAGCCCCTCGGCCCCGCCATCCCGTAGTCGAAGCAGACGTAGTCGCCCCTCCTCAGCTTCCGGTCCGGGCTGCTCTTCCGCCTTAACCATTCGCCTCCGCCGTCCACGTTCCATATGTCCATGAGTAGCCCCGTGCTCACAGAGGTGGCTCCCTGCTCTCTCTCGCATTCAGCTAGCGTCCAAGCCACTTCCCGGACGGTCATCCCGCCCCTGATCTTCTCAAGCATGCTCGTCAGAGCGGTGGTATTTCGGCAGCAGGCGTCGCGGAGGGCTTCCACCTCGTTCTCCGTCTTTATCATCCTCAGCCTTTGCAGGATGTCCGTCGCGTCTACGAGGGAGGCTTCAGGCATCAACTCCTTAACCTCGTAGGAGATGTTCGTCATGTAGTCGTGTCTGAACTCCGCTCCTATCTTGCTCCCTGCCAAGCCGAGGTCGGTAAGAAGAACATCTATAACCAAGACGGGGCGGAAGGGAAGATGGTACCACCTTACGTCGTTGATATACGTCCCCACTTCCGTAGCGTGTTTCTGAGCCCCGTTCACTAAGACGACCGGGTCCT
>JAWCPE010000076.1:0-9546 GCA_038870415.1 Bathyarchaeia archaeon
AATTGTCCTATCGCTGAGAATACCTACGTCTTTCCATGCCTCGGGCATGGAGGTGGAAGACGCAGGATGTCCGACAACCCATCGCGATTCCCGAATCGATGGACGTGAAACGAATTATTGGACACGCCCCCTTCAGAGATACGTTGCTATAACCTCACGATGGTAGATGGGGGTTTCCCCTCTTCCATGAAGCTCAGCTTTCCCTACTATGCTGGGAAACCCGAGTCTCTCTGAACGTCTCCGGGCCGTCGAGGGCTTCGCCTCAGAGGTTGTCAACCTAGCCTTCACGGGTACTGCCGCGTGACGACCGGTGAGTTGTTGACGCTGCCTAGAGCCCCGGAGAGAAGCTTGAAGGGTAATACCATCCCACGGGAAAAACACGCTCGCAGGGAGAGGGACGAGTCTAAGCTGATAACCTCTCACCTCGGGGCGAAAGCCTTTCAAGCGGTACAAGGTGCACAGCCAAAGAAAGACCGAGGGGAGAGACGTATGAGTCCGAAGGCGCGTGTAATCCTCCTTGACCCTGAGAGGGGTTCGATGCCCCTCGACACGGGCGAAGATAGCATCATGGTGATGTACGGCGTAGGAGAATCCGAGGCCGCGAGCCCGCCTGAAACCATAAGCGTAGGCTACCATGAGGACTGGGACGAGATGATCTACATAGACTCGGGCGAGGGCTACTTCATCCACGGTGAAGGCCCTGAGACGATGATGAAGACGCCTTGGAAAGGACCATGCCTACTCTGGATGGCTGCGAAGACCTACCACCGTGTCGTGACCACCAGCCCCGGTAAACGCCGCAGCATCCTCACATACACTAGGGCCGGCGCCGTCGTTCCCCGCTTCCAAGACGCCGTCAAACAAGGCGCCAAATCCTTAACGGTCGTCTTCAAGGGCCTCCCGGAGGGAAAACCGGAGAGAGCAGAGCCCAGCCCCACCTGATCGATAAGCAGCGAGCTCAGCATTCGGCGAGGACCGGGATCAGCCATGAGGGTTCTTCTCGTAGGAGGCTCGGGTTACGTAGGTACCTTCATCACGCCCTACCTGAAGGCGAGGCATGAGCTGAGAGTGTTCGACACGCGGCCGCCTAAGCATAAGGAGGTCGAGTACGTGGAAGGCTCCGTCACAGACCCGGACGCCGTAAGCCGCGCCCTTGACGGGATGGAGAGCCTAATCTGGCTGGTGATGTGGGGCCCCCACCAGCTCCGCGAAGGGAGCAAGCCAACCCCGGCGGACGAGATAACCGGTCACTACAACGCGAACACCCTAGGGCTCCACCTCGTGCTCTGGAAGGCACAGGGGCTCGGGATCAAGTCCGGGGTCTACACGAGCACGGTGACCGTGCACGATCGCTCGCGGAAATGGTACTGGATGGAGGAAGATGTCCCCCTAGACAACGAGTCCGTCTACGGCTTGACGAAGGGCTTCGGGGAACTCATCTGCCGGTACTTCTGCCGCTACTTCGACATGAGCATCATCTCCCTGCGTATCACGGGGCCGCGGACCCGCGAGCAGTGGATCGCTGAGAGGCGCAAGCCTAAGCAGTACCCGGGCGGACGGCATCTCTACGTCACGGATGAGGAGGACCTGGCTAACGCCTATCTCGCAGCGCTCGAGGTGGCTAAGGTCGGCCATAACCGGTTCGACGCCGTCTGGCTAGCAGGAGACGAGAGGGGAGAAGAGTTCAACCTGACCAAAGCGAAGAGGCTCCTAGGATGGGAACCCCGCACGCACCTCAAAATCCAAGTGTAGACACCTTGAGGCTTAGGTATCTGCCAGCCTGCTTGAAAGACGCGGAGAGTAGTAAGCGACCCCACCTAGGAAATGCGGGTTTCTCCCCCAGCTCACTTTCACTCAGGCGTAGACCTTAGGCAGGTCTTATATCCGCGTTGAACCCTAACGGAACCGTGGTCCACGTATGCTTAAGCTGACTCAGGTGAACAGGCCTTTCATCTGCGCCGTTATAACGGATGCAAACGTCGACGCCTGCATAAGAACAATGAAGCTCGCCGAGTTCGACGGTGCAGACGCCTTCGAGCTAGACTTACACGTTCTGCAGCCGTATCCTCCCTCTAAACAGGACGTGAAGGATATCGTCGGATGTACGAGCAAGCCGACGTTCACCGTTAACCGGAGGGTCGGCGGTAGGCCGCAGAGCGAGGATGAACGCGTGAAGATGCAGCTTGACGCATTCGACGCGGGCACAGTAGGCTTCGATACGGAGCTCGACACGTTCGACCCTTGCACGCAGTGGGATGCGGCCAAGACCAAGCATCAGATGGAGCACCTTCAAGGCATCTCGCTCGACCCAGACGTTATGCCGCTCGAAGTCTCCTACGACCCGGAGGCCGAAAGGAAGCAGATGAGGCTCATCGACGACCTCCACGCGAGAGGAGGCGAGGTTATGCTCTCCACGCATATTCTCGTCCGTATGAAGCCCGAGGGAGCCTTAAGGGTTGGCAGGCTGATGGAGAAGAGAGGCGCGGACCTCGCCAAGATAGTGGGAAGAACAAGAGACATGGGCGACCTCCTCGACGTGCTCGCCTGCAACCTAGCCTTGAAGAAGGAGTTGAAGATACCGTTCAACATGATGAGCCACGGCCAACCCTCAGCGCTGGGAAGAGTCCTCTACCCAATGTTCGGCTCCTCATGGGTATACTGCCAACAAACGTTCGTACCCGGAGGATTCCACTACCAACCCTTAGTCAAAACTATGCGCTACATCCTACAGCACGTCGACTTCCACATAGAAGTATCGTATAAAAGATAAGCCTTCCCCGCTTCCTCTCCAAAGGAGGCTAAAAGCCGAGGGGAGGAAAGCGTTTCTCGAGAAGACTTCAACAGAACGGAACGCTTCACTACCGCGGTCGGGTCGTAGCCGTTCTCTTCGTTCTCTCCATGCTCTCTCAGCTAGTTCTACGCCCTAGATTCGAGATCATTTGGCTCAGTCGCGGGTGGGCGGCCGTCCGCAACAACGGTTTCGACACGTACAATGGCACTGTGACTTACCTGCGCAGCCTGCCCGGAAGCGACTCTACGCTCTATGAGACGGTCGAGATCGGTCATTTTCCGAGCGGCGACACGTTCGTTGTGTACGTGACGAACGTCGAGGACGGAACGCTCATTATAAAGTGGGATGGCGAGCCCTAAGTTTCAACTTACCCTTTCCACACGGTGGAAGGGATAGAGAGAACCTATCAGGGGAGGATTTACATAGACCTTGACCGACAGATGTTCCCGTTCTGCAGACTTGAGGGTATAAGCAACAGGTAAGGGAGGCCGTCGAGAAGCTCTCCTTGCCCGAAGGCCTGATTATGAAGGCAGAAGTGTAGGGAGCAAACGTCTCCCTGGTGAAGATCGAAGCCATCTGCCAAGCTGTGGAGGAACGCTGCATCATAAGAGGCTAGAAGGAATCCCGATCGCGTAGCGCTGTGAAGCATCAATCGTAGCTCTCCGGTTGAGGCAAACTGATTTCCGTCCAATCCACGGTCAAGGCTGGGCTGGGCCAGCTCTGACCTATACCCTCGGTGCAGGTTCTGTCCGCAGGGTCTGGATAGCACGGAGTCGCGGCGTCAACCGTTTCAGGGGAGGCATCACAAACGCGGTTAGAATGAGAGAGACAAGGGTCTGGCCGAAGAGGTCGCGGGCGTAGGAGACCAGGGCCGGCGCCATGCCTTTGATGAAGATGTTCACGTAGAGGTAGGTCGTCGCCATGGTGAAGCCTCCGACGGCGCAGAGCGCCAGTTGGACTGGGAGAGCCCTCCCCCTGCCGAGGCCGGCGATGAGACCCTGCGACCCGTGTGCGGGCACCGAGACGAACCACCTTGGGTACCCGACGTAGAAGTCCGCCGCCAATGCCCCTAGGATGCCGGTAAGCGCGCCTACCTTCGGCCCTAGCAGGAGGGAGGCCACGTATATGACCGTGTCGCCCACATGCGTATAACCGCCCGTCGGAGAGGGGAACAGCTGCCCCGTCGTCGCGGTGAGCACCGCCGTGAGCGCCGAGAAAACAGCGATGAAAGCGACTTCCAAGGCTACGGCGATCCTCGGTTGAGCTAGTCGAGTAGGCAACCTGAGAGCCGAGACGGTTGCGCCGGCCATGAGAACCGTGGCTATCAACCCGCTCAGCTGCGCGGCTAACGCCACCGAGTATCCTTGGAAACCAGGCACGGTCACAGTCGCGACGGCGAGAAGAGCCGCGGCTCCACCGGACGCAGCGCTATACCGGGGCAGCCCATGACGCACGAGGTACACCGACACGGAGGCTAACAACGCTCCCAACATGGCGAACACAGCGTAGAGCGCCAGCGAGACCTTCGCTTGATCAGTTAACGACACATTGCCGAAAGGCGATAACCCCAGCGCAGCCAGGATGTCAAGCAGCTCAACGCTGGCTGAGACCATGAGGGCGACCGCGCCAACTGCCGCCATCCCGACGACCGCTCTAAGGAGAGTGTTTGTGTTTGAGGGATGCCGCTCAGTTCCCGCCGGCTGCCCAGGTATCGAGTCGGCAGCTTCAGCAGGGGCGCCTCTACTGTCGGTGGACAAGGGGGACCACGAGTATACAAGTTACAGCTTGAATAGTCTATTAAGCGTTTGCCAGAAGAGCCAAGCTCTGAACCCGAACGTTAAACATCGTCGAACGCGAGCCGCTCAAGGAACTTATCCCGCTCTGTGAGAGGAGGGGC
This sequence comes from Bathyarchaeia archaeon, assembly GCA_038870415.1. GTDB lineage: Archaea > Thermoproteota > CALKCG01 > B24 > JAWCPE01 > JAWCPE01. The sequence continues at coordinate 4,689 of JAWCPE010000076.1, forward strand.
GTAGGCGTCACCGTGATGAAGCCCGTCGCGACATGGCTGTTGCCCGCGGGACTGGCGTTGAGGTGGCTCCTCAACTAGCCCATCTCCACGACGGTGCCGGGAGCTACCATCCTAGAGCAGGTGAAGGAGAACTCCCTGGTCGGCCACCTAGGCGACGTTACGCTTACGGTCGAAGAGAGGCATCACGTCGAGCAGCTCGCAGAGAAGCTCGAACACGTACGCTGCCGGATCTGTGGAGAATGCGAGCCTTGCCCCATCGGTATCCCTATCGGCCTTACTCTGGGCACGGACATCCTCTACGACGACTACCGGACGATGGGGCCTGAGGCCTTCAAGGCGTTCCCCTAGGCCCCCGAGAGAGTGCAAAACGACATCGAGCGGCGCAAGCAGACGATATCAAAGATCCGGTCGTGCAATGAGTGTGGTGAATGCGAGAAGAGATGCCGCTACAGTCTGCCCATAGTGAGGATGCTGAGGGACATGGTTGAGCCTATGGAGGACATTCTCAGGATATGAGGCGAACGATGCTGAGAAGGCTCAGTCGAAGGTCATCCAGGCTGGTGAGCGAACCGCCGGGTAAAAGGACGCTAACATAGGTAGTCCACGCAGAAGAGATAAGAAGAACGTAAGCCGTTGGGCACCTAGATTTGAATGACCGAGACCGGGTTGAATAGGCCTCCCCTAGACCGAGGCGGGGAGCTGGGGCACGCGGAGGCTTGAGGGGGCCTCTCCGAACGAGCCGTGGCGGGCAGGCTTCAAGCCCGCCGGGGACGACTGCTGGCTTCTAAGCGTCCTAGACGACCACAGCCGTCTCACCCTCGGCGTATGGAGGGGCTGGACGCCTACGGCTGAGGCCGCGGTAAGGCTGCTCCGGGACTGCATCAACCGTTACGGTAAGCCGCGGCAGGCCCTCACGGACTGGGGCGCCCAGCTCTACCCGGCCTGGGGAGGCGTATCCGCGTTCGCCGAGTGCTGCCGCCTGAACGGCGTAGAGCATATCGCAGCCAGCCCGAGGAGGCCGTCCACGCTGGGGAAGGCGGATGCCTACCGTAAAGCGGCCTGGTGCAAGGCATCCCTGTTCCCCACGCTGGAAGGCCTCGCCCACTACCGGACCATGAAAGACCCCACTAGGGCATAAACTACTTAACTCCAGCAGAAGCCTACCACAGGAATGTCGGCAGTGTCATGGAATAGAACGGTGAATCCCTAGGGGAAGTCCTTAGGTCCGTCGAAAAGCCAAGTGGTGGGTTGAAGTGAACCAAGTTTTCGTTAGGACGGCTTTGGAGCTCTTTGAGGCGAGCGCAGCGCATGAAAGATACAGGGACCAGGAATGTATCAACCTGATAGCTAGCGAGGGGCTTAAGTCGCCCGCCGTGCGGGAGATGCTCAGTTCGTCTCAGGATCTCGAGTCGAGATACGCCGAGGGGGAAAACGATAGTGAGGGGCACGTGAAGGCCCGCTACTACCAGGGCCAGAGGTACATATCAAAGATAGAGAACTGCGCAGCCGACTTGATGAAAGCCCTCTTTGGCTGCAGTTGGGTTGACGTAAGGCTCGTCTCTGGGACGCACGCCAATCTGGCAGCCTTCAAGGGCCTCTCCATGGCAACTAGGAATAACAAGATGGTTGTGACGCCCCTCATCTGCGGCGCGCATATTTCCCACGACTACACAGGCTTAGCTGGTAGAATCATCGGGTTAGAGAACATCGTCCACAGCTACGACCCGGCTAGGCTGAACATCGACCCGGATGAGTCCGCGAAGATAATTAGGGCGGCGAGGCCCGGGATAGTGAGTTTCGGTGGAAGCCTCTACCTTTTCCCCCATCCGGTCGAGGAGCTTTCAGAGGTGGCTAAGGAGGTGGGCGCCTACATCGTCTACGACGCGGCGCACGTCCTAGGGCTGATCGCCGGCGGGCATTTCCAGGATCCTCTCAGGGAGGGCGCTGATTTCATCACGTCTTCAACGCATAAGACCTTTCCAGGGCCTCAAGGCGGCGTGATCCTTGCGAACTCTGGCGATGATAGGATGGAGAAGGCGATAGAGAGCGTCCAGTACGCTATCTTCCCCCTGACCACGTCGAACACCCATCTTGGAAGGCTGCCCGCCTTAGGGCTGGCAGCCCTAGAGCTGAAACTCTACGGCGCCGAGCTTGCCCGCCAGACGGTCAGGAACGCCCAGACCGCGGGCGAATACCTCTACGCGAAGGGATTGAAGGTTCTAGGGGAAGGTTTAGGTTTCACAAAGTCTCATCAGATAGCAGTAGACGTTCGAAGCTACGGCGGGGGGAAACTCATCGCGCAAAGGCTTGAGGAAGCCAACATTATCTTGAACAAGAACCTGCTACCGTACGATGATCAAAACAACAGGGAGAACCCCTCAGGTCTTAGAATTGGCTTCCAAGACGTAACGAGGAGGGGCTTCAAAGAGACCCACATAAAACATCTCTGCGACATAATACTGGACGTCATAAGGGAAAAGAGGAAACCCTCAGAAGTGAAGAACGACGTGACCGCGTTGAGACAGGAATTCAAGGGAATACAATACGGATTCCAAAGCGTAGAAGAGGCCACAAGATACTTAAAAAAATACGTTTAACATCTATATTACATACCTTATTGAAAGAAATGCGGTTGGAAAAGCAGAAGGCTATAGAAAGCAGAGATATGCTATTTTTAGGATAGTTGGCGGAGCGCCTCTTCCGCGGTTCGGCCTTCGTGGACGACAGCCCTTACCGCTTGAAGCATAGCTTTAGGCCTCGGATGCATGAAGAGGTTCCTGCCGACAGCCACCCCTATGGCGCCCGCCTTCACCGCTTCCTCCACGGTTCTCAGGAAGACGTCGTCATTATCGGCTTTGGGGCCGCCCGCCTGCACGACGGGCACGGGGCAGGCCGCCACCACCTCGCGGAAGCCCTCAGGGCTTCCGGTGTAGGAGGTCTTCACGATGTCAGCTCCGACCTCAGCGGCGGCTCTTGCGGCGTACTTAACCCGGTCAGCCGCGTAGTGCTGCTCCTTAGGTACCTGTTCGCCGCGGGGATAGGCGTGAACGAGCAACGGCAGACCCCATTCAAGGCATTCCTCCGCGACCGCTCCCAGATTCCTCAGCAGAGCGCCCTGCTTCTCGTAGCCGCTTCCGAAGAGGAAGCCGACAGAGACGGCGTCCGCGCCGAGTTTAAGGGCTTCGCGAACAGAGCCTATGGCTGCGTCGAAGTCCGGGTGGTAAGGCGTGAAGGCCGTCAGCTTCACGATGAGCCCCACGCCGCCCTCGAAGCCTCTGAAGACGCTCTTGACGAGGCCAGGGTTCAAGAGCACCGCGTCAGGCCCGCCCTCCATTATCCGCGGGAAGGCCTCCTTGATCCGGTCGATCCCTTGGAGTCCAGGGCCATGCTGCAGGCCGTGGTCTAGAGCCGCTATCACGATGCGGCCCGTCTTACGGTTCAATAGTCTTCCAAGCCTATGCTCCTTCGCCACGATGCTCAAACCCTCTCGGCTCCCTTTCGAGCCCTTATCCAAGCCCTGGGAGGATTTCAGGCTTGAGGCCCTCTAAAGCGATCTTCTTCTCGAACGCCTGCGGCCCCTGGCTGAGCGGGAACCGGTGCGTAATCAATGGCTTAACGTCGACCTTGCCCGTCGCCATCAGGGTGAGCGCTCGACGGAACTGTGTCAACGTCGCGCTCTGGCTTGCGGTGGCGGTCGTCATCCCGTAGTGGATGAGGTTCAGGTCAACCTTCGCCTCTGACCCCCTAGGGAAGCCGGCGAAGAGGTTGACACGCCCCATATGCCTAACCGCCTTAAGAGTCTCCCAGGCCACGCTGGGCACGTCGACCGTCACGATCGCCGCGTCCGCCCCCAAACCGTCCGTCACCTCCTTAACCTTCGCGGCTAAGTCTTCCCGCGAAGGGTTAACCTTCACGTCGGCGCCCATTTGACCGGCGACCTCCAGCCTTCGCTCATTCGGTTCACTGACGATTATCTGGCCTGCGCCCGAGGCCTTCGCCAGCCTCGTCAGCATGAGGCCCATAGGCCCCGCGCCTACGACCACTAGCGTCTCACCCGGCTCTAGGCCTAAGACCTGCAGCCCATTAATGCAGCAGGCAAGGGGCTCCGTTAACGCGGCCTCCTCGGCTGAGACGCCTGAGGGCACCTTGACCAGGTTGCCCAGCTCTAGGGCCTCGCGGGTCACAAGCATGTACTCGGCGAAGCCTCCGTCGTACTCATAGCCGACGGTCCGCCTGTCGAGGCACATGTTCCGGTAACCGTGTTGGCAGTAGAAGCAGCGCCCACAGGCAATGACCGGATACATCGTAACCCTGTCGCCTACCTGAACCGCGGAAACATCCGGGCCGTTCTCAGCGACGAGGCCTGCGAGCTCATGGCCTAGGATAGTCCCCGCCTCTGCAGCCTTCTCCCCCTTGTAGATTCGGATATCTGAAGCGCAGACCGCAGCTGCTTCAACCCTGACCAAGGCTGAGCCCGCGTCTACTTGGGGCTTAGGGACAGGTTCCAGACGTAGATCACCCGGGCTGTGGAAGACCATAGCAAGCATCTGGTCACGCATAGCAATCTTCCCGCGGGATCCTTACCGTGTCTAAGAGCGGTCGTGTCTGGGGAGATAATGTTTTCGACGACAGTCCAAGCAGAATCTGTCGGCGAACTACGTCATCCCGCTTGGGTTTGACCACCGTCAGGCTTCAAAGATGAGCTTTCCTCTGTTACTTCGCGACCCGTGCAGGTAACGAGACGCTTGTCTGAGGCAGGCGGTCAGAGAGATCGATTCATTGACGATACACGTCGAGCCAGCGGTGAAACAGAAACTCAGACTCGCAATACCCATTTCCGGTAGACGGGGTCTAGATT
>JAWCPE010000077.1:0-9499 GCA_038870415.1 Bathyarchaeia archaeon
AGCCTCGGCGATAAAGAACGTCACCTTCCCGGCGGATACAGCCTTCCTGCTGAAGGAGGGCTTCGCGGAGGAGCCGCTTGCCCCCGGCTCGTCGACAGCTTTACGGAACTCCCTAAGAAGCCTATGCTTGGAGTCGCTGGATGAAGCGGCGGTGTAGAAGTACCTGAACAAAGAGCCATGGAAGACCGCCGCGTGATGAGCGACACGGCAGCTCACTAGGCGTCTCTTAGTTCCTCAGCCTTGTCTTCAGGCCTGTAGTCGAAGGTCACAGTCCCCGCCCCGGTCTCGACGCTCGCGAAGAACTTCAGCTTCCCCCTCTCACGATACGGCGGATAGAACTCCGCATGGAAATGGTAGTACGGGTACTCTCGCCCATCGGTCGGCGCCTGGTGGAAGACCATCATGTAGGGGAAGCTGCCCTCGAACATGCGGTCGAATTTCTTCAGAACAGTCCTAAGGATGAGGGCGAAGCCCCGTCTCTCCTCTGCGGTGAAGTCGAGCAGCGTCTGGAGGTGCCGGCGCGGGTAGATGTGAACCCCGTAGGGCAGCCGGGCGAAGAATGGTAGGAACGCGGTGAAGGACTCGTTCTCAGCAATCAAGCGGACCCCTTGGGCACGTTCCTTCTCTAGGATGCGGCAGAAGAGGCAGTCGCCACGGCGTTTCCAGTAGCTTCGGCTTGATGTAAGTTCCCTCTCGATCCTCGGCGGGATGAAGGGGAAGGCGTAGATCTGCCCATGCGGATGGTCGAGCGTAACGCCTACCTCACGCCCCTTATTCTCAAAGATAAGAACGTACCTCGCGTCGTCCCTACTGCCCAAGGCTTTGAACCGTTCCGCCCATAGGTCGACGACTGCCTCAACGTGGTCTTCGGCCAGCTGCGCTAGGCTCGTGTTATGCTGGGGCGTATAGACCACTATCTCGCAGGCCCCTTGCGCCCGCCTCACACGGTAAAGCCGGTCACCTGACAGATCAGGCGTAGGAGCGTCCGTCACGAGCGAGGGGAACCTGTTCGGAAGGCTGAGCACTCTCCAGCCGCTCAGCGGCACCTCCTCCGCCCCGGGACAGAAGGGGCAGTAACCCTCAGGGTACATCGGCCTGCTCCGGCGGACGCCTGAGACGATAATCCACTCCCGGAGCAGAGGGTCCCACCGCAGCTCCATCTGAGAACCTCTCGCTAGCGAGCTCACCGCCTAGTGAAGGCCTACGCTGTTGAAAGGGTTTTCTCAAAGAGCCTTGTGAAAAGGCCATATGACGGATACGGATGGGAAAGGACCGGTTCGCTTATGAGCTAGACGAGCTATCAAGCTTCTATGGTGGCTGATTAATCGTGGGGGCTCATAAGACTTGGCGGGAGAAACTGGAAGCGATGCAGGAGCGTAAGATAGTCGATACTCCTAAGGGAAGGATGCTCGTCTCCAAGCCTCTCGATGTGGACGCTTTGATCCGCAAGATCCCGGCAGGACGGCTTGCCACCATAGGTCAGATGAGGGCTAGGTTGGCGAAGGATTTCGGCGCTGACTACACCTGCCCGCTGACGACCGGCATCTTCCTACGGATCGCGGCTGAGGCGGCTGAGGAAGAACTGAAGAGGGGCGAGGCCCAGGTAGCACCTTACTGGCGTATCGTCAGGAATGACGGCAGCCTAAACGAGAAGCTCCCCGGAGGCGTAGAGGCCCAAGCCGCGCGTTTAAGGGGAGAAGGCCACACCATAGAGCAGAGCAGAGGTAAGGGCTCGTTCAGAGTGAAGGGATTCGAGCGATCCCTAGCAGAAATCTGACTGGAACAAGTCTCTCCGCAGGCAGGCTTACCGCCTAATGCTTGAGCTGATCTGCGGGCCAGGAGGAAGGGGGGTGAAGGTTTCACTCAGCCTCTCTCTTCCTCGCCCATAGGGCCGCGATGGCCGCGATGGCCGCTGCGCCAGCCACGGCGCCGTAGAGGGTTAGGTCTAGGCCCGCGGCAGCCTTAGGCGGCGGGTAGGCTACTTCAACGCCTTCGGCTGGTAGGAGGTATACTCCCCAAGAGTTGAGGGCGGTGACCTCGAGTGGCTGCGGCTCCCCTCGGTCTGGGAACGTAGTCGCCGGTTGACTTATGAGTTCAACCACCAAGGTCGCGTTAGAGGAGACCGTTATCAAGCCTTTAGGCAGCTCGGCGTACCGTCCCTTTGGTATGGTCACCTCGAAGCCGCCTACGGTCACCCTCGCTGCGGCCTTAGGGCTGAAGGCTACTGCCCGGGATATCGCGTAGAGCGTCGTCGGCTCGTCAGCCCGAACGCCTACCATCATCACGTCCGGGTCCATGTTTACCGGAACCGGGCTCGGCGCGTAGACCGACCCGGAGAGGACCGTTATCTCGCCGGTGCTCTTGACCATCACGGGCTTGTTCACGAAGTCAACCTCCTTAGAGGTTAGGAACCAGAGGCTCCTAGGGCTCAGGTCCTTCTCGATCATCGTCTGGTCGTTAGCCATATCCGCCACCTTGACGTGGCTGGCCTTCTCTTGGTTGACTATGAAGAGGGCTGACCGCTGAGGCTCGCTGTCCATGCCGGTGTTGGCGTCCTGCCATACGAAGAAGTAGGTTCCCCTGAAGCCTCCCATCGGAGCCGGGACGGCCTTAACGGTGAAACGGCTCCAAGTAGCCACCATGACCCTTCCGGTGGAGACGACCCTGTAGAGTTGCCTGTGAGAGAGCGTGACGGTCCGGGTTGTATTCGCATCTAGCTCACGTTCCCAAATCATGATGCCCCTCTCGTCGTAGACCGTCACCTTAGCCTTCTCCAGGGCATAGATGGCGCCGCCTGGGGCGCTCCTGCTCGTCCCTGCTCCTCGGCCATAGATGGCGAGGAAGATGAACTCCGTTCCCGCGTAGCCCCCGTCCGTGCTAGGATAGAACAGGTTGAAGCCCGAAGCGTAGCTCCAGCCGCCCCCGACCATGACTGCTACGGGCTTATCCGCGACGACCTTGAAGTAGGTCTTCGCCGGGACCGTTGTGTTATAGAGCTGCATACGATTCACGGTGAAGCTCTCCCGGGGGATGAGTTCAGCCCCGGTTATGTCGAAGACCTCCACGCGGGTGGAGTCATTATACCCGATAACGTCCAGGTAGCAGGTGCCGTTGTCTACGTGACCATAACTCTTGGCAAAGTAGCCGGTTGCTGGGTCAAGTTGCCAGCCGAGCCGGAAGTTAGGTCCAGCCTCGGGATGAGCATCGAGGCTGCTAAAGTTGCTAGGCGGCGCGTAACCATAATACTCATACGCAGGAGAAGCTCCCGCACGGGCTGGAGCCATAGGGCTCAGAGGGATAGAGAGGATCAAGACGCAAAGCGTCAGGGCTACAAGGAGGAAGGCGGCAACTCTGGAAGGGAAGGAAGTGAAGACCGATCGCATTAATCTAAAGTTCTTGTCCAGTCGTGTTTAAGTGTCTTCCCCCAAAACCGCGGCTGTTTACCGGAGGACCGCTCGAAAAGATCTTTCTGCCACCCTGATCACTCCAACGCGTAACCGGGATCCCGGCAGGGTCAACGTTCACGTCTGGGAAGAGGTTTGGCGGCCAGATCGCAAGACAGATTTAAAGGAAGAGTATCTACTCTTGGGTGGGAGTACGTCTGTGGGTTGTTGGTCCCCTCTTTCAGCTTCTACTGGAACAGGAGATTCTATTGGCCTCGCTACGTGAAGACCGGCGGCCCTCTCGGGCCGGGCCAAGAATACGTCATGCCGCTGCATGCGGGTCCTCCTGTGACCTACAACGTGACGGTGGAAGCAGACGGGCCGATCCGCATAGAGCTGGTCGAACTCGGCGAAGGCAACGCCTTTCAGGATTGGGGGACTGGAACCTACTTCTCTAGGACGGCCACCGTCTTTGAGGAAGCCAACCTCAGGATCGCCAACCCGGCCTTGAACGGCACGGTCCGATTCGAGATAACCCTGTTAGCAGAAACTGGGGCGACATACCCGATACGGTATCTGCCTGGGAGCCTTCCCTACCTTATCCCCTTGGTTTTTGGGCGGGGCTGTTCTCGCCGGGATCGGAGTCGCTTTGTCGAGGCGAGGCGCTTCCTTCGTTTCCGGCTTGGGGCGGCAGGAGGGGCTTTTGGACATGTCTCCTACTGCCAACGCTCATAGTCCTAGACGCCGTAATCACCTGCGCGTCTATCCGTTCCTACGACCTCTTCATCGAGGCTAACCCGGTGATCGTATCCCTGTACCAGACTGGTCTATGGGCGGTCCTAACCTTTCACTCAGTCACCGTAGCTCTAGTCGCCGGCCTCTCCCTTTTCCTGTACGGCCTGATAGTTGAGAGCGGGCTTCCTAAAGCCTCAAAGCTAGCCGTCGTGATCGTCTTCTCAACCATCTTCGGAGCTATGGGTCTCCTCGTCCTCTTCACCTCTCACAGCCTGCTGAGAGCGCTTATACACGGCATCTTCAAGTATGGGTCTGCCACGTTCTTCCTCATGCTTGGTTCTCCGATCTTGTTATCGTCCATGCTAGCAACCTACCTCTCAACGATCATACCTGAAGACGATCACTTTCAAAAGCAAGTGACCTTAAGTAATGGAACCTCAGAATGTTAGAAAACCTTTTATATTGCTGCTCAGAAGCGACTGTTTCGCGTGACGTAATGTATCTGCCTACTTTCAGAACTGAGGTCAAGAGGCCTCCGAAGGAGGTTGTTGAGAGGCTTAAGGAGGTCACCTGCGCGACGGCGTGGGGCATCATGGGCAACATCACGGAGGGGCGGCAGGACGAGTTCTTCATGGAGCATATCCGTCCGCTCTCGCCTACGTTTCGATGCGTCGGCCCAGCGGTCACGATCAGGTATCGCCCCTTCGACCCAAGGGAGAAAGGTAGCTGGCGGAGCACAGGCGACCCGGTTATGGCTCAACAGTGGAGGGACTACCACCCGACCTTGAATAGGGCCTGGCTTGCGCTCCAGCCAGGCGACGTGATCGTGGCGGAAGGCCACGGGTTTAAGGACGTAGGCCAGTTCGGCGACTGCTTGGCGACAGCCTTCAAGGCCCGAGGCGCGGCTGGGATAGTCACGGACGCGACGATAAGGGATGGGCCGTTCTTCCTCATGCTGGGCTTCCCCGCCTTCACGCAGGGCCCCAGCGTTCCCGGAGCCCTAATCCACGTCTCGAGGGATGGGACGAGCCGAGGCCTCGTCGCGGTGGACGTAAACGTGCCGATTCTATGCGATGGCGTCGCCGTGAGGCCTGGCGACATCGTACTGGGCGATATGGACGGCGTGATGGTCATCCCGGTCGAGGTCGCGGAGAAGGTAGCGGAGTGGGGGCAAGCCCAGGAGAAGCTCGAAGAGCTAAGCCGGCGGCTCGCGTTGGAAGGAAAGCCCATAAACGAGAGCTACATGCCCCTGGTGAAGTGGATTAAAGCCTACGGATACGAGAAGTGGCTCGACGTAATCACCAAATATGATGGAGGACAGTACGCGAAGACCCACGGCGAAGACTGGGAGAAACACCACGGAGGAACGTAACCCCAGACGATGTTGAACGAACTAGGTCTCACTAGGAAGATGACTAACTCAGTATATGTAGGGAATAATCTTGACCGATTCATCCATGTAGGTGAGGTTTCCCCCTCAGCCGTGATGGCCTTGTCTAGTATCCTTTTCAAAGCCTGGAGGAAGATGTTAGCTTCTTCAAGTATTGCGCCTTGCCGAGGTCTCTTCCATGTGGCTTTCGCGGCTTCCCTTCGCGACGTGGTCTACTGATAGGGTTCCAGCCCTTTTAGGTGTCCTGCGACTTCGTCCCCTCTGTCTTCCTTCAGGAGAAACTTCACGAGGGCTGAGGCGTCAATGACCATCACGGTCTTCCCCCACGAGGGCTTCAGCCGTTCCCTTGGGCGCTGGGCGTACCCTTTCCAGAAGCCTGATAGCCTCCTCGACCGCCTCGGCCTTCTCGACCTCCCTCGATCTTCGCGATTATCGCCCTCCTGGTCTCCTCAGGCCAGTTTACGAACGCCTCGTAGGCTCTCATCTTCTCCCTAACCTAGTCAGGAACCTTGACGCTCACGACTCCAATTAGGCCGCCAGGATGGAGCTAGGGTATACCATCTAATAGACTCGCTGGTAAACCACGTCCGCTACGAGCCCGGAGGCCCTCTATGCCGCCAGGTACGAGCTGACGCATGGGGTCTCCGTATACAAGCGAGCATCTCAGCCTAGGATTTTGCGTATCTCCGTGAAGATGCTTCGCCACGCCTGCCAGGTGAGCTTCCCGGTCTGGGTGTTCTGCCTGCTCGGATGGTAGGAGGCCGCCAACGTGGGCGCCTCGCTGCCCGTCTGATAGACGGCACCGTGCTTGAAGCTTGGCCGAGGCTCAGCTAGGCCCTCAGGTAGATGGCTTAAGTAGGTGTCAAAGGCGACCCTTCCCAGCGTTAGGACGACCTTCACCTCTCGTAGTAGCTTCAGTTCCTCCGCCAAGTATGGGGAGCAGTTCTCGATCTCCTGCCTCGTGGGCTTGTTTCGCGGCGGGGCGCATCTGACCGCTGCAGTGATATATGCGGCTTTAAGCTTCAGGCCGTCCTCTCTGTTGACACTTAGGGGCTGGTTGGCGAAGCCCGCCTCGTAGAGCGCCTTGATGAGCCAGTCGCCTGAGCCGTCGCCTGTGAACATTCGCCCTGTTCGGTTACCTCCATGAGCCGCAGGAGCTAGGCCTACGACGAGGAGCCGCGCGTAGGGGTCGCCGAAACCTGGGAGAGGCCTACCCCAATAGGTCCAATCCTTGTACGCCCTCTTCTTGACGCGGGCAACCTCTTCGCAGTAGGCCCTCAGCCGTGGGCAACGCTCACAGGAGACGACGCGCTCCGCCAGAGCCTTCAGAGCAGCTTCAATCCCAGACTTCATAGCGCAAATCCCTCCTCGGAGGCACGAGTTCACTAGGCCCCCTACAAGCGTTTAGGAGAAAGAGGCATGGTCGGACTTACTTAAACCGAGACCTGCGCTACGGTAGAAGTGATCAAAAGCTATTCTAACAAACAGTATGCGTGTCAGATCGCTTCACGTGCGCGGTGTAGAAGCAATCGCTAACTTAAAGGTGGTGCGGGCGTCGCCCGTAAACGTATACGCGGTAGCCTTAGGGACTGCGCCCAACCCGTAGAGGATGCTTCCCGCTCTCAAGTTATGTCTCCACGAAATATAGGTCGACGTTAGGCCATCTGCGCGAGGCCGGGACCGAAGTTTCCAGCCGTAGCCGGTTATCTTCACCGTGAACCCTAAGCCAACAGCTATATACCGATCTAACAGGACACGTGCAGGCGTCGGGGTCGATGGACGTCATGGAGATTAGGGCGCTTATCGATCAGGTTCGGAAGGTTTGCGAGGACCCGCGGTACGAGGAGAAACGGGAGCTTTGGAAGCGGTTCGAGCAAGGAGAGGATATCGGGCGGCCTCCTGTCACGGTCTTCTCTAGGAGTCACGACTGGGCTCTTGAGCTGGGCTTCGACCTTCTAAAGTACTACACCGACCCCGAATACTACCTTGAGATAAACCTTAGAACCACGCTTTACAGGCATGAGCGTATCTTCGACGACAGCGTACTAGCCGCAGGGGTAGGCATAGAGTTCGGAGGCGCCTTTGAGCCTAGCCTCCTCGGTGTAGGCGTCGTCTTCCGGCCTGACAGTACGCCTTGGCCTGGACAGCCGGTCGTGAAGGACGAATCCGACTTGGAGAAGCTGCGCATCCCAGACATCTATAAGAGCGGCGTGATGCCGCAGGTGCACAGGTTTCACGACGTGATGAGCAAGATCGCCGGGAAGGGCTTCCCCGTCGGTTACCCGTCTTGGACCCGTGGGCCGTGGGGTATCGTCGTCCACATGATGGGGTGGCAGAACGCCCTCCTCAGCCTCGTGAAGCAGTCTAGGCTCCTTGAGAGGCTTCTCGACTTCGTCACCGAAGCGCGGATAGCCTGGGAGAAGGACTGGGGCCGCTTCGCAGGCAAGGAGGCGGCAGCCTCCTCCCTAAGCAACGACGAGGTGGACGCCAAGGTCCTCTCGCCGAGGAGCTACCGCGAACTCGTCCTGCCTCGCGAGAAGAAGCTGGCCGACTTCTATAGGGACGGTATATCCTACTTCCACAGCTGCGGGAACATAACCCCCTTCCTCCGGGATATAGCGACGCTGAGGGGGCTGAAGACCGTCCACGTAAGCCCCTGGACAGACATGAGAACCGCTATGAGGCTCCTAGAACCCCGCCTGACACTGCAGAAGTGGATTCACCCCGAGGATATGCTGCTCACGGAAGAGGATGCGCGGGCGAGGTTCACCCGGATACTCGCGGACGGCGCCGGACGCCGGATGCTCATCGTCAACGCGGGTGCCGTTAAGGACACGATCAGGTGGCTTCAAGCCGTCAAACCCATCATGGATAAAAGCCTCAAGCTGTAAAGGGCTAAGACCGCGTTTCCTCACGGCCTGGCTCTTCGCTTTGAGGGGAAGCCCTGTTTCTTATCTCAGCCGTGCCCCTGAAGGAGACCACTGCGGTTCTTCATCTAGACCGATCCATGCTTTCCGCAGCCCTCTCCGCTCTTACCTTCTCTTCAATCGCCTTCCGCACGTACTCCGCCCAGTTCACGTCCAGTCGTTTCATCTCCTCCCACAACCCGCGCCGAGAAGAGGGCTATATCAACGCCTTCCGCTTACACGACCGCCCCTACAGTTGAGGTTTTCCGAGATGCTTAGTAGGGTAGGGATAATACTCTCAACCCTACCGGTCCTGAAAGGCTACGAGCCGGGTCCGCCGTCCAATCAGAGGACAGCGAACCTAGCTGGCAAGGCGTCTCTGGCTACTCGATCTTTATCGGTTCACCCTTCGGCTTCTTCTCCCTGACCTTGGCCAGCGTGACTTCGAGGACACCGTTCTTGTAGGTGCTCTTCGCAGTCTTAGGGTCTACTTGATCGGGGAGTTCCACCTCTTTGAAGTATCTTCGCTGCGGCGTATCCACGTTGATCGTCAGGGTGCTCTCGGTTGCGTGTAGTTGAATCTCGTTCTTCTCGACGCCTGGGAGTTCCGCGACGACCTTCACCTCGTTGTTCGTTGAGATGACGTCGACGAGGGGTTCACGCTCTTCTTTCACGTCGAGGCTCGGCCTGGGGTAGCCCCTGGGCGTCGCTCTGAGAGAAGGCCGGACGTTCCCGAACTCCCTGATGACCGGTTTTCCATCAGGGCCGATCGTCATCGAGTAGCCGTAGACGAAGGGGCCCCACTCCTTCACCGTGGAACCGTCAGGAAGCCTCCTCTCACGGACTAGGTCTCTAGGAACACTGCGAGAGAACTCCTCGAACTCGCGGCGCACGTAGTCCTCCATATCTCGCATAAAAGCATCGATATCGCCCCACAGCCAATCTCGAGAGAACGGCCCGCGAACTCTCCGCCTGAACCAGCTGGGGAAAAACTCATCCCAAGACATACATGCAACACTAATCCTACTATTCGCACGGCCCCCCATATATCCCTTTTTCCTAAGAGCTGCGTCCTGAAAGTCTGC
>JAWCPE010000078.1:0-9432 GCA_038870415.1 Bathyarchaeia archaeon
CGCCGCCCTAGTCAAGGAGCCGAGCGCGACGGTGAGGAGAAGAACCCCCTCCACATCGTCCACTACACACGCCGTGAGAAGCGTCGAGCCGGCCTTCGTCTCGACCTTACCCTCCTCGCTCAGCATCGCCGCGACGATACTCGTCCCGCTTGGGGCTATCACTATCCCTAGGAGAAGCGCAGCCTGGTCCGGCCAGCCTAAGGCGAAGCCTGCCAAGTAACCGGACAGAACGGAGAGCGCGACGCCGGTCGTCGTGAGGAGAAACGCCTTCCTCCCCGTTCTCTGGAAGGCGGACGCCTCGAACTCCAACCCCGTCACGAACAGTATGAGGACCGCGCCTAGAACGGCTAGGATATCGACCACGGCAAGGTTGGTGACGAGCCCAAGGCCGCCGGGGCCGCCTACGAAGACCCCGACTAGGATAGCGCCTATAAGCCCGGGCAGCCCAACGCGTTTGAAGAGCTCTGAGGCGAGGGAGGAGAGAACTATCAGGAGGCCTACTTCGTACAGTAGAAGAATGGCCGGGTCCTGTGCCATGCCAGTCAGGACACATTAGGGCCAGGGCATAAAAGAGGTTCGGTTAACAGCGGGCTTTCCATTCCGCTTTACCCAGCGTACGCTTGCCCCCAGATCATCCTCAAGAATCGGATCGTGTCCCTCAAGGGCTTCACGCCCGACTTGTCGCCTCGGATCGTCTCGATCTCTACGCTCCCCATTTGGACGCCCAGCCTCTGGGCACGTATGAGCTGCTCGGCAGCCCATGGATACCCATCCTCCTCGATTTGCAGCCTCTCTAAGGCCTCCCTTCGGATCGCCCTGAAGCCGCATTGGACATCAGGCAGATGGACGCCGAAGCCTCGGAGGATCCTGGCCGTTACTAGGTTGGAGGCCTGGCGGGGTACGGGCATCTTGGAGAAGTCTCTCGCCCCTACGACTAGGTCCGCCCTTCCGCTCAGGATAGGCTCTAGGAGGCTCGGCGCCTCCTCAGGGTTGTGCTGGCCGTCCGCGTCTAGGGTGAGGATGACCTCGGGACGCATGCTGAGGGCCTCAGCGATCCCGGTCCTCAAGGCAGCACCAACGCCCCGCCGCTGTGGATGCCTCACCACAGGCACCGTTCCGTCTAGACTCGCGAGGGCTGCTGTCCCGTCGAGGCTCCCATCGTCCACGACTATCGCGTAGCCGACCGCGTCGAGAACCCCGTCGAGGACCGCAGCTATTGTCCGCGCCTCGTTGAAAGCTGGGATGACCGCTACTACTCTATGTTTCACGGATACAACACCTCATAGCTGATGGCTCATTACAGTTATGCGAAATCCCCCTCATCACCATGAATCACGTCTTCACCTATTCCACCGGGGCCTGGTGGCTCTATCCGGGTTCTAATCAACGTGGTGTCGCTCAGATAGTTGAGGAGTCTCTGCCTCTTCTCCCGCGACATTACAAGCCCCCTCTTGCCTGTAAGTATTTTCACATCGAGAAAGCTATCTTTAGAGTTCAATATCGTTCACCTATATACAAACGTACGGATAACGTAGCCATCTTTTCAGAGCTGCTCTGAGTAGGGTATAAACGACAGAAACGGTTACGACAGCTACTGCGAACCATTGGGAACTTACGAAAACCAGTGGCTTCAGGATGAGCAATGGTGCTATGAGGGAAATCTCAGGGTCTTGAAAGATCCTCTCGTCGAAGCGAGGGAAAGCGAGCTGGTTAGCGAAAGCAACAGAGTACCTCCAAAGCACCTTATCCTCAAAGCTAGGATTCAAGCCTCTAACATTAACAGTCCCTGGAACATCAACTGGAGTCGACGCCACAAACAAAGGTTGGAGAGAGGATACAACGGCGCCCATTTGCTGAACACCATCCACAACTGCATCGGTGCTGCATGTTAGTAGAGACTTAACGGATTCACTAGCTCTTTCGACCAACGCCACGCTCTGATTCTCCGCCAGTCCTCCGGAGAAACCCGCATACTTACGTTCCTCTTTGAGAGCGACCTGTTCTCTACCGTGGTAGAGAACGGCGGAGATGAGAGCGAGCTTTACATCTTTGCCTGAAGCCCATCGTACACCCTCAATACTATATTCGAGTTTGACCGTGGGCCCGTCAGACTTAAGGCTTAGCCGGTAGCCGAGATGCACGTCCATACTGTCTCTTTCAACGTTACGCGTGTAGTTGCTAAACCGCCAAGCGAAGCTCCCGATGGTTGATGAGATATTCCACGCATACTCATACCGCGATATATCCTCAGCCTTCGCCTTACTGGGCTCACTCACCGTCCAAGACCAAGCATATGCTGCGTTCCCCCGCTCGAAACGGTTGAACATAGGCGCGAGGGGATACATCCTTAGCACTGTGTCGGAGACAAGCCTCCAATCCACCTCTTCATCTGAAATCCCGCTAGTGAGATTGCTCTCTGCTCGTATATCGAAGAGGCCGTTCTCATTCACGTCGTCAAACTGTATCAGATAGAGAGGAATGTAAGTTACCGAATAATCGAGTGAACCATTTTCTAGCAGTTTGATCATCTGGAGGGTGGGGTAAGTGTCATAAACCCTTAAGGAGTCACCCTCCCGCCACCTTGACACTATCTGCCATGCGAACGTGACGTCAACCCTGCCGCCATCCTGTGTGGCGACGGTTACGGTAAAGCCTGTGTAACGGGAATCCTTATAACCTGCACGGGCGAAGTTAATGGACGGCTCCTCAACCCTAGCGTAAGCTTGGGTAAAAAAGGGGGGGCCGGAGAGCACTGCCACTACCATGAGGGCTAGCAGTGCTCTCCTCAACAACTCTCTTTGCACCTACCTGTGTAGTCGTGGGAATGCGGTGGTCCTCGCCTGCTCAGCTCTTTTCGATCACCGTTCTCGTCAAGACCACTATCCGAGTCACTTTCCCGCCTTGCACGTCGACCGATATGGATGCCCAGCCTGTCGTATCCTTCTGTAGCATGACGGTCGCGTTCGTCGCCTTCATGACGACGTTGCCTTCTGCATCAATCCTGGTTGTGATGATCGGTCTTACTCCTGTGATATTGTAGCCTTGGTCAAGGAGCGCTTTTACGTCTGCGTCCGCTAACGCTATGTTGACGACGTTCTGCTGATACTCTTCGCTGACCTCGACGAATCTGAAGGGGCTCTTTCCATGTCGCCATCCACTCAGTTGTCCACATGCTCCCCACGTCATCCTTCCATTGAGCCATCCTGCATTGTCAGCTGCGTACACTGTTAGTACCGTGCTGCCGATAACCGCCGCTAAAGCAACCATTGACAGCAGCATTAAGGTAGTTCTTCTGTCCACCCCTGTCGCCTCCTTTCGAGCTCACTCCTGCGCGGTAGGCGTCTTTTCGATCACGGTTCCTGTTAGGATCACTATTTCAGTCACCTTTCCTTCTTGAAAGTCCACCGATACAGACGCCCAGTTCGTCGCATCCTTCTGCAGCATGACGATTGCTCTCGCCGTAACATTGCCTTCTGCATCAACCTCGGTTGTGATGATCGGTCTCCCCGTGATATTGTAACCGTCGCTAAGTAGATCCTGCACGTCTGAGTCGCTCTGCGCTATGTTAATCGCGTTCTGTGCCTGCGCCTCTTCCTCCGCAAGCTGTTGCTTGAGCGCGGCTAGTTCTTCCTGGGCGGCAGTCAACTCTCCCTGCGTCATGGCTAGCTCTTCCTGCGTGGCAGATAGTGACTCTTGCGTCGCAGCTAGTTGTTCCTGCGCGGCAGTCAGCTCTTCTTGCGCGGCAGCCAGCTGTTCCTGCGTCGCAGCCAGCTGGTTCCTCGCAGAGTCTCTCTCCGACTCAGTGGCCGAAAGGCTGGATCGAAGGCTATCAATTTCTGACTGTAGCTGGGTTGTTGACGGGAGCGTAAGGGCGGCTCCTCCGTAGCCGACAATGGCTCCGACGATGATTCCCACGACCAACCATAAGGCAACTGTCTTCTGTGCACTCAATGGCGTTTTCCTCGCATCCACGATAGGATCATAACATGATTTTAACAGTTTTCTTTCTGTTTTTCCGAAGTCCAGAAGGCTGAGATATTCGAAGATCCCGAACATCAGTTCCCTAGGCTCTTCCTAGCATGGTGGCGAGTGTCTGTTTCTCCTCGGATTCTTAGAGGTTGGTGAGTATGAAGGCAAGGCCGAGAGAGGCGTAGAGCGTAACGGAGGCTGAGAGCGCAGCCTTCTCCGCAGACAATCCCTTGGACAGAGATATGGCTGACGTGAGGAAGCATAGGGAGTAGCCTATTCCGATGAGCATAAGGACTTGGGCGTGGAGGCTTGATAAAGGGGCTTGAAGCTCCCTCGCCGCTACGTATGCCGTCGGCAGCATGATGGAAGGGAGAAGGGAGACAGCAGAGCCTAGGAGCAAGTCTTTCACACCTCCCCTCGCCCTATAGGCGATGTACGATACGAGGTTTGCAAGAACGTTGACAAGCAGGTATCCTAGGATGAAGAGTATAGGTGCGTAGAATAAGGGGAGGGGCAGGTAGTCGACGTAGACCAAGAGGATGGGGTATAGTCCGGAGAGATGCGTCGCCCCGGCGCCGTAGAGGAGGATGAACGCAGCAGACAAGATGGCGAGCTTTGGCATCCCGTAAAGGCTGGAGATGAGTCTCCAGCCTATGAGCCAGAGGGTTACGTAGCCGACTACCGAGGGGTTCCGCTTGACGTAGCGGCTTGCAACCAGCCTCTCACCGCTCTCCCGCAGTAGCTGGTATGCAAACCTACCCTTCTCATTAAGACGATACTTCTTCTCCTCATCCTGTTCGATGAGGCCCCTGAGGAGGTCTAGCTGGTAGTAGAGAGTGCCTGTGCTCACATTCACGTAGGCTTTGAGGTCTGAGAAGCCTCCGCGCTCATGGTCTCCAAGGTATTGGATGACCTTCCTCCTTAAAGGGTGGCCTAACGTGGAGAAGAAGCGGGAGACCTCATCCTCCAAGCCACCCTCTGCCTCCAACGTCAAGTATCCATCAACGCCCTCTTAAAAGCGGATAAAAAGGCACATGAGGAGGTTTTCCGCTTCCTGAAAGTTCCTTCTAGAGAAGTCTCTCGGGGAGTCCAGAGAGCTGCCACAGGTGAGCTGAGCAAGGTGCAGGCTGGTCTCGCTAGAAGAGTCCGGGCCCCTTCGCGATTGAAGGATGATGGGGTCGTCAACTCGCAGGATCGACCTAAGCCTCGATCCGAAGCCGCTGCAACCTCTGGTCGCTATGATCAAGTTGGTCTAGAAAACCGGAGACTCGCCTTCCTACGGTTAACTTGACTGGTTCCTTCACAGGGCGAGATGCTCTCTGGGCGTCGGCCAAGCGTATATCGTCGGGCGTAACGATCGTAGTACCAAGCTTCATCTCCCCTACGTCGGTTCCAAGGTTCGCTGATGGGTTGGCGCCCGTTCCCCGCGGGGAGCCTCGCCGGTGGGCTTTTCAGCATCCTAAGGAGCGGTGGTTGATGGTCAAGGTCGGCGCAAAGCTGGAGCACGTCCACGCGAGCGTAACTAGGGTACGGCATATTAACGGGCTCTACTTCGCTGCAGCCTTAGCCGCCGTAGGCGCAGTCTTCCAAGCTGTGGGTTCCACGTCTGACCAGATGGTCTCGGTTCTCGTCTTCGCCGCGACCGTGGCGGGGACCCTGCTCTACTGGCGTTTCCGCCTTGCCTTCGCTATAGGGGGCGCCGGCCTTCTGCTCCTTCTAGGGATTCTAAGTCTGAACCTGATGGTAGGGTACATGAGCGTCGATGTCGTCGCCTTCCTCGTCTCCATGATGGTCATCGTGGAATCGGTGGAGCACACGGGGCTGTTCCGCTACCTGACCTGTCAATTGGTGAGGCGGATCCGCTACAGGCCTGAGAGGCTCATCGTCGCCTTTATGGCCTTAGGAGCCGTAACAGGAGCCGTCATAGACGAGGTAACAGCGGTACTCCTCCTCGGCGTGATGATACTCAACCTCTGCGAGACGTGGAGGGTCAACCCCAAACCCTACCTGGTCTCAGCGGTCTTCGCGATCAACATTGGGAGCGCGGCTACGGTGCTCGGGAACCCTGTCGGGGTCATCATCGCGTTCAAAGCTCTTCTCAGCTTTGAAGACTTCCTACGTTGGGCTACCCCCGTCTCGACCATAGCCTTGGTCGCAGCCATGTCGTTAGTCCTCCTTCTCTTTCGGAAAGACCTCCGCGAAGACGCGGAGAGGATAAAGGTCACGCTCAGGGACGGAGACCCTCTCGTAGTCAATGGGGGGGTGCTAAGCCATGACAGGGGCAAACTGAAGCGTGTAACGGCGGTCTTTGTTACCGTACTGGTGCTTGTCGCTTTACACCACAGGCTTGAGCTACTCCTAGGCTTGTCCAAGAACGTTCTGCTTCTCGGCATACCCCTGTTAGGCGCAGCGTTCACTCTGGTCTTTGAGAAGGACGACGCGAGGCAGCTTGTGGAGAGCGGCGTAGACTGGTGGACGCTTCTCTTCTTCATGTTCCTCTTCGCGATAACTGCCACTCTTCAGGACACCGGCGTCACACAACTCGTCGCGGAGGGCGTGGTCAACCTCTCAGCCGGCAACGAGATGGTCCTCCTCTCGCTCTTAACCTGGCCTGTGATGCTTCTCTCCGGGACTATAGACAACGTCCCCCTCCTAATACCCTTGATCCACGTAATCTTCCGAATCGAGGAGACAGGGGTGAGCGTCTATCCCCTCTGGTGGATAGTGCTCTTCGCCAACAATTTCGGCGGCAACCTGACGATGGTAGGCTCCACAGCGAACGTGGTCGCCCTAGGCCTCCTAGAGAAACGGGGAAAGAGCTCGATCGGCCTCTTGGAGTGGCTTAAGATCGGCCTCGTGGTAACTGTGGCAACAGTCGGCTTAGCCCAAGTGATGGTCTACCTGATGCAGCCAAGGCCGTTAACCTGAGTGGTTCACCCCTCGTTCTTGAAGGGTGTGAGGGGCGGCTGGGCAAGAGACTGTTGAAATAACTCACCTCGCAAAGCGGCAAGGTGATTTCATAGGTTCCCCCACCATGCCTCTAGGCGGTTTTCATGCCGCCGAACGAGCGCGGGGCGAGCCCTGATTCCGAGCGGTGACTGGAGAAGAGCGGCTGTCAGCTGAACTTCGCGAGGGGCAGTCCTGCGCCATCTCGATTATTCATAATTGAGGCAGCTTGGAGGGACATCCATGGACAAGTCCGTAAAAGCAAGGTCAAAACTGTTCGTCAGGCGGAGTTACAACTCGGCTGGAAGCTCGTGCTTACATGCGTGAACTCTCTTAGGCTGTTTATGAGTTCCTGCGTCTTGCTCCTCGCTGGTTCACGGAGCCTGTTCTCGTAATTGTCGTAGCCAACGTGGACCGTGATAGGCTTAATCTCCTTTATCCACGCGAGGAACCCCTCATCGAAGTCGAGGATAGGCTCTATCACGAGGCACTTGTAGGGGTAGTTGAGGCTTCGCATAGCCTCAAACCTTTCCCTCGCCGAGGGCGCCTTGGAGACCTCATGCTCTAGGTTCGACTCTATCGTAGCTCCTAGCAGAGAGTTACGCGGAACCTCGTCGATGAACTCGTGATACCGCGCAGGGTTCTTTGTCAAGAAGAGGAAAGCGCCGCGGGACCCCCTCACAGAAGCTAGGACGGCCCGTATCCAAGCGGCGGGAACCCAGCTTCCCCACATGTCACCCATGTCTGAGACGAAGATGAGGTCGTCCTTCCTGAAGGTCTTCCTCAGCCGCGTCTCCACAAACGCGGGCTTAAAGCCATGGCTTCTATAAGGCTCAACGCCCATCCCGGCGAGCCTAACCGCGTACCTTCTAGCCCAACAGTAACGGCACTCGTGCAGGCAACCCGTGATGGGGTTCCAGCTCCCCGTCGTATCGCCTCTGAATCTGCGGATGAGCTCCGTGCCGGTTCTCGCTGCCTCCGTCACGAGCGCCCTTCCCCATTCACGATATTCTTGCCCACAAACATTTCTTTTCACAAGCACAAGCCCTTAGAATGCTGCACCACGCATATTTCCGAGAATACGATGCTGATACGTACGATCCCATTCTCTTCGGGCGGGCGGTCAATTTAAGGCTTAGCAGTCGCCGAGTTGGCTCCTTGAAGACTAGGCAGCAGTCTTATATCGCCACGGCGTACTGGTCGCGGTCATGGGTGGCACTCGTTTGGGAAAGGCAGGTAAAGGGACTGGTACCGATGTGGAGATGCTGCTCAGGACGCGCGCCTGGGAAGTCCCCGAGAGCCCGGTCGACCTAGGTTATAGGCCGGTGGAGGGCTGGCCTGAGTTACCCTCAGGGTGGAAGCTAGGGCAAGTGGCCGGTGTGACCGTAGATTCGAGGGGACGTTACTACGTTTACCACCGGGGCTCGGAGGCGCCTTCGCTCCTCTGCTTCAACCGCGCCGGGCGACTACTCCACTCTTGGGGCAGCGGAGCCTTCGTCCGACCTCACGCGGCACGGTGCAACATAAATGACGACCTCTGGCTTGTCGACGACCAGGCGCATGCCCTCTATCTTTACTCGTCTGAGGGGAGGCTTCTCAAGACGCTTGGCATGAGGGGTATCCCTGGGCAGGATGGTGAGCATTTCAACCAGCCTACGGATGTAGCCTTTAGCCCTAAGGGGGGCCTCTACGTCTCCGACGGCTACGGGAACAGGCGTATCGCCCACTTCGACGAGAACTTACGGTTCGTCAGGCATTGGGGCTCCGAGGGAAGAGCGGAGGGGCAGTTCCTCCTGCCGCACTCGGTCGCAGTGGACCGTGACGGCCTCGTATACGGCGCGGACCGCGCCGACTTATGGCGCGTGGAAGTGTTCACCCCTGAGGGCGGTTTCCTCTACCAGTGGACGCATATCGGGATGCCCTGGTCCCTAGCCTTCGGGCCGGACGGCTACCTCTACGTCTGCGACGGGCAGAACGCGCGGATCACGAAGGTAGACCGGTCTGGGAAGGTGATAGGCTTCCTCGGCGGCAAAGGAGCCGAACCTGGGCAGCTCTCGACGGCTCACAGCATCGCTATCGGAGCGAACGGCGACCTTCTAGTAGCCCACCTAGACGGCCGCGCACAACTCTTCACCCTGCAATAGGCACTCCTACGGTCAGACGCCTCGCCGTATGATCTCACGGCGTCATAGCTCTTTCTCTTTTAATAGTCCGAAGATACACTGGACAAAGGCCAGGTGAAGTCCTCTGGGACTTCCATAGGCATCTCTACGATCAGGTAGTCGTAGCCCATGTCCTTGAGGGCTTCGACAGCCGGGCAGTTCGCCCTCCCCTCTCTCCGAGCGGTCTGCCCGACGGCGTCTCCTTCACGTGGACCTGAACGACGGCCTTGCCGAGTGCCCTTATCTCCTCTGCCGAGTCTTAACCTATCGAAGCCGCGTTGCCGACCTCGCAGTAGACGCCGCGGCTCCCGTGGCCATTGGTCGATGCTGCTAGTGAGGTGGGCGTAAGCCTTGA
>JAWCPE010000079.1:0-9428 GCA_038870415.1 Bathyarchaeia archaeon
CCCGATGACCACGACATTAGTGAGGGGGGTGAAGCCATCGATCTCCGTCAGCAGCTGGGAGACAACCCTGTCCATGACGGGGTCGTGGGTTCCCCTCCTCGGCGCTACGGCGTCGATCTCGTCGAAGAAGATGATCGCAGGGGAGTTCTTCCTAGCGTCCTCGAAGATGTCCCGGATCGTCTTCTCCGGGTCCCCGTAATGGCCTTCGAGGATAGAAGGCCCACTGATGCTGTAGAACCAGACATCGCTCTCGCCCGCGATGGCCTTCGCGAGAAGCGTCTTACCCGTCCCGGGCGGCCCACTGAAGATGAACCCCTTAGGGGGCACGTCGCGCGCCGTGATTGCTAGGTCAACGTTTAATGCCAGGGAGATCTCTTTGATGACCTCGTCGCGTATCCCATGGAGACCTCCGATATCGCTGTACCTCTCCCTGGGCGTAACTCTGCTAACCGCTCGCTTCGCAGCCTCAGTCTTCGCACCCGCCGTGTAGCCCTTTAGCTTTCGAGCTACAGCTCTGAAGTCGTTAGCGGTGACATGCTTCGAGACATCTTGGATACTCCAGCCTTTTCCAGAGGCAGGCTCCTCTCTATTTATCAAAGCCCGCTGGATGGGCTCTGACTTCGACGACATGATGATCTCGAAGCTGTTCGAGACATCAGCAGGGGTTAGCTTCAGGCCTCCTATAGATCGCAGTGAGTCTTCCAAGGTGTCGACGATGAGTTCAGGGCTGAGGTCGATCCTGTACTTGGCGCATTGACGCTTCGCGATCTCTATCAGCATACTTCGGGTAATCCCGCCGTCTAGGTCGATGGTGCCTACAAGGCCTCTTCGCCGAAGGGTCTCGGTTATCGTCTCGTACTCGTTCGTGGCTATCAGGAGTACAGTTCTGTAGGCATGCTTCTGAAGCTCATCGATCTTCTCAAGCAGCACTGTTTGAACCCGGGTCTCCTCTAACCCTACCTCCGTGGTGGACGTGAAGCGCTTCCCAAAGGCTTGAAACTCGTCTATAAGGATGATGCTCGGCCTGTAGAAGGCCTGCTTGAAGAACTCGCCTAGTTGCTGCGCGCTCTTGCCGTACCACATCGTGTATACATTCTCCGGCTTCAAGGACCCACAGTAGGTGAGTACCCCAAACTTGAGCCCTGCCTCGAAGACCTCTCGTTGACAGGCCTCAGCGAAGAACGTTTTGCCGCTGCCTGAGCCGCCCTTTATGATGAAGACCTTAGGCGGAGAGAGCGGAGATGCCTTCCGGATATCGGGGTCCTTGAAGATATGGTAATGAGCGCTGACGAGGACCTTTCCCAGCTCGCCCCCTCGACCGACTAGGTCTGCAGCCGTCGTCTTAGGGAACTCCATCCTCTTCCTGATCTTCGATGCGCGTCTCTCTACCTCCTTCTTTCGGGCCTCTGGGGGCTTCTGAAGGAACCTCCAGAGCCTGTACTGCCATGACGTAAGGTAGAGGAGCGGAGCGAAGAGCCTTCTACACCTAGGCCTTTTATACCACCATTCGTTGACAAATTCCTCCTCGTCTTGGCTCAACCCGTCTCCCCTCCAGGCGCAGGTAGCTCGGAGGCCACAGCCCAGCTATAAGCCCAGTAAACAAGCATCATGCTGCTGAGGAGCAGTAACGCAACGCCGATCCTACGGCGTCTCGAGACGCCCTCTGACTTGTTTCTGAAGTAAGTATCTGTCACGGCGAAGAGGTTCCCGTAGGCTAGGGGCAACGCCAACAAGAGAACGAGGAGAAAGTTAAACGCAGATGGCAACTGTATGCTCACCAAGCCCTTTTCCTTTTGAAGGCCCCGAGCATGAGCTAAGATGTTTATCACCTGGCTTCCCGGGGATTCTCGAAGCCCTGAAAGCTCGACGAAGTATCCGGTGCCCCTCGACTCTACCACAGGGCTCCCGTAAGGCTTAGGGTTGCTCGTGATGACACCGACTCTAAGCCGCCAAGTTTCACTGGACTCGAAGCTTAGCGTGATGTTGTAGCTGCTCTCGGCCTCCGTATAGAGTTGGACAACTGACCTTGCGGAGCTGTTAGAGGCCACGTATAGGATGAAGGGCTGTTTCCCTCCCAGAGGGTCACATTGAGCGGTCAACCCTTCCACTGCGGGCTCAATATAGATGGTCAGAGCATCATAGGCCTGCACCTCTACGTTGAAGTAGGGAATCCCCTCAGCGCGTTGAGGGGAAGAGAGAAGGGTCGTTGAGAAGAGGCCTAGTATCATGCCCAGCGTAAGAAATACGTGACGCAGGCTCTCCACGCTCATTTTTCTCCCGCTCAGCATTATAAAGCTGTCCCCGCCCCCTTAAGTTGAAGGCAAGGAAAGGCGTTTGACCTTCCGCCTCGGCTTTCTCCTCGGCGGCATAGGCTGGGGCTGGCTTTCCGAGCGTGGATCGCAGCATTCTCGTCGGAGAGGGTTTAACTAGACGTGAGGCTATGAGCCGGGAGGCGTCGGCTACAGGCTCTACGTGGGCGTGGTCTCATGGCTCTGAGCAGGCTCGGTTCGTCTATTCATGACGCGATGAGGAAGGTCCTGAGGGCCCCCTCTGTAGACGAGAAGGTGGTCAAGGAGCTCTGCAACGACATAGTGAGGGCTCTGCTCCAAGCGGACGTGAACGTTCAACTCGTCATCGGGCTGTCGAAGAGGGTGGAGGAGCGGGCTCTTCGCGAGAAGGTTCCGCCGGGCATCACGCGCAAGGAGCACGTGGTGAAGGTCGTCTACGAGGAGATGACGAACCTCCTCGGAAGCAAAGCGGCGGCTCAGCCAAGGGTCACGCCGGGTAAGCTGAACACGATGATGTTCGTCGGCATCCAAGGCTCGGGGAAGACCACCTCCGCCGTGAAAGTCGGGAGATACTTTCAGAAGCGCGGCTTCAAGGTGGGGCTCATCTGCGCGGACACGTATCGGCCTGGGGCTTACGCGCAGTTGAAGCAGCTCGCGGAGCCCGTTAACCTACCGGTCTACGGAGAGCCAGACAGCCGAGACGCGCTCAGCGTCGTCAAGAAGGGTCTTCAGAGGTTCAAGGATGAGAAGTACGAGCTCGTCATCATCGACACGGCGGGACGGCACAAGAGCGAGACTGAGCTGATGGAAGAGATGAAGAAGCTGGCTGAACTCATACGCCCAGACGAGATCGTGCTCACCGTAGACGGGACCATAGGTCAGGCGGCTCAGGCCCAGGCGAAGGCGTTCCACGAAGCCACAAGCATCGGCTCGATCCTCGTCACGAAGCTGGACGGCACGGCGAGAGGCGGAGGCGCACTCTCGGCGGTAGCCGCGACGGGAGCCCCGATCCGGTTCGTAGGCGTAGGCGAGAAGGTGGACGACCTAGAGCCCTTCGTCCCTACGAGGTTCGTCGGCCGCCTCCTAGGGATGGGGGACCTCCAGGGGCTCCTTGAGAGAGCGGAGGAGGCCGAGATAGAGGTCTCAGAGAAGAAGGCCCGTTCACTTCTAGCCGGTAAGCTCACGTTGAAGGACATGTACGAGCAGATGGAGGCTGTCAGGAAGATGGGGCCGCTTCGACAGGTCCTCTCCATGCTGCCGGGGCTCTCCTACAAGGTGCCCGACGAGTTCATGGAGACAGCTGAGACGAAGCTGGACAAGTGGAAGGTCATCATCCAGTCGATGACCGAGGAGGAACGCGAAGAGCCTAAAGTCCTCAACCAGTCCCGGGTTCGCCGCATAGCTCGCGGCGCAGGAGTTAACGAAGGCGACGTGAAAGATATGATCAAACAATACGAGGCTATGAAGAAGATGCTGAAAAGCCTCAGGGGAAGAAGGCTCCCCATGATACGGGGCCTCCCACCCATGAAACGTTGAGTGAAAAGAAGCCCGTCCGCCTAGATTCTGCAAGACCGATGGTTTCGCGGAGAGCCAGGACTGAACTACATGAAGGGCTCTGCTCCGGGGAACCTAAAGGTAGGCCGTCACGTAGAGAACCCTTAAGGGCTCTCTACCCTCGTTCCTCAACCCGTGCGGCGTCTCACCTGAGACGTAGAGGGCGAGGCCTTCCCGCGCCTCGACCTCACGTCCTTCCACCAGGATCGTGCCGGAGCCTGAGAGCACGTAATAGGCCTCTTCGCGCTCAGGATGCGTATGCTCGGGAAACAACCCGCCCGGCGGAAGCTCAAGGAGGCCGAGGCCTGCTAGGCGCCGGCTACCTACGGTTTTCTGCTCAAGGATGCGTTTGATGGATGCTACACCTTGCGGATAAGGTTTGAAGCCGAACGTCGCGGAATCAACTATCTTCCACATGGGTGGTCCGCGTCCTGCGGTCTCAGGTTTCCGTCTTCAGGCCATGCTCATATGTCTTAGGGCGCGGGCGTCTTGAGGCTCAGTCGCTGTGAGGAAGGCAAGTTGTGGAGCGGCCTCAACTCGAATATCTTGACGGATCTGCCCGTCTATCGAAAAACTAATGCCTAGAATATGTGTCTGAATGGGCATTAAAAGTTACAGAAAGCGTTAAATAATGATGCCGTTGCCTAGAGTGGGCCGGGGTTCTGAGTGAAGGCTTCGACGAAGATGATCGCGGGGTCTGCAGTCCTAGGCGCGATGGTGATAGTCCTCGACCATGCTTTCAAATGGGGCGGGGTCAAGATTCCGTTCCCGCTCTTCCCAAGGCTTCGATTCGACCTAGACGGCATACCGGTCGTTGTGGCGTTGCTGCTCTATGGCGCTCACTCAGGCTTAATGACATCCGCCGTGGTCTTCCTGAGCATATCCTACAGGGACCCCTTCAGCGCATTCATGCGGAGCCTCGCGGAGTTCGCGACGGTCCTAGGTATGGTCCCGTTCTACACGGCCTCAAACAGGTACGTGAAGGCTGCATCGATGGCCGCAGGGATACTGAGCCGCGTTGCCGTGATGACGGTCGGGAACTACTACCTCCTGCCTATCTTCACGCCTACGAGCGTCGAAGCCGTGGTGGCGATGCTACCCTTCATCGCAGCCTTCAACGTGGTAGCAGGCGCGCTAAGCGTCTTCGGCGGATACCTCATCTACCAGGCTCTCATCAGGAGAGTACCTTCCCTAGCAAGGCGTTCCGACAAGCAAGGGGTCTCTGCGAAGCCGGAAGCCTTACGCGTGCCGCTGGGAGAGTAGGCTTGAAGAGAAAACTGATGCCTTAGAATGGGGCCAACCCCTCGTTGGACGCGCTCTCAGGCAGCCTTCTCGCTCGGGGGACCTAGCAGTTGGAGGAAGGCTTTAAGCGACTCAGGCCGAGTCGGCGTGAGGACCCTCGAGCGGCCTACCTCGTAGACCTCTAGGAGGCGGGCGCGTTTCAGTGTCTCTACGTGTCTGTAGACGGCTGCGTAGTCGAGGCCCAGATTCTTCGCCACGGCCTTGATGTGGAGCGGCCTCTTCGTCTCGGCAAGCATAAGAAGTATCCGGAGCCTCACGGGGCTACCTAGGGCCTTAAGCGTCTCCGCGTAGCTTTCAAGCTCCTCATCCTTTAAGGAGACCGCAACGTTTGGCATTCTCGCATCCAAATTATGATGGTATGAGCATTTCGAGTTTAAGCTTTTCCACGCTGTCGGGCGATCAGAGAAGTCTGCCGCCTCAGCAACAGAGATAAATCGGCCTTTTCCCCTAGTTGATTGTCCAGCTTAGGTTCACGGGTCTTTCGTTTGAGAAGGGTTGGGTTCGCCGACCTTATCCTCCACGGCGGGAAGGCCCCGCCTTGGCTTGTCTCTAGGATGGAGAGGATGGCCGGCGCCCTTCTCGTCACGATCGCCGATGAGTACGGTCCCAGCGAGGTCCTCGCCCGTATCTCAGACCCGGTCTGGTTCCAGGCCCTCTCCTGCGCGCTTGGCTACGACTGGGACAGCAGCGGCACCACCACGGTCGTCTGCGGCGTCTTGAAGACAGCCCTCGACAGACTCGACTTGGATGTGAAAGCGTGCGGTGGGAAAGGCAGGCGCTCACGCGACGCCCTCTCGGAGCTGACAGTCGTAGGCAGGAGGCTATCCCTCGGCGAAGAGGATATCTCACGGCTGCAGTATGCAAGCCGGATATCGGCCAAGGTGGACAACGCCGCGATCCAAGCAGGGTACACGCTCTACCATCACACTATCTTCGTCACGTCCGATGCTGAGTGGGCAGTAGTCCAACAGGGCATGAGCCCGGAATGCGGCCTCGCCCGACGTTACCACTGGCTCTCCAGCGGGCTTAAGAGCCTCGTAGTGGAGCCCCATCAAGGCATCGTCGGGGACCGAGTCCACCCCGACGTCCTAGACATGACTGCAACCCAGAGCGAGGCCTGCAGGAGGACCTCCGCGGCGCTCTGCAATGAAAGCCCCACCCGGCTCCAGAGGCTCTATCAGTCCATCAGAGTCAGCCCTCAGGAATCCCTTCTCAGATGGACTGAAACCGCCGCTACCACTCCTGAATACGTGACGCGGTACGCCATCAAGCCGCGGGGGATGAGCTGGGAAGCCCTCAAGAGACTGTACGAGTTTCAGCCTCGAGGCTACGAGGAGGTCCTAGCCCAAGAGGGGATCGGCCCTGCGACCGTGAGGGGGCTTGCCCTCATCTCTGAACTGGTATACGGTGACAGGCCGAGCTGGCAGGACCCTGTGAAGTATTCGTTCGCGTTCGGCGGGAAGGACGGCGTCCCCTTCCCCGTCAGGCGGAGAGAATACGACCAGGCCATCGCGTACCTGGAGACAGCGGTCGAGTCCTCCCGGATCGGCGAGAAAGATAGGCTGAACGCCTTGAAGAGGCTTAGGGCCTACGCTAAGCGTCTCGGGACGGCCTAGTCTCTAGGCTGGAGAACTGGAGTGACCTTCATGGAATCGGGCAGGATAGCTACTTTCCGTATCATAAGACAAACATCTAGGCAACCTTATAGGTCCATCGACAGTTCGCCCTAGTCTAGTCGATGGAGATCGCATTTGGCTGAGCCATGCTTGGGCTCCGATCGTGTTCGATGGGCGAGTTCTTCGATGAAGGCTTCAATATCGGAAGCAAAGTGTGCAGGCTCCTCCCAGTATGGAGCATGTCCAGCACCAGGATACGCTACGAGTCGCGACCCCGCGATCCTCTCGACTAGCGTCTCTTGATCGCTTCGTGGGATGATTGTGTCCTTGTCACCCCAGATGATGAGGGTGGGGGCTGTGATCTTGTCCAGTTCCTCTGAGGAGTCGTCTTCCAGCAGGCCTTCCAGTGTTGCCCTCCACACTCGTGCTGGAACCTTAAGGCTTTCCTCTACGACGGTTCTCAGGAATGCTTGCGGCACCTGCTGGGCCAATTGGCTCTCTGCGAACTCGCGTACGAATTCTGGGTCGATCGGATCCCTCAACTTCGATATGGTAGAGTCCCACATCTCCCGCACACCAGGCTTGTCCCGCAGGGTGAGGGGGGAGCCGACCAGTATCAGCCCCGCTGTGCGTTGGGGGTGGTCTATCGCGAAGCGCCTGGCTACGACGCCACCGCTAGAACCGCCTGCAATGACGGCTGCCTCTAGATGAAGCGCATCCATGAATGCTGCTAGGTCCATCGCGAACTCACGCGGGGTGTAACCAGTCAGGGGGCGACTCGCATCGCCATGGCCTCTTTGCGTTAGGGCGAATGCACGGATGGATGTGGGGAGATAGGACAGAACACGCCCGAAGGATCGCCAGGAATCAGCGTAACCGTGCAGAAGTATCAATGGGTAACCTGAGGAGCTGCCTTGCTCGACATACTGGAGCGTAACCTTGGTCGGAAGCTCAACGTTGATAGCACAGGAGATCATCACCACTTCCCCTGTTCATCCACCTATCATAGACTCAGACCTGTACACAGGATTGGGGATCGCTTGCCACGATTGTTGACTCTATCCAGAGCCTTTTTACAGGATACTTTCTTCCCAGTTTCTCCACGCCCATCACTTCCCTGAGCTAGTTGAGATTTCTCTCGATCTCCCTCTTCTCGGCATCCTTCTCCGTCGATGAGCTGTATGGTTGAGGCAGTTCCCGGCTGTCTTATGGTTTGGTGCTCCGGGCGGGATTTGAACCCGCGACCTCTGCCTCGAAAGGGCAGAATACTTCTCCAGGCCTGAGCTGACCGGACTATACTCGGCGGGCCGTGAAGGCCCTCGACCGGAGCCACCGGAGCACACAACATCAGAGGAACGAGCCCCTATTTACTTTTCCGATACCACTCCAAGATTCATTCTAAGTCAAGTCTCTCCGGCGGTGAGGCGTTCATGAACGCGGCAAAGCTCATATCGCCTGAGAGAACGCTCAGGCTTCGGTGAACTGAGTTGAAGGTTACCGACGTTAAGACGGCGATAGTCCGTGGGAACTTCAACTGGCTCCTTGTCCGCGTCGAGACAGACGAAGGCCTCAACGGCCTCGGCGAATGCTGGGGCGAAGCAGGCGTCAAAGACCTCATCCGCAGCAAGGTCCGTCCCCTACTCATGGGCGAGGACCCCATGGATATAGGCCGACTCTTCCTCAAAGTGATGCGGAACCCGCCCACCCCCGCCGGCGCCCAAGTCACAGCCTGGAGCGGTGTGGAGATGGCCCTCTGGGACATCGCCGGGAAGAAGCTGGAAGCGCCCATCTACAGGCTTCTCGGCGGCGGCAAGTACCGCGACCGGGTACGGGTCTACGCGGACAGCCACGCTGGAAAGGACTACGCCCCAGAGTCGTACGCAGAGCGTGCCTTGGAGGTTAAGGCTCGTGGCTTTGGGGCTATCAAGTTCGACGTGGACCATCTGACGCCTTACCAGAGGCTCGACTACCATAACCTGGGTTTGAGCAACGCGGAGGCCCGGCATATCGTCAGCGTCGTTGCTGCCGTGAGAGAAGCGATAGGAGACGACGTCGACCTGGCTATCGACGCTCACTGGAGCTACAATGTGGCAGACGCCGTCAAGGTAGCGAAGAGGCTGGAGCCCTACAACCTCATGTGGTTCGAGGACCCGGTCCCCTACGACAACCCCGAAACGGTAGCGAAGGTGTCAGCCTCGACAAGCACCCCCATCTGCGTAGGCGAACACCTCTTCACGCGGCACGGCTTCAGGGAACTCATCGTACGCCAAGCGGTGGCGGTGATCGCGCCGGATATGGCGAACTCCGGTGGCCTCTTGGAGTGTAAGAAGATCGCGGATATGGCCGAGACCTACACGATTAACATGGCGCCGCACAATATCTGCAGCCCAGTCGCTACGCTCGCGGCGGCTCACGCCTGCGCGGCTATCCCTAACTTCCTAGCCTTGGAGTTCCACAGCCAAGACGTCCCGTGGTGGGACGACCTAGTCACCGGCATCGAGAAACCCATCATTAAAGACGGCTTCATCCGAGTCCCGGAGAGACCTGGCCTAGGCGTTGAGCTGAACGAGGAAGTCGCACGCAAACACCTAGCGGAGGGAGAACAACTCTTCTAAGACCCGCTGCATGGAAGAACGGGGCGTGTCCAATGATGCGGTTCACGTTCATC
>JAWCPE010000080.1:0-9298 GCA_038870415.1 Bathyarchaeia archaeon
ACGAGCTGAGAGGAAGGCTCCCAATCAGAGCGCGTCCACGCTAGGTTTCGGCTGAATCAGGGCCCGCCCTGCGCCCCTTTGAGGCGGATAAAACCACGGTAAACCATGGAGAAAGACGGTTTGAAAGCACCGTTCTAGACACCTAGGACACTCGTGGAGACCACCGTGGGGGGCCCCGGGACGGCCGTCACTCCCAGCGGACCGTCCTTCTCACGCGGATCAGGGCTAAGACGACGACCGCGAGGACGATGACGGCGACGAGGACCAAGAGCTGAGTGTAGTCCGTCCCCCAAAGGGCTGTAACCGTCTTAGGACCGTCCATAGTCAAGGAGGCTGAAGCCGAGGCCGCGGTCGAGTCGCCGCTCCAGCCCTTGAAGACCTGCTGTACGAGGAAGCCTACAGGCGATGTCACGGTGAACGTGGCGCTCGCGCCAGCCGGGTACCAGCCTTCGCCCTGCGGGCTCCCATACTGCGACTCCACCTTCAGGTAGTACTCCGTCCTCCAAGAGGCGTTCAAAGCCTTGAAGCCGTCCATCTGGACCGTCACGCTTAGGCTTGTGGCGTTCGAGGCCCCTCTCCAACCTTGGAAGACGAGCCTGCTCTGCTTCTCAACCGTCTTACATGGGGAGGCAGCCGTCACCGTCACGGACGCCCCGTCGTCAACCCACTGCGACTCCTTATCTACGACGCCGCCAGCCGCGTCTACGGTCAGGTACCACTGCCTCTTCCAGTTCGCCTTCACGTCCTTATAGGCGTCCATACGAATCGTCACGGTAGGCGTCGAGGCGTTCAAGTCCCCAGACCAACCTGTAAAGGCTAGCCTCGACTCTCCAGGCACCTCCCAGCAGGTGGAGTTCGCCTCCAGGAGGGCCTCCTCCCCCTCATCGTACCAGCCCTCGCCACTAGCTACGCCTCCGTTAGGGTCTACCGCCAGGTAGTACTGCGTCCTCCAGTTAGCCGTCAGGCTACGCGGCCCATCCATCAGTAGTGAGAGCTGCGGGTCAGAAGCGTTCAAGTCCCCAGACCAGCCTGTGAAGAGGAGCCTCGACCGGTCGGGAACCACCACTGAGGGTGAGACTGCCTCAACCGTCACGTTAGCGCCACTATCATACCAGCCCTCGCCTAGGACTATGCCTC
This sequence comes from Bathyarchaeia archaeon, assembly GCA_038870415.1. Classification (GTDB taxonomy): domain Archaea; phylum Thermoproteota; class CALKCG01; order B24; family JAWCPE01; genus JAWCPE01. Next base: position 1,138 of record JAWCPE010000080.1, read on the forward strand.
CGCCCGCGTTCAACGATAGGAGATGCTGCGTCTTCCAGAGAGCCGTCACGTTACGCGGCCCATCCATCACGAGGACCCCTTCAGGCTCAGTACCGTTGTAGTCTCCACTCCAACCCGCGAAGAACTCCCTCGTCCCATTCCCGTAATCCTGAACCGCTGAGACGGAGAATGTAGCGTTCGCTCCTCCACGGTACCAGCCCTCCCCGGAGACAACCCCGAAAGGCGAAGAGACGGAGAGGTAGTACTCCGTCGTGAACTCCGCCGTCAGATTCATCTCCCCGCGCACGAAGAGAGACCTAGCCGTCTCGTTCGAGCCGTCGCTCCACTGCGTGAAGTTGAAACGCGCCCCTGGTTGAACCACGGAAGCCTCAGGTATGGAGAAGGTCACGTTCTGCTCTCTCACCGCGCGGTATCGAGCCGGGAGCTCGCCCGGCGCGTAGGTGAAGCCGTCCACGGTGATCGGCGAGACCCCTGCCGGAGAGGTGTCAAAGACGAGTTCAGTCGTCGTGAATAGCAGGCTTCCCCAACTGCTGGGGTTGTTGGCGAAGAACCCGCTGGGGAACTTCGCAGTGCCGCTTGACACATCGTGTTGGTAAAGGCCGACGCCCATAAGGTCGCCGTCACTTAGATCAGGCACGGGGATCACCATCAATGCGCCCCAGCCCTGGAGCGTATCATACCTGTAGCCCTGCCATCCAGGGTAGTCCACGGGCGCCCAATCGCCGAGAGAGACACTCCACCCGGAGCTTTCAATCGGCCCCTCGCGGCGTACAACGAACCTGTAGTCGTTCTGATCGGGCGCCGAACCTCGATTGTTACGCATATCAAGGTAGAGCCTAACCTCATCCCCCGTGGGGGATGGAGTAGTATCAGACGAGACGTAGAAGGCAGCGTAGATGCTTCTACTGTTCAAGTCGTACTTCACGTAGAAAGCTACGGTGCCAAGCCCATCGGCTGACTTGAAGACCGTTGGGGCATAGCCCAACCATACCTGTGGGTCTGAGAACTCGGCGTTGACCGGCCTCGCGGAGAAGTATGCCTTGACCAGCCCCTCGTCGCTCTCTCCTGCCGCTCGAGGCGTCGAGTGAGCCGTCGCGAGGAGGAGGATGAAGCAGCACCCGAGCATGAGCAGCTTAGCAAGGCCCCTCTCCATCGCCAACCTACACCTCTAATCGTCTGACATGCTACGGCTGGAACCTTTTGAACTTAATCAGAAAGAGAGATGTCAAACCGCTCAGGATAGACCTGCCTATTCGACGCTTCTCCGACCGGAAGTGAAGGCCAGGCCCCGAGAGCGTATTACTAGAGAACAGCTGCAGGTGAGACCGATTAGGTTTCTGGCTTAAATAGCCTAGGGAGGCCTCCATCAGGTCTGAAGGCGAAACGGGTGCTGAAAAGAATGTTAACAGATGACCGCTCTACTCGATACGTTAAGCTGGGAAGAAGAGCCCCAGTGGCGTAGCGCCGGGTAAAGCAGCACTCGGGTGTATATATGGGAAATACCTCCCATCGCTCTACGCTTCCTCATACAAATGACAACGTCAGAGAGGGTGAGGCCACGCAGCGGCAAGATAGCAGGCAGGGAGAAGCCTGCCCCTTCATCCGCAGGTAAGGCTTTATATGGACCCTGAGCATCGAGTCAACGTTCAAGCGTAAGGTGGCCTCATGGCTGAGAAGAGAGGTGAACGCTGGGGTATCGCGAACATCTACAGCTCTTCGCATAACACCATCGTTCACATAACCGATATCACGGGCTCAGAGACAGTTGCGAAGGCCACAGGCGGCATGTTCGTCAAGGCGGACCGACTGGGCGGCTCACCCTACGCGGCGATGCAGGCGGCCAGCCATGCAGCCACCGTGGCGAAGGACAAAGGCATAAGCGCCCTCCACATAAAAGTGAGAGCCCCCGGAGGCACAGGCGCCAAGACACCAGGCCCCGGCGCTATGCACGCTATACGCGTCCTAGCCCGCGCCGGTTTCAAGATCGGCCGCGTGGAAGATGTCACCCCTATCCCTCACGACGGAACCAGAAGACCCGGCGGGAGAAGGGGGAGAAGAGTATAACCTACCTACGACCTAATGTTGACGGGAAGATCGAACAGCCGTGCATGGATAAGCCTTACCGGTCGGGCCCTTTTCTTTCGCTCGATCACGTTTAAGCTGCGCCAGACCGCTCTCCGGACATTGAGGGGACAGCTTCAGGTCTGAGCTCTTCCTCGGCTTCCCGCATCTTCCTAGTTGACTGCGCCGATTCTATCGAGACTCTAGCTGGATGTTCTAGGTCAGCGAGGGGACTGTAGGGGGCGTAGCCTACCGTCTTCTCCTCCTCCCCGCTCACGTAGTAGGAGGGCGCCCTCACGATGCGGCCTGCGACCTGGATGTGGCCGTGCGTGATCAGGTGGCGTGCCTGCTGAGCAGTCTTCGCCAACCCCTGCCGGTAGACGACGGTCTGAAGCCTCCTCTCGAGGAGGTCTTGAAGCGTCAGGTCTAAGATGCTGTCGACGGAAGCCCCCGCAGGTACGACGCCCAGTCTCTCAAGCTTCGCGAGGAGTTCCGCGCCCGCTCTCTCACGTTGCTCCGCGGGCATGGCGAGGAGGCTTCGCGCGAGCTTCCTGTACTTCGAGACCTCCGTCCTATGCCTCCAGAGCTCCCTTTTGTTCCTTAACCCATACTCGCCGAGCAGCCTCAGCTCGTTCTCAAGGTTATCGGCAGCCCAAGGGATGAGGGGGGTCTCGTACTTCCTACGCCTCCTCTTAGGGTCGCCCAAGGCTATTCTCTCCTCCGTTCGCCTCTCTGAGCCTGGGCTGCAGCCTGAGCGGCGGCGAGCAGCGTCTTCTTCCTAACACCTACAGCGCGGCCGGTCCGGCCCGTAGTGCGAGTCCTCTGACCCCGGACCTTCAACCCTAGGCTGTGCCTAATCCCCTTCCACGACCTGATCTGCTTCATAAGCTCGACGTCCATCTTCGTCCTAAGCTCCAGCGTAGGCCCTGTAAGATGGAGGTCTGCTCCGCTTTCCAAGTCCTTACGACGATTGAGAAGCCAGCTCTGAAGCCCAAGCTTCGAAGGCTCGCGGACGGCTTCCTCCAACCGCCTGACCTCGTCATCCGTGAGGTACCCTATCCGGCTGTCAGGGTTTACGCCAGCCACTCTGGCGACGGCCCTGCCCAGGCTCTTGCCCAACCCTTTGACCTTCGAGAGCGCATACGATACCTTAAGCGAACCGTCGAGGTCTATGCCGGCGACCCTGACGACGTACTTGAACTCTTCCGCCAAACCGACCAGCCGCTCGCCCCGTAACAGTTGAGACCATCTTATAAACCGTGCAGAAGTCGCGGCGCGAAGGTGTGGAAGCGCCGCCGATCGGATTCACTTGGCTCCCCACTTCGCGGGCGCCAATTCGAACCGATGACCAACGGGTCTCCACAGCCGCTTGTCTTCAGCTTAACAGCTTCAGCCCCGAAGGCTTCGGGTCCGCTGCTCTACCTAGCTGAGCTCTCGCCCATGCGCGTCGAAGCATGGACAGCGGCGCGGCCGAACGCGGCGCTCGACCGAGTCAGAACCCCCTCCTTGATATAAGGTTTCACCGAAAAACAGTTCTACCAGAGAACGATGTCCGCAAGCGGGAAAGCATATATCATGCTGCAGAGACAATCCATAGCCAGGGCCCGTAGCTCAGCCAGGATATGCCGCGTTCAGGCTGCCCTGAAGAGGTTAGAGCGACAGAACAACCCGTCGAAGCTCATAACCCGCGGAGAAACCTGCTGGTCAGGGGTTCGAATCCCCTCGGGCCCACCTCAAGTTTTGGGCAGATACCTCCATCAGGAGAGCCGCCTCCATAGGAACTCCGGACTTGGACTTACTGAGTTCACGAGACCTGCGGTTCCAGCGAGCCATTGCCTACGACGGCCTATCTTGTAACTAACCCTGGGTCTCCCATGTCTTGTGAGGTTGAGGGGTCAGGTCCAGCTACTCCTGGCTGATTATGTGCTCAAGCACGGAGAGGAGGGCTCCACTTGCAGCCTCTCTCCTCTATGCTACATCGTTTACTTCCCGCTCATCGCTGCTCATCTATCAGGGTCGCTTGGTTGCGAGCATGGCTTGAGCATGAGCGCTGGGATCGCGGAGGCTATCGTCGCTACGGCAGTCGCGTAGTAGGGAGTGCCCATGCCAGTCGTGTCCCACATGATGCCGCTAAGCATCGAGCCTGCCATCATACCGGTCCACCAGCCGCTCGTCGCTACGCCGTTCACGAACCCCCATAGGTCGGAGGGCACCACGGCAACTTGAAGAGCGCTCAACGCAGGCCAAGAGAAGGCTAGTATGGCGTTAGCCAAGGATACGTACGAGATGAGTTCAAAGACGTTTCTCGACGACGACACGAGCGCAAAGAAAGGCGCCGAGGCGACTAACATGACAACCATTAGCGACCGCTGGTCGAATCGATCGGCTAGGTAGCCTCCCGGGATCTGGCTTAGCAGCGGGAAGAGGCCGAGGCCGACGGCGTATATGAACCCGACAAGAGTCAGGTCCATGGAGAAACGGGTTGTGAGGAAGACGGGTGTAACCGTGGTGAAGAGGCCCATCGCAGCTCCCTGGGCGGCATTCACGGAGAAAACAGCGATGAGCCGCGTAGCAGCTGTGCTCAGGCTCAGCCGGGGTACGCCAACGCCGGGGATGCCGCTGGGCTTACGTGTCTCTCCGAGGATGAATGCGAGCGCGGAACTAAAGGCCATGAAAAACCCAGCGAGGAGGAACGAGGCGCGTATACCGTAGGTATCGGCTACTAGGCCACCTATGGAGGGGCCTATCGTCGGCCCAATGAGGAAGGCTACGTTGAACCAGCTGTAAGCTCTGGCTCTCTGCGTAGTCCCGCTCTCATCAGCGACTATAGCCAGCCTAATAGGGGTTGTCAGGCCTATGCCGACGCCTGCCAGCAGAACCCAGGGAATTAGGTCGGCCCAGCTGCGTGCGATTGTATAGAGCACCGGCGGGAAGGCCGCTGCGACCGTGCCGAGGAAGTGAATCCTCCTACGGCCATATCTGTCGGAGACCAGCCCGCTGGGAATCTGGATGATCGCGCCGACAGCGTTTGAAAGCCCTGTGACGAAGCCGAGCTCCGTCATAGATGCTCCAAGTTCCCGAACGTAGATAGGCCAAACCGGTGAGGTCAGGTTCGTTGCCAGCGCGCTGAACAGTAAGAGCAACACTAGAATCGCGATATTCCTGCTGAACGCGAAGAGGTTGAACCCCATCTCTTCACCGATGACAGGGCAAGCCTCTCCGACCCAGTAGATAAGGATCGCTGCAGGTGCTGAAGGCTCACCTACGCCTCGTACTCGGCCTTGAACTCCACGAGGACAGCTTCGTAGAGCGTTTCTCTCAGAGGACTATGCTAACGGCGGACTCTTCACTCGTTTCGCAAGGTTTATGTGCGGATAGACTGCGAGACGCCTTCAACGGTGAGAGCGCGTGAAGATCACGGACGTTGAGACGGTCGAATTCAAGACGTATGGAACGGTTCTCTACTCTCGTTGGGGATACCAGTACGATTTCTTCGGACCCAAGTACGAGGTAACGTCGAGCCTAACGAGGATAGTGACCGACGAGGGCGTGGAGGGCGTATGCCTTGGCGGAAGCAGGCCGGTCGTCGATCGATGGATAAAGCCTCTGCTCGTTGGAGAGGACCCTTTCGACAGGGAGAAGCTCTGGCAGTGGATGTACTCGCTCACCAGGTGGCGGGTCAGCGAGGGCACGATCGGCGTCGTAGACATGGCCCTATGGGACCTCGCAGGGAAATGCTTCAAGGTGCCGGTCTACAAGCTTCTAGGAGGCTTCAGAGATAAGGTGAAGGCTTACGCGAGCTCCGGCCCAAACCTGGGGACGCCGGAGGACTATGCCGACCATGCTGAACAGTGCAAGAGGCAAGGGTACAGGGGGTACAAGATACACCCGTACATATTCTACGACCCGGTCGGGAAGAAGCCCTGCCCGGATACGGAGACCTTCCCTGAGCATGATATCGCGGTCTGTAAGGCGGTCAGGGAACGTGTAGGCGACGAGATGGCGTTGATGCTGGACACCTGGACCGTCGGGGCTGGGGGCGGTTACAACCTCGAGGAAGCCATCTGGGTTGGAAGGGAGCTGGAGAAGCTCAACTTCGCCTGGTTCGAACAACCACTACTGGAAGATAGAATAGACCCATACGTCAAGCTCTGCAGCGAGTTGAAGATACCAGTCCTCGCACCTGAGATGAGCCTCGGCAGCTTCTACACAAGGGCAGAGTGGCTTGCCAGGCGCGCCACCGACATAGTAAGGATGGAATGCTCGCTCGGCGGCATAACGGCGGTGAAGAAGTGCGTCGACCTCTGCGAGGCCTACGGCGTCAGATGCGAACTCCACGGGGGAGGCTTCGGCCACCTACAGGTCCTCGGAGCGACAAGCCCTAAGCTCTGCGAATGGTACGAGCGAGGACTCCTCGGCCCCGGCTACGATTACGAGACGCCACGCCCGCCGCTCAAGAAGTTATGTGACCCCATGGACGGAGACGGCAACGTCCTTATACCGCAAACACCCGGACTGGGGATGGAACTCGACTGGGACTACATCGAAGAGAACAGGATAAAGCCCTAGAAGCCTCGCCAGCCTAATTGCCCTTGGACTTGCATACCGCCAAGCCCACTCCCGGAGTCCCCTGTAGGCTGACGTTTTGATGGGCCGGGAGAGATTTGAACTCTCGACCTTTCCCGCGTCGCGTTCGTTTCCGTTTCGGTCTCTGTGACTTTAGAGCTTGGCTTATCAGCCGAATGCTCAAGCCAAGCTGAGCTACCGGCCCATGTAGGGTTCTTCTGCCTGCTCGCTATTTAGGCTTGACGCTCTAACCTCGGTGGCTCAGCCCTTAACACGCGTAATTTTGCTTCGGCCCATGACACGCCAGTATTCTACCTCGGCGGGTGGGACGAGTTTCGGTTTGAGCTCCGGGTCGTCTGGTGTGGGCACCTCGAAGACCTCGTACGTTTCGAGGTCCATGATCTGGACGGTGTTCCCTGAGACGGAGACTAACTGGCCACTCCGTTTGTCGATGATGGGTATCTCGATCTTTCCGTCGACGGGGCTGATGATGCTTCGCTTCGCGTTGTCGAAGATGCCTATTGCGACGATCCTTGCCTTCGCGGCGCCGTGCTTACCGGGCTTCGACTTCTCATACTCCACGACTCGGCAAGGCTCATCACCTATGAGGATTGTGGTTCCCACCTTCACGGAGCCGACGTCCACCGGTTTGCTCAAGGCGAAAGGCCACCAAGCCACTTAGCTGAGGGCGCGACCCTTATAGATTTTACCATGCAACCTTGGGAAACGCTGTCCAGACGGCGCATCAGCTGGGCTTGGGTAAGCGCGGGGTCAAAACATCGCTTTTCGCATGATTACTTGTGATACGGGATACCCCATTAGACAACAGCTTGACTTGCCGCGAAGCGTTCTACCCGAAACTACTACATGTTCGTCCATGGTGAGCGTTAGTTTCACCGAGTGGAACATAGCAACAGCCAGTAGTATTTAGGAGTAGGAGAGGACCGGTAGACTTCCTTAGGCTCGTCTTGCCAAGTTGAGGTCGCGAACCTTGCCTCCCGTCCTGCAAGAGTGAGCGGCAACCACCGCTCCGACCTGTCATGGTAATCTGACCTGAATGCGGATTAATCTGCTAGAGGTCTTAACTTCGAACTCTAGCTCTGCAGGAATGGCTAGGTACTAGATGCGGCTGAAATGCGCAAAGTGTGGTTGGGTCGGCTCTTATATGGCGCCAAGAACAGCGGTCAGGCTGAGCCAGAGCCGTACGCCGTGCCCTAACTGCAGCGAGCCATTAGCCGTTCACTTCGACTCCGATGGGGAACAGAGGAGGTTTGAGGACGTGCTCTTGAAGGCGCCTGAGGACGAGGGAGCGGAGACCCAGACCGGGTCTAACAACCGTTCCGGACAGCCTAGGCCTAGGAAAGATGAGAGCGTCAGGCTTCTCAACTCGGAAGCAGGAAAGGAGAACGACCTTGCTAGGAGGGGCTTGGCAGGGACTAAACCCTCCCTGCTGCAGAGGGAGCAAGAAGAGAAAGAGGAGGCGACTGCGGACGAGGAGGGGCTTCTACAAGTCAACCTGTTCGGCGGAGATGAT
>JAWCPE010000081.1:0-9203 GCA_038870415.1 Bathyarchaeia archaeon
CGGGCTGAGGCGTTCGACAACCGCTCCCCGCCTGCTTCCGCGAGGACTGCGACCTGAGCCAGGTCCATAACTGGCTGAGCCTCTACAGGTTCTACCACAACTACGCCAGGGTGAACGAGGACCTGGGAGGAGCGCCGCCCAGAGTAGCGGAGGTTCACCTAACTCCTCCAAGAGGCGATCTTAAGTCAAAGGAGCCCGTCTGTCCAGACATGTACCAGTCTAGGAAACGATCAAATGCCATTCTTCTATGGGATAGCTTGTTCTTCTTCTCCGGCCCCATCTCGGCGAAGGTTAACCCTCCACCGTTGTAAGGTTCAAAGATGGGGTCGTACCCCCATCGAATCCCGCGTTCTTCGACTGCGATCCGGCCTTGGGCCTCACCTTGGAACGCGACGGGCTTCTCACCGGTTCTGCAGAACGCGACGGCGCACCTGAAGACCGCGCCCCTATCTGCGACGCCGTCCATGAGTTTGAGCACCCCCTTGTTGCCGAGGCTTCGCAGCACGTAGGAGGAGTATGGGCCGGGGAAACCGTTCAACGCGTGGATGAAGAGGCCCGTATCTTCTACAAGCACCGGTGACCAGCCATGTTTCACGAGGGAGACGGCGGCGAGCCTCGCGATCCGCTTCAGGGAGTCGGATTGGACTTCAAGCTTCGGCTCCTTCAGCATCTTGACGACTAGGCCTCGCTCTGAGAGGATGGCTTCGGCCTCCTTGAACTTGTCCTCGTTTCTCGTAGCGAATAGGATCGGCTCCATCTCTCCGTTCCTCTTGGAATCTTACCTGTCAGGGTGAGCGCTGCCGAACTGTTACCTACGCGGTTATATGGGCGCCTTGAGGCCTTTGTAGGATGCTTCGGTTCCTAGTCCGTCCTCAGTCAGACAAGGTGGCTTCAACAGCGACATCTAGGCCCGCGTAGTACTTCTCGACCTCTCCTGCGCCGTACTTCGCCCTGAATTTTTCAACAATAGCCTTCACGGCCTGCTTCTCAACGACGGGCTTCACCGAGACGATCGCCTCCTTGCCACCGGCGTTAAGGGTTAACCTCGGTTTCTCGCAGATGTTCTTGTACCAGTTGGTCGATGAGCGTGAGGCTGGGAGGAGAAGAAGCTTGTGGTCTTCGAGGACATACCAGAGCGGTGTCCGGAAGGTCTTCCCGCTGCGCCTGCCTTGGAAGCCTATCTCCACCTCGTTTAAACCTTGCAATGCCCTTAGGAAGGCTTGGGTGTTCAACAAATTTCATCTCGCTCTGGGCTACGGGGCGGGCTCTAATAACCTTTCGTCTAGGACTCCGTCAGGTGAAGGCTGGTCTCTGCTTCAAGGTGACCGTTAAATTCAGACCTAAGCCTGCGTCACAGGAGGCTTCGGCTTCACCTTGATGACTGTCTCTACTTTGCATTCTGGCGGTGCATGGACCTTCGACTCGGCGTCGTCGCCGATGGCTACGAGCGCGTAGACCCCTGCGGGTTCAGCTCTGCATTTTTGGACGAGGTTGATCAAGGCGTTCTGCGTGTAGCCGGTCCTGATGACGTCGTCTACGATTAGGACGGACTCCCCGCGCTTTATCGCCCCTTTCGGTACGTAGAAGGCGATCATCATGCCTGTATCCTCAGGTATGTAGGTCTCCTCGACAAACTCAGGGACGCCGACCTCCTTCGCCCCCTTCGCTATGACCAAGTCGACACTGACCGCTTGCGCCACCATCGTCCCCAGAGGGATGCCGTCGACGGCGGCGGTCAGCACCATAGTAACACTACTGCCAGCGAATTTGCCGAGCGCGTCCTGAGCGGCCATCTGGAGCAGAGTCGAGCTGCCTATGATGCCGGTGTTGTCGAAGTAGCCGTGCTCGTCGAACTTGACCCTAGCCCAGAGCTCGTGCTCCAGCCCGACCACAGGGGAGAGGGCAGCCCACATCTTCACCGCCCTGTCGCTGCTGGGCAACACGTGACCCTTCACGTACCTACTCAAGACGGTCACCTGTAACCCAACCAACTGCGAGAGCTTACGGTAGGTGAAACGCTTCTTCGCAAGCCTGAGTAGGTCGACCGTCATAAGCCGAAACTTCAGATCATGAGCATGACTGATAGCCTTCAAAGCCACTCCCCGTAGAGTAGCGGATTGTCGGCTAAAGGCTATATAACTTTACTCTCAAAACCCTGATCGTAGTATCCTGGAATCGTTTCGCCCCCCTCTTTTCCGTCTCATCCATAGGTTCTCACCTTTTAGGAAGCTTCCTAGCGTGGGCTTCGGGGTTTCCACGTTCTCGAAGCCCAGGCTTAGGTGGGGCTTCAACTCGTTGCACCACTTCACGCACTCCTCCATGGAGGGGAAGAAACGAGCCTTATCCCGTAGCGTCCTGTACAGCCGCTCCACCTTCCCGCGCGTCTGGGGATGGTGGACCCGGCCTACGATGTGCTTCACGCAGCTCTTGGAGAGGGAGGCTTCCTAACCTCTTCCCTAGCCAAGCCTTCCTCAACCAGGACCCTGTGCACCTTGTTGCGGCAGTATAAGTCTCGACCACCAGCCTCCTCACGTCTTAGGGGACCGGTGTGCTACGGCAGCCAGGCCTCCTCAGCTTGGGTGGGCTTCCTGAGAGCTGCCCCCAGCACGGAGAGGGAGCTATGGCTCTCCAAGCCTCTAGCGGACAAGCCAGCGCTTTCTACGCTCCGGAAGTTCCTCTTCTACACTACCTTACCAAACATACCAACTACTCTATCAGAGCATCGGAAGTGTAGGGGGAGATTTAAGGCATCTATCTCTCCAAGCCGTAGCTTTAGCTATCGATGGAAGCAGCCTGCCGTAGATACGGGTTGAGGCGCTTCTCCCTACCCATCGTGGAGCTGGGTCCATGCCCCGGGAATACCCTAATCTTATCGTCGAGGGTGAGAAGCTTCCGTAACGAGTTCAGCAGAGCCTCCTCCTCGCCGCCTGGGAGGTCGGTTCGCCCCACATCTCCTGCGAAGAGAGTATCCCCTGTGAAGAGCAGCCTCTCCCCGATTAAGCAGATGCTGCCTGGAGTATGGCCTGGCGTATGGATAACCTGAAGCTGCGAGGTCCCGAACTTGACGAGGTCGCCGTCCTCGAGGAGACGGTTAGGCCTCAACGCTGAGATCGGCTCCTGGCTGTGGACGAGGATGGGCGCCCCGGTTCTAGCTCTGAGGTTCTCATCAGCGCCGATATGGTCGAGATGGCAGTGGGTATTCACGATGGATGCTGGGACTAAGCCCTTAGCGGCCAGGGCGTCGAGGACCCTCTCCGCTTCAGCACCGGGGTCGACGATGAGCGCCTCCCTTGATCCAGGGCTTTCAACGATGTAGCAGTTTGTCTCCAGGGGACCGACGGTGAGAACGGTCACCTTCATACAGCATCCTCAGGTCTCGCCGTAAGGGGGGAGAGATGCTTCCATAGCTTACGATTAACGCCTAGACTTGCAAGCCTAGGTCAGCGAGAAGCCTCTTCAACTCCTTCCTTTCTTCCTCTGTGAGCTTCACGTGAGGGGGCCTCGGTGGACCGCCGGCCAGCCCTACCATGTCCATCGCAGCCTTCACCACGCTTACGCTTCCAACCTTCGACCGGAACTCAGCCAGAGGTGCCAGGGTCTGCTGCAACTGTACGACTCGGTCGTAATCCTTTCGGACGGCAGCCTCGTAGATGCCTAGCTCGTACTTCGGCGCGAAGTTTATCAACCCGCAGGTGAAGCCCTTCATCCCCGCCGTGAAGTACTGGGGAGCTACGGCTGCCCCGTGGTCTACGCCGCCGATGAGGACGATGCGGTCGCCTACAAGCCGGGCCGTCCTCGCGAAGCTGCGCAGCTCACTCATCTCATCCTTCAAAGCGACGACCGTTGGGATCCTCGAAAGCTGAGCGATGAACTGAGGCGTCCAACCCTGCGTGTTGTAGACGATCAACCCAAGGTGGACGCTTTGGGCCAGGGTCTCGTAGTGGAGCTGTATGCCTGCCTCACGCCCGGCGGGAGGGAAAGCGAGGACAGCCTCAAGGCCTAGCTCCTCGAAGAAGCGAGCCGCTTGGAGCGCCTGCTTCGTCGACCCGGGGATACCCGGCGCCACGAGAGCATCCTTCCCAGCGGTCTCAGCGACAGTCTTGACGGCTCGTCTATGCTCCTCTTCTGTAAGCGAAGGAAGCTCCCCTGTTCCGGCGCAGGGAACCATCTTGCGAACCCCATTCTTGACGAGGAACTTGATGTTCGCTCTGAGCCCCTCCTCGTCGAGCTCCATCCAATCGTCAGCCTTAAACGGCGTTACGGGAAAAGCGAACGCTCCGTGAAGCCTTCCCTTCAACGCTTCCCAGCTCACGGGCAATCACAGTTGGGTCAGGGGTGGAGATGAAATAAAAGTGGATCGGTGTGAAGCCTACGCCCTGCTGCGAAGGCTTAAAGCAGATGGAAAGCTAAGGCGTCCTCATGCAGTACGTAAACCTAGGCCGTGCAGGTGTGAAGGTCTCCCGCATCTGTTTAGGCTGCATGTCTTTCGGCAACGCGGCTGAATGGATGATCGAGATCGACGAGGCGAGGCCGATCGTGGAACGCGCCCTAGACCTTGGCGTGAACTTCTTCGACACGGCGAATGTGTACTCGCGCGGCCGCTCAGAGGAAATCCTAGGTGAACTCTTGAATGGACGCCGGGATGATGTTGTGATCGCGACGAAGGTTCACGGCGCCATGGGGGAGGGCCCGAACGACCGTGGACTCTCGCGGCTGCACATCCTTCGCCAGGTCGAGGGTTCGTTGAAGCGTCTCAGAACAGACTACGTGGACCTTTACCAGACGCATAGGTGGGATTACGGGACGCCCATCGAGGAGACGCTTAAGGCGTTGAACGACTTGGTCCGGCTGGGGAAGGTACGGTACATCGGCGCGTCCAGCATGTACGCCTGGCAGTTCGCCAAGGCGCTATGGACGAGCGAGAGGCTGGGCTTAGAGCGATTCGTGAGCATGCAGAACCATTACAACCTCTGCTACCGCGAAGAGGAGCGTGAGATGATCCCGCTCTGCAAGGACCAGGGCGTCGCGTTGATACCTTGGAGCCCCCTCGCCCGGGGCTTCCTAACCGGCAGGTATAAACGCGGCGAGGTAGTTGAGAGCGCACGGCTGCGGTCTGATCGCTGGCTGAAGGAGCGGTTCTTCCGACCTGAGGATTTCGATGTCGTAGAACGCGTGCAGGAGGTTGCGAAGGAGAAGGGTGTAAGCATGGCTCAGGTCGCCCTCGCCTGGCTCTGGGAGAGAGGCGTCACCGCCCCCATCATAGGCGTCACCAAGGTACAGCACGTAGAGGAGGCCGTCGCGGCGCTCGATGTACACCTCACCCCAGACGAGGCCAGACGGCTGGAGGAGCCCTACAAGCCCCATCCCATAATAGGCCACACCTAGAGACGATGAAAACGACGCTGTAGCTCCTCCTAGGCGTTCTCGGGCTTCCCCCTGGAGGGTAGGCCTCCGGTACCCCGGTTTAGCTCATCGGTCGCGCGAGATGACTCTCTTCATCGGCCCCGCCTCACCTACGCTGTCTCGCCTAAAAGCTATTCGGAGCCCATTGAGTTGGCGCATGCCGGTTGATAGTGAAGTGGGGGTGGTCGGCCTAGGCTGCCTCTTGGTGAGGGGTCTAACAGGTGTCTGCCATAGGTATGGCGTTTATCAGCCAGTTGTACGCGGAGACCTTCAGCCTCGCCTGTTGAACCATGCTCTCGAGCTTCCATCCCTTCACGTACTCGCCCAGCCTGCCCTTATTCGATGCGAAGGCTGGTTAGGCCCTCCACCTGCAGCCGTACCTGTGCCTTCGACTCCACGCCTCCCGGTCCTGCAGCTGCTCCTGCACGGCGACCTTCCTCGCATGGCAGCCCTTCGCCCTCGGCATGGAGTTGCCCCTCGCCCTGATGGCGGGCTTCACGTCTCGGCTGCGAAGGCCTTCTCGACGGGCAGCCTTCAAGAAGCCCACGACGAGGGCTTTACCATCGTGTGGTCGTAGACGCCCTTGCGGGTCACCTCCATGCTGAGAAACTGGCCGGCCATCGCGTCGACGGCGACGTGAGGCTTCAACCATCCCCTACGCTTCAAGCCGGGCCGCCTCCGCCTCAGCCGTTCGGCTCGGTTTGCGACTTCCGCCGGACGGGTCTAGGGATACTGCGACCGGCTTACTGGAGTGGACGAGATGCTCCTCTAACCTAAGCTCTAGCCTTGAGTCCCTCCTCCCTATCGTCGCGTGGTCCGGCGCCTTCTGCCTCCGCGTACCTAGACGGGGCTTGAAGAGGCTCTCCTGTTGGGAAGCCTAGAGACCGTCTGAGTAATGGGTATGAACGTGATGAGGGATTCAGGGTACCTGAACGGCCTACCCCTCTCCCCCACGGTTCATAGCCTCCACCTCGCAGCCCCATCCCCTCACAGAGTCGAGGTCGAGTAGGAGCCCTCTTGCCTCATGTACCTAGCGTCCATAGCCTTCCAATTCATCAGCCGAGGCGCTGAGGGCATTCACCGGGATACGTTTCTCTATTGGACCTGGGATGCGTGTCTCAGTCGATCACTATCCTAGCGTCGACGACCATGGCCCCCTTCTCGTATGCGAGAACCGGGTTCATATCGAGTTCCCTGATCTCCTTCAGATCCGTGGCTAGGGCCGAAGCCTTCACTAGGATGTCGGCTAGGGTGTCAAGGTCGGCGGGCTTCCTGTCGCGGAAACCCTTCAGGACGGCGTAGCCCTTCACCTCTGACATCATCTCCATCGCTTCTCTCTTAGAGACCGGTGCCAGCCTGAATGAGACGTCTTTCAACGCTTCGACGAAGACCCCGCCGAGCCCGAACATGACGACGGGGCCGAACTGCTGGTCTCTCGTGGCTCCGACGACGACCTCCGTCCCAGGGGGCGCCATCCTGTAGACGAGGATGCCTTGAATCCGCGCGTCGGGCATGTAGCGTTTCACGTTCGCGTTTATCTCCTCGAACGCCTCGTAAACCTCTTGAGACGTTCTAAGACCGACCTTAACGCCACCCGCCTCGGTCTTGTGAGCTATATCCGGAGAGGATATCTTCAGGACAACTGGGAAACCGACCTGCTCCGCGTAGGAGACCGCCTCTTCAGGGCTTCTCGTCAGCCTCTCCCTCGTAGTGGGGATCCCGTAGGCTCTCAGCACTTCCTTAGACTCATGCTCCGTCAAGAGCCTGAGCCCTGTCTTCCTCGCCTCTTCCATGACTTGCCTCGCCGAGTTGAGGTCGCGTGGTAAGGCTTCGACTGAGGTCTCCTCTCGCCTCTCTTGTTTTCTCTGCTGTAGTCCATACTGGATCAAGGCTTGCGCGGCGGCTACGGCCCTCTCGGCTGTGGGATATACGGGCACTCCTCCCTTCTCAAGCCTCTCAACCTGTTTACGCGTGTATTCTCCGCCCGCAGCGCAGCATATGATAGGCTTCTTGTACCTCAGCATTTCATGCACTGTGTCTACGATCTCTTCCTGCAGCGGTGTATCTTGGAATACTATGAAGACGATGAGGAGGTCCACGTTCGGGTCTTGCAGGAGCATCTCCATCCCTGTTCTGTAGGTTTGAACCGTGGCGCTTCCTGTGAGGTCTACGGCCGCGCCGATCTGGCAGTAGTAGGGAAGGCTCTTCCTCAGCTCCTCCACCGTCTGCTGGGAGTATCGTCCTGTCTCTATGCCGAGGCCCGTACATGCGTCAACGGCCATGACGACCGGTCCGGCCCCATTCGTTATCATGGCGACACTGTTACCCTCGGCTGGCGGCTGCATCAGGAGGGCCTTAGTCATGTCGAATAGTTCTTCTAGGTTCTGGGCCTGGATCAGCCCTGCCTGTCGGAAGGCTCCTTTCGCGACGGCATAGGAGCCGCTCAGGGAGCCCGTGTGCGACAAGGCCGCCCTTGAGCCTGACTCTGTTCTCCCAGACTTCAGGATGACGATGGGCTTCTTCTGCAGGGCCTCTCTTGCCGCCCGCAGGAGCTTTCTGCCGTCGCCTATCGATTCCGTGTAGATCGCTATGACCTTCGTATCCTCGTCGGCTGCCAGGTAGTCTATGAGGTCTGCCTCGTCTACGTCGCTTCTATTGCCGTAGCTGACGAACTTGCTCATTCCAAGGCCGGCTTCAGCCATCCACTCGATCATGGCGCAGCCGAAGGTTCCGCTCTGGGTGATGAAGGCCACCTTGCCGGGTGGTGGGCGCGTCATCCGTTCGCGGGACTGGAAGAAGGTGTCTAGGCCGCTCTTGGAGTCGTAGACCCCTATGCAGTTCGGCCCTATCACCCTGATACCGTGCCTTCGAGCGACCTCGACGATGCTAGCTTCCAGCTTCTCCGCTTCGCCGCCTACCTCCTTGAAGCCGCCGGATATGATGATGGCGTTCCTCACACCTTTCTTCCCGCAATCCTCCAACAGGGACGGTATAATTCTGGAGGGGACAGCGAAGACTACAAGGTCCACCGAGCTGGGCACGTCGAGGATGCTCGGGTAGCATCTTAAGCCTAGAACCTCGGTTGCCTTAGGGTTGATAGGATAGACTCGGCCCTTGTACTGTAGGAGGCTCCGTAGGACCTCGTGGCCTATGCTGCCGGGTGTGGTGGAGGCTCCTATGACCGCTACGGAGGACGGGTTGAAGAAGCCCTCCATCTCGTCCTTCAGCAAGGCCATCTGCTCCCAGACTCGTCTGAGCCCGAGCCTACTTCAGGCTCTCTGAGCTCCATCCGTGGGCGTTCGAGAGAACCCTGAGACCTTAGGGCGGGCTGCCTAGGAACGTGCATGCCCGTCTTCGGCGGTCTATTCATGTGCCGGTCTGGAACCA
The DNA here is from genome assembly GCA_038870415.1 of Bathyarchaeia archaeon. GTDB lineage: Archaea > Thermoproteota > CALKCG01 > B24 > JAWCPE01 > JAWCPE01. The sequence continues at coordinate 8,791 of JAWCPE010000081.1, forward strand.
GATCCCATATAAACTTATATAGTATCTCTAGCGAGCTAGGGCTATGTCAGTCCTAGTAACAGGCGGAACTGGACTCATCGGCGCCCATCTGAGCGAGATACTGGTGGAAAAGGGATACAGGCCTATACTCTTCGACCTCTATCCTAATACCAGGATCATATCTCATATTTTGGATAAGGTTATTCTCTGCTGGGCGAACCCAAGCCAGCCGAAAGCCGAGAGGTGGGGGCACTTCGCCGGTTCATGGCCGCCTACTCGGCATCGCCGTGGATCGGCACGGCTATCCAGCGATGGTTCGATGCCAATCGGGACTCGGTCTGGGAGGGGGTAGAGGGTTACGAAACCGCCGAGGACGACTCGCGCGAGGCCCGGATCGCCCTCATTCGGCGGCGGTTGGAAGCGCTCCAGGCCGC
>JAWCPE010000082.1:0-8907 GCA_038870415.1 Bathyarchaeia archaeon
CGGCGACTTAATACTCGTGGCCGAAATTCCAAAGGCAGACTTCCGTGTCGGCGAGACGATCGCTGTCTCCACTGCTTTGAAGACGACGACAAAGTCAAGCCTCAACCTGGGCTTTCCTTCGAGTCAGCGCTTTAACGTCTTGGTGTACGACGAGGGCGGCAGGCTCGTCTACAACTGGTCCGCCCACCAGACGTTCAAACATGAATACGAGCTCTACCAAGTCCTGATGGTTCCGGACAAAGAGATCAGGGAAACTGTCGTTTGGGACCTGAGGGATGACTCCGGGAGACCAGTTCCGCCGGGCAGGTACTATCTAGTCGCGGAGACGCCTTTCTTCGTCTATGGGTACATCCCCGGGCTCGTCCAAGGCTCAGGGACAACCCACATAGTTCGCGCTAACCCTGACATATCAATATCCACAGGCAAACTCTACTTTACGGTTAACCCATGAATCTCGCGAAGCTTTGGTGATCTCGTATATGCTAGCCTCTCATCTGTTATGAGAGAAGAGAGGAGTTAATGGAGTCAAGGATCACCTCACACAGGCTTCTATGCCCCGTGACCGTAAGGCTTTTAAAGAATAAGCTAAGGAGTGTAGGCTCATGTCTTCAGAGAGGGAGGGTGCTGCCTCTGCTCCTTCTGGCGGGGCTCCCGTGAAGACTGAGGCGCTGACAGGGGTCCGCCCCAGCTTCCTCATCGCCGCGATCATCGTGAACGTGCTCATGGTCATTATGAGCATGGTGCAGAGCAGCTTCGTCTCCATGTTCATCTCCCAGTTCGTCTTCGGCTACGGATGGACTGGCCTTACTCCCGGAGCCGTTATCGTGATAACGCTCGTCTTCATCATCATGTACGCTGTGCCGAGGGCTTTCAAGGTGAGCCCACAAGAGATCACCGCCCTTTACGCGATGCTCATGTCCTCTATGAGCTTGGCCTTCTGGCGCAACCCTATCAGCACCCCCATCGGTCAACTGGTGGGTACGCTTATAATCGAGCCTTACAAGACCACTCTTGCCCAGTATGTTCCCGCGCTCTGGTCTCCCTCCGTAGGGGTTCTCGAGCCGATCCTGAGGGGAGGCGCCCCTATCCCCTGGGCCGAGTGGACGGTCCCTATGCTCTACTGGATTCTGCTCACATGGGGGAACTTCTTCTTTGCAGTGCCTCTCGGCGTTCTAGTGCGGAGGAGATGGGTCGAGGAAGAACGCCTCACGTTCCCCTACGCCGTCGTTGCAGAGAACCTTATCATGGGATCCTTCGGACGAGCAAGTCCGTCCGCGGAGGAGAAGGAGCGGTCGAAGTACCTGCTCATCGGCGTCGTCGTCAGTATACTCTTCTTCACGCCTTGGCTTCTGAGAGCGTTCTTCCCCTGGTTCCCATCCATCTACGGCTGGGATGCCCCGCCCTGGTCGAGCTGGCGGCCCGGGGAGCTGGACCTCGCGATCATCTCCACCATCGCGGCGGCGATCCCTGCAGCCCATCTTCTCGTGAGCTTCAACCTGGCGCTCATGGCGATCGCTTTCCTGCTCCCGCTCGGGATGCAGTTCTCCATATGGGTTAGCTGGCTTGTGGGCTGCGTCATATGGCCCGTGATCGGCGCCTTACTAGGCTACTATCCGAGCCCAGGTGCGCTCAGCTCGTACACGAGGTACTTCTTCATTCTAAGCAACCCTCCGTTAAGGTACGAAGCCTTCGTGCAAGAGGGCATGTTCATGTTCGGGATGCCCATATGGCTCTTCGTCTTTGGGAGACGCTACTACCTAAGCGTGTTGAAGAGCGCCTTCAGCAAGCCCACCGAGAAGGAGAGGGAGGAGCCGCTCTCCTTCCGTATGGCATTGCTCATGACAGTGGGCTCGTTCATCCTCCTCGTGGTGTTGATTCTCGCCGCGGGCATTTACCCCTTAAGCATGATCTTTCTCCTTATAGGCACCTTCCTCTACGCCGTCTCGAATGCAAGGCTTCACGCTGATGTAGGTCCACCGGCTCAGTGGTACCATCAGGCGATGGCTTACAACGTCCTGTACGCGCCGAACACCTTCACCACGATAGGCCAGTCTGTCGCTGACGGCAGAGACTTCTTAGGTCAGTTCCACCTCGGCCAGACGATGACGGACAGAGGAGGAGCCCTAGGCCTCGGCGCCGCGCAGATGTCGGGCGTGCTGAACGCCTTCCACGTAGGCGCCGTAACGAAGACAGCGCCCAAGGATGTCTTCAAGTACTACGTGATCGGCGGCCTCCTCACCCCGCCTATCGCCTACATCTTACTAGTATACCTCATCTACACGATAGGCGTGCTCAGGATGCCGGGCATAAACTCGGCCTTCGCCCCCGGCATGGCCGGGTACGTGAACGCTCACACCTTCTACGCGTTACCGAAGCCGCCATGGGTGCAGGACTTCGTCGCCGGCATCATCGTGATGGGGCTGCTCTTCTTCCTCCGCTCCCGTTTCGTCTGGTGGCCAATAGAGCCCGTAGGCGTCGTCGCAGGCCTAGGCGCGGTCACCTCCTGGAGCGGCTTCGGCATGACCTGCATCATTACATGGGCCGTCAAGACCGCGATCCTGAGGCTCTTCGGCCCACCTGCGTACGACCGGAAGGCCGCACCTGTCGCAGCTGGACTCGTCGCCGGCTGGACGATACTGATGCTCGTCGGAGGCCTCCTGGCCCTGCTGAGGTACTTCGTCAAGTTCTAAGGAGACCAAAGCAGACAGGGCACTACGCCTTCCCCGGTCCCCGGCGGGGTACAAGAACCCGGGGGCGCACTAACAACGGGCGCGATACTGACGAGATAAGGTTAGCCTGCTGGTGGTCTTTCAGGGTTTGGTGGGTTCTCACGTGGTTGCACCGTAGGGTGAAGAGGCTTGAGGAGCGCGGCGTAGAGGGTGCCCTGCCGCCGCGCGTCGATGTTGTGGCTGAAACGCTTCGTCCTCCCCCTTGAAGGCTTAGCTCGGAAGAGGCGTTCCACGCCGTTCCGCAGCCCAGAGGCTGCGTGTCTCCGTGAGGGCCCTAGGAGGGTTAGGGCCTCCGGGCACCAGGGACCCTTATCGACGAGGATGAGGGGTTTGCCCAAGCAGCGTCCTAGAGCCTTCCTGAGGTCGCCCTATAGAGGGCCTAGTCGACGGCCTCCCTGTCGCCTCTTCCGCCGCGGGTCTCATAGTGGGGAGCTGGCACATATCCTGTTAAGGCTTAAAGCATCAGCGAACGGCAATCAAAATGCTCACTATGGGAGCGGATACCGCTCTTCAGACAAGAGGATTCATGTGGCTCTACCAGCTGAAGGCCGTAGGTCTTCCCTGAGGCACGCTGAACGGCGGCTTCGCCGACCTGTGAGAGGGCGGGACCGGCGACGGGCGGCTCTAGGTAGACTAGACGAGGAGGGACTTGAGGAGCTTGGGGAACTCATTGAGAGGTTGAGGCTCGAAGTGGCTGAAGGCGCCATCCTAGTCGTCGAGGGCAGAAAGGATGCAGACGCGCTGAGAGGGCTGGGTTTCAGAGGGAGCGTCCTTCCGGCCAAGTCTAGAGGTTCGCGCCTCGTAGACTTCGCTGAGAGGATCGATGTAAGCCACAAAGTTATTCTCTTGACGGACTTCGACCATGCGGGAATGCGCCTCGCCCAGTTTCTACGCAAAGCCCTAGAGCGCGAGAGGGCGAAGGTTGACCTCACCTACAGGAAGCGTCTCGCAGCTCTGATGCACGGAGAGGTCAAGGATATCGAAGGCCTCGCCCAGCGGCTTGAAAAGCTTAGAAGACTGGAGCGGGCGGCTTCAGGGCAGCCTACACGTCAGGGAGAGGCTGGGCTTAGGCCTGAACGCTTTTCATGCCCAGAGGGATGTGCGGCCTATAAGCCCGGGCTACACGCTCGTCGCGCCTAAGGAGCGTTGGCTCAACATCCACGGAGCTGCCGCCAGCGCTCAGCCTGGTTTTTCGCCTCGGTCCAAGACGTGGCGCAAGCGGTCAACGAGGCTTTCCAGCCTGAAGGGTTGAATGTCTCGCAGAGCGACGGCAGGGCGGCGCTCCGAAGCATGCCGCGTCTACACGTGCGCCTCACTCCCTAGATACGCTGGAGACGAGTTCTCTCAGGTGCTGGGCACACTCGCCTCAAGGAAGACACGATGCGTCTTCCAGACAGCCTCATGGCTGACACTTACAGCCCTCAGCCGGTAACCGATATCCTTGTAGCTCGAGCCAGCCATATAGAGGGCAGACCGGCTACTATACCCCCTTAAGCTGACAACCCCGGACCACTAATCTACACGCTTATATTTACGCGCTTGGGCCTCTATCTACTCGGCTGATCAGGTTGAACGGTACTCAGGTGGTCCCTGATTGATGCGCCTTACCCGGGCTGAGATGGCGGCCATGCTGGGACTGCTCATCCTAATGGTGCCTGGAAACCTTAACGCGGTCTCCGCGCAGCAGAAGGCCTCTATCGACTACTCCATCATGAACGAAATCGACGAGGCCTCGTATCGAGCAGACGTCGTATTCCTCTCGTTGCTCGGCTCTAGGTACACGGGGTACCCGGGGTTCTACAAGGCCGCTGAGTACATCGCGCAGCGGTTCCGCAGCCTCCTCACAGACGTGACCTTAGAGAACTACACCGTAACGGTCCCCGTAGACTTAGGTGCCTCCGTGACGGTTCTCTCACCTGAGCAGAGGACGTTCACCGCGTACCCGCTGGTACCTAACGTCGTCAACCCCTCCTCCACTCCGCCCGGAGGGCTCACTGGGCCACTCATCTATGGCGGGAAGGGGGAGTTCTCCGAGTTTAACGGGAAGAAGGTGGATGGCAGCATCGTTCTCCTCGACTTCTCCTCTCGCTGGCTGTGGAAGAACGCAGTTATCCTTGGGGCGAAAGCCATCGTTTTCATCGGGGCTAGTGAAATCCTCAGAGCTGACGCAGAGCTCAAAGCGTTCGCCATCCCGCTGAACCTTCCGAGGCTGTACGTCTCCGAGCAGGACGGCGAATACCTGAAGCAGCTCGCTCTTCGAGGCGATGTGGAAGTGCGAATCGACTCGAAGATGAGATGGGAGTCGCTTGAGGTCTCCAACATCTACGGCGTCCTCAAAGGAAGCCGAGGGTCGGATGAAGCGATCATTATCAATGCTTATTACGATTCTTATTCCGTCGTACCCTCCTTGAGCCCAGGCGCGACAGACGCCCTCAGCGTAGCCGCCCTACTTGAGTATGCCCGCATTCTCGCCGTGCATGGGACGCCTAGGACTGTCATCTTCCTCGCGACTTCAGGCCATTGGCAAGGCCTGTGGGGAAGCCGGGAGTTCGTCGAGAGGCACTTCCCTGAGATAGGGAGTAGGCTGAAGATGTTCATCAACCTCGACCTCTCCTCAGACAGCCAACGCCTCGTCCTGTACCATAAGGGACAGTTCTACAGCTACATCGGCCAGATCCAGACGAGTTTCTTCTGGGTCTCCACGCGTATCTTCAGCGACTACCTCCCAGCGATAAAGGCCCAGCTGGGGAAGTCCTACTGGCTCTTGGACGGAACGGTGCCGGGAGCCTACATGCCCTACGAGCCCCTGCTGCTTCTCTTCGAGAACGAGCCTTTCACGCATGCGGCGTACGGCGGAGGCATCACCTTCCACACCACCGACAGCGCTAGGGCCTACTTGAAGACTCCGTCCGACACCGTAGACAGGGTCAGGTTCGAGAACGTTAAGCCTCAGCTTGAGGCGGTCCTCGGCGTCGTCTGGGGCTTCCTCAATGAGCCGAGCATAGATACGCCGCTCTTACCTACGAGGTTGCAGTCAGACTGGGGGTATGGCACTTTCAAAGGAAGCATAGCCGTCTACAACCTCACGACGGGCTGGTACGACCCTTTCCCCTCCGAGAACGGCATCGTCAGGATCGGGCTCCCCGTTGGGCCTCAGCCGTTGCTGGGAGGCATCCCGCAAGCCTTCCTAGGCGTACCGAGCTACCTGAACCCGGCAGGCGGCGCTACGACGCCCACGCTTCTCATCGACGTCATCGTGAAGCCTGACCCCGTGACGGGCGAGTTTGAAGTGAAAGGGATGCGCCCGTACCAGTCGGGGCCCTTCACCTGGACCCAGATCGGCACCTTCGGGAAGGTTGCGACGTTTAAAGGACCCTTATGCTTCGCCTACATCCTGAACGAGAACAGCGAGGTGGAGTACGTCTCAGACATGGGCGTCTACGGCCAAGGCGACGGCTTCTACATGAACGCGGAGGTCGTCTTCAAGTACCTGCCGGTCTATCGCACCGCCTCAATGGCCGTCTTGAACGTGTACAACCCCCTCACGATGGCGGTGCAGGACGTAGGCGTGATCGAGGTGAACAACTTCGACTCGCACGGAGCCCACATCTGGTTCGCGTACGATCGTTTCCTCCCCGAGCTTATGGTCTACTTCCCGCCGAATACGCCTACGGAGGTTGTGATCCGTTCGACGGTTGACAGCCGTCCCATCGCCGTGCTGAACAACGCCTCCTTCGGCAACGTGAAGGCGGGACTCATCTCCGCGACCGGCTACAGGGTAGGGGCAGGGCGGACGATGCTCTTGGTCAACGGGCCGTTGGAGATAGCGTATGAGCTTCACGTCTTGAACAAGATGCGGCTTGACGAGAGCTACAAGTACCGCGCCTACTCGCCTCGAGTGGACAACTACCGGACCTCAGCGGAGGCCGCCCTCAACAAGGCGATCGCGGCTCGGGACAACCTGCTCTACGACCGGTTGTACTCCCACAGCATCGAGGCCTGGAGCCTAGAACGGATGACTTACGTCTCCGCGATGGAGCTGATCCTCGACGTGATAACCACCATCGTCTTCTTCTTCCTCCTCCTCGTGCCGCTCGTCTTCCTCTCGGAGAGGCTCTTCGTCCAGGCGGGCGGCGGGAAGTGGCAGCTCCTCTCGATGATGGCCTTCTTCGCGGGCTTTGTAGTCTACCTATACTTCTTCCACCCGAGCTTTCACTTGGCCAACAACGTTCCAATGATCCTGATCGGCTTCTCCGTAGCGTTGCTCCTTGGGCCTTCCCTGTACATGGTCGTCCAATCCGCCGCCTCAGCGGCGAAAGCGATGAGGAGCAGAAGCATAAGCGCGCACGTCGCGGAGATCGCCCGGTCGAGCACCGTCACGATGGCCTTCTCCGTAGGGATAGAGAACATGAGGAAGAGGAAGTTCAGGACCGGGTTGACCCTCGCGTCGATCACGCTGACAACCTTCGCCCTGATAGCCTTCACCTCCGTCACCGCGTTAACGGTTACCTACGAGTTCCAGACCACGGGCGCGGCGAGTTACAGCGGCATCTTCATCCGCCGAATACCCTTAGGCCCCATACCGGAGCAGGTCTTGATCGACCTGAAGGCGAGGTATGAGGGTGTCGCCACAGCAGCCCCCAGGGCCTGGGCCTATGCCCCTAAGCAGCAGTTTGAAATCGGCCCCGGCGCCCTCGTCAAGGCGGTTCTCGCCGTCAGCCCGGAGGAGGCGAACGTCACAGGCCTCGTCGATAAGGGCCTCATCGTTCAGGGCCGTTGGTTTGAGCCAGACGAGGCAAGGTCGAACGTCGCGATCATAAGCACTCACCTCGCGGAGGCCGCCGGGTTTCAGGTGGGTTCCACATTAGACCTGTGGGGGTTGAAGCTCCGCGTGATCGGCATCATGAATGGCGATGTCCTAGACACCGTTCGGGACCTAGACCAGGAGATAATCACGCCGCAGGATATCTTGGCAACCTCTCCTGAGACGGCTACCGGAGGCGAGATCGCGGTCCCCCACCTGAACGGCAGGGACATCGTCCTGTTGCCCTTCAGCTTGGCACGCGAGGCCCTTAACGTGGACATCCTCAACATAGCCATTAGGTTCCGGGACCCCGGCCTCGTAGATGAAGCCGCGAGGAAGCTCGCGTTGGGGACGTTCGTAGACATCTTCTCCAGCCCAGTGGAGTCTCCGCGGACGGCGATCACGATCTTCAGGCCGCGTTTCTTCTGGGGCTTCACGGGTTTCCAAGCCCTCCTTGTGCCCATTATAATCGCCGGGTTCTCCGTCCTCAACGTGATGTTGGGGAATGTTGGTGAGCGCATCCGGGAGATCGGCATCTTCGGCTCCGTCGGCCTCGCCCCCCTGCATATATCCGCGATGTTCCTCGTCGAGTCGGTCGTCTACGCGGTTCTCAGCTCCTCAATCGGTTACCTGCTAGGCATAGGCACGATCGCTCTTATGGGCGCTTTGAACGCGATCCCGTTAGGGTTCTACCCTAACTTCTCCTCGGGCTTCGTCGTCTTCGCCGTCGTCTTCACGATGGTTATGACGGTGGCATCCACGCTTTGGCCGGCCTTCAAAGCTGCGAGGCTCGTCACCCCCTCGTTGGAGAGGGTTTGGAACATCCCTACGAAGCCGCGTGGCGAGGAGTGGACTATCCCGTTGCCGTTCGTCTCGAACGAGGAGCAGGTGTACGGCATCTTCGCCTTCGCTAAGGAGTATTATGACGCACACAACACGCAGTCGGCGGGCAGGTTCATCGCTAGCGAGACGAAGTACGCGGAGACGCAACGGGACAAGGTTAGGATGAAGGAGCTCGTCTCCACTGTATGGCTAGCCCCCTTCGACTGGGGGGTCATCCAGACGGCTTCCATGAGGGCGACGGGTGAGGAGGGGGCGCAGAGGTACACGTTCGAACTCTACCTTCATAGGGAGCAAGGGCACCTCGCGACCTGGATGAACGCGAACCAGTCGTTCGTCGACCAGATCAGGAAGCAGCTCCTCATCTGGCGGGCGCTCCCGCAGAGCGAGAAGGATAGGTACGTGAAGTCGGGCCTAGAGCTTTGGGGTGAAAAGAGGTGACGGAGCTACAAGCCGAGGAGAGAGGCGTAGGCCTCACCTGGCGGTCGTTGGTCGCACTCGTCTTCGCCGCGGCGGTCGTGCAGCCCGCGATGA
>JAWCPE010000083.1:0-8866 GCA_038870415.1 Bathyarchaeia archaeon
GAGGAGAGACGCCTCCACTTTACCGGAGCGAAGCCTCACTCCGTTCGAGCAGCCCAGCCTCCCTCAGGGTCTCCAGGGGCTTCTCCGCAACCCAGCTGGGGACCACTCGCGTAGAAAGCCTCTGGAGGCCGCCTAACGCTTCTCGTCGGTATCCAGCTCGAGCGAAACGTTATAAGACCTCAGCTAGCTGCTTTTTCTCCGAGCTCGGATGGAATTCCTCGAGGTTGTAAAGAGACGTCGAAGCGTCAGGCGGTACAAGCCAGAGCCCGTGCCGCGGGAGACGCTTGAGCAGGTCCTCGAATCGGCCAGGTTGGCGCCCTCGTGGGGGAACAATCAATGCTGGAGATTCATAGTCGTTGACGACTCTCAGCTGAAGGCCCGGTTGGCGGAGTGCGGAAGCCGTTGGATACGCGATGTCCCCGTGCTGGTTGTGGCGTGCGCCGACCCCACTATGTCGATGATAAAGGGAGACCAGTTCTTCTACCTCTCGGACGTCGCGGTCGCGTTGGAACATATGGCCTTGGCGGCGACGGAGAAGGGGCTTGGCAACTGCTTGTTCGGGAGCTTCGACGAGGCCGCAGTCCGGCGAGTACTGCAGATACCTGACCATGTCAGGACGCCTTTAATGTTAGCCCTTGGGATACCCGCTGAGGAACCCGAGGCAAAGCCGAGGAAGCGGCTCGATGAGATCGTGAGCTTCAACCGTTACGGTTGGACGCTATAGTGACCGTAGCCCACCCGTACCACCGCGCTTCCGAGACGTCCTGAACGCGTATGGCTGCGTCAAACAGCCTATCCTGATGCTGTGAGGCCGGGATAGTTCTTGCCGAAGGCCGCTCGTCCATAGAAAGAATGGGGGAGTTAGGCCTCGTTCACGTGGGTTTCTAGACGGTCACGGTGACGGATTTCGGCCGCATCGAGTTGCCTTAGACCTGCATCTGTATCGTCGCGATGGTTCCTGAGGGGAACGGTGAGCTGTTCGGAGTGAAGGCCCAGTCGCCGGGCTGCGTCCTGCCCGTTCCGGGTACCATGAAGAATGCTCGAGAGACCCCGCCGCCGTTGTAGACTGCACAGCCTATGAAGGCGATTCTCACGATTCCTCCCCCAGCTCTGGCTTCCCAGTGGACGATGACACCGTTGGGTCCTTGCTCGGTGACAGTGAGGCTGTGCCCCCTTGGGCTTCAGCAAGGCTGGGGATGAGGAAGACCGACGCTGCGACGACGAGGAGAGCGAGGCGACTCCTCTTGGCGAGGCACTTGACGATGCTTCTTCTCTTCACGACTTTATCCCCCTGAACTAATGTTTAACTGTTTAATATATAATATTGTTTGGGATGGCCCTACTGTAAGCTCGAAGCTACGTTCGAGCGGCCAGAGGCAACAGGCATCAACGCCCGGGGTTTGACTCATCAACTCAACGGCCCCATACGTTCTTCCTGCCTTTACAACTCTCCTAGCTTTAGGCCCTCTCGCAGCATGCTTAGCCTTATCTAGTCGTCGCATGAAGTTATGCCCGGCCGAGTATCCATGAGGGTAATAGTCATCGGTTGCGAGTACGCTGGGAAGAGCACCTTCGCGAGGAAGCTGCTCGAATGGGGCGCGGAGCACGATATGAAGTTCCACCTCGACGACCACTTGACGGTACCGGACGAGTCGCTCTCGAAGGCCGACCGCGACATCATGCTCACTCTAAGCCCGGCCTTCAAGGAACGCTTCCAACGCTTCCAGATGGTCTATCACGTGCGTATACTCCGGCTTTTCAGGGACGCCATCGAGGTCGGCTTCTACAGCGAAGACGCCATCTACGGGCCGATGTACTACGGCTACAGCCCCGACTTCCTAGCCGTGCGACATGGACGCGAACTGGAGAAGGAGCTGCCGCCTGACACGATACTCGTGCTTCTAACCGCGTCGCCGGAGACGATAGCGAAGAGGATGGATGAGGCCCCTCACGAGTACAACGTGATCAAGAAGCAGGATATACCGACGCTGCTTGCGAAGTTCGAGGAGGAGTTCAGGGCCTCAACTATCCACGCGAAGATAAGGATCGACGCTACAAACCTGACCCCGGACCAGGTGCTTCAGGAATTCCTCAAACAGGCAAGAGGCTACCTCACCGCCGAAGACCTACTCCGCATCATGATCAACGAGCGAAGCTAGAGGAGTAGGCAGCTCTCTCCTCGGGTCCGCCTCGCGAGCCTAGAAGGCTCTTAACCATCTACCGGCCCTTTGTTCTGAGCTAACTACGCTTGCGGCGTAACGGTTGGCAGAGGAGGCCCGCCTCGGTGGGCTGCCTTCGTCTCGGGGATGGCAGGGATGAAGTACGGTAGTAGGACGAATACCTGCAGGACGAACTGAACCTTGAAGAGCGCCTGAGCACGGTAGAGGACGTAGATGAAGACGCCTATCGCCGGGCCGGCTGCGTCGCAGAGCAGGGTGGAGTATTCTCGCCGCCTATTCTAACAGCGAGGGTACTTTCCCCACTTCCTAGCCGCTTGGACCATCGCTTGCATCGATGCGATGGAGACGTCCTTCATCATAGGCACGTTCGTTCCAAGGATGAGGCCGCCTCCCGCGCCGGCTGTGTCCACGACGCGGCGGACCTCCCTCTCGACGACGGCGGGGCTCCCCTCCCTGAGTGTGTGCAGCACGTCGAACGGCGCGACGAGGCAGGCATTGCCCCTCTCCTTTACAGCCGTCTCCATCTCTGCGACTTCGAAGCTGAGGCCTTTCATGCTTCCCTCGAAGTGGTAGGCGTCCGCTCCATAGCTGAGGATAAGGTCGAGGAGGGGCTTCACGTAGCCGCAGACCCGGCAGATGACGGGCAAGCCGAACCGCTTCAGGTATTCCACCATCCGTTTCTCGTAGGGGGCTACGAACCTCCTGAAGAAAACCGGCGAGATGATATCTACGGAGTTCCCCCAGTCCTCGGAGTAGAAGGCGTCCACGCCTACGTGGGCGACGGCCTTAGAGACCTCCATAGACCGGCGGAGGGCGTACTCCGTGATCCTCTCTACTTCCGCGGGCTGCCGGTACATCAGCTTCACCCACTCCGGTATCCCCAGTCTGTCTACGCCGTGGGCGCAGGGCATACCGACAAGGCCGACGATGAGCGTATCATGCCCCATCCGCTCCTTAACAGCCTCAGCGTACTCCATCTCTCCCCGCGCTAGCATCTCCCTCCAGTCGGTCTGCTCGTCCCCGCTCCTCAGGAGCCACGCCGATGCCTTCACCTCGGGCTGAGCTGCCCCCGCAGGCCAGTAGGCAGGCTCATCCTTCGTTCGGAACGAGCTGATCTGCGCCTGTCTCCCTGTCGGTCAGAGGTATTTGTCTCCTCGGTCCTCAACCCTCAGCCTCTCCCTCCAGCCCCTAGGAGGCTCAGGTCCCACCCAGACCCAGTCGAGCCCCAGCTTTCGATGGGAGCCCACCGTGATCTCCACCCTCGTCTGAATGTCTCCTAACGCGTAGTCGGAGATCGTCCTGCCGACGACCTTCGGCGCGAAGAGGCTGCTCATGTACGGCCCTACAGGGACCACGTCGGGCTCCTCGAGACGGAGCGCTGCCAGCATCCTCTCCTTCCCCGTCATCCACCTCGCCTCGCTCTACCCTAACGCCGAAGACCTGATGGCTCTCGCTCATCCACATAGAGTCATGTCATGTCTCGTAGCGGATGCCGAGCTTCACCGACTCCTCAGGCTTCTCACAGATGATTCTGTAGGCTTCCACGACCTCGTCGAAGCTCACGATGGGCGAGAGCATCCCTTCCACGCTGAGCGCTCTCCGTTTGAACAGCTCTAGGACGGTCGCGTAGACGCGCTGCCTGTCCCAGCGCGGGTAGTCGCGGTAGGGTTCGCTCTCGACGCGTGCGCCAGAGACCATGACTTGGCGGTTGAAATGCCACTCCTCGCCGAGCCGCAGCCCCCTCGCCTCCCCATGGTACCAGGAGACGGTGACGATAGTGCCGCCGTACCTTGTGCCCTTGATCGCTTGATTGAGCGCCCCGTAGGAGCCGGTTGTCTCAAGGACGATGTCAACGCCTTTCCCCCCTGTCCTCTCGCGGCATTCGGAAGCCGCATCCCGCTCCTTCGGGTCTATGACGGCGTCGGCGCCGTACTTCTCTGCGAGTCGCCGTCTTCGCTTAAGGAGGTCGATGCCCAAGACAGTTAGGGCGCCTGATAGCCTCGCGAGTTGGACGGCCATAAGCCCTATCGCTCCGAGGCCGAAGACGGCCACGTTCTCGCCGAGCTTCACGCCCCCCTCTCGTACAGCCATGAGGGCTACCGCGGCGGGGTCGACGCAGACGAGTTCCTCGTCGCTCACGGATGGCGGGGCGGGCCAAAGCCTCTCCTCTGGGACCGTATGCGTCTCACGGATCGGCAGGTAGCCGTACACCCGGTCTCCAGCCTTGAACCGGGAGACGTTCTCCCCAACCTCGGTGACTAGGCCTACGGTCATGTTTCCCATCTGGATAGGGAAGCTGGCAGGCTGAATGCCCCTGAAGAGCGGAAGCATAGTGCCGTGCTTCTCTGCTGAGAGCCGGCTCTTCACACGGACCTCCCTCGATTTAAGCGGCTGCTCCTCGTACTCGCGGAGAATAAGCTTCTCAGGCGCTATAGCCACCGCTTCTCTCGGCATAACAACAACCAGTGCGACGCTTCCTTCAGCGGCCAGATAAAGCGCGCGGTCGGCGCAGGACGCCTAGACTCGCAAAGGCTTTAAGGGCGAAGCCTCTTCACCGAGGCTTTGGTGAAGCTTTTTGCCCATCCGTTTCGCGGGAGTCGTCGGCACCGACCTGATCAAGCGGAAGCCGCTTGAGAAGATGAGGCGGCAGGGCTTCGACGGGGTTGAGGTCTTCCTCTGGCGTCTCTCCAGGGAGCAGAGGGAGAAGGCTGCGGACAGCGTAATTCACTTGACGAAGGAGCTGGGGCTGGCGGTCTCCGACGTAGGCGGTGGACCCAGCCTTGTAGACCTGGGGCTGCCAGAGGAGAGCGAGAGGGCCCTCGCCTTAGGAGAGGAGTTCTTGAACGTCGCCCATAGCGTAGGCGCGAAGGTAAGCCTCGTGCCCTCCTTCCGGGCGCCGCCCGGCGCGGAGAGGGAAAAGGTCCTAACCAGAGCTGGGGAGAGCCTTAAGAAGCTGGACAAGGCGGCGAGGAACCTCGGCGTCTACTTGACGATTGAGCCTCTGAACCGTTATGAGACGAACCTCCTCGCGAGCATGGCGGGGACGGTGGAGTACATCGACGCCCTGGGCACGGAGATGGTCCGGTTGATGGCTGACCTCTACCATATGAGCATAGAGGAGGCGTCTACGCCCGCCGCCCTACGGACGGCCTCGAAGCACCTCGTACACATGCACGTCTCGGAGAGCCACGGCGGCTACCCTGGGACGGGCACCGTCAACTACGGCGAGGTCTTCCGGGTGCTCAAGGAGGTCAAGTACGACGGTTTCATGTCTATCGAGTGGCATAAAGCCGTAGGGGACCAAGTTGAGGCCTACGGGAAAGCCCTACCATACCTGAAGGCCCTGTACGCCGTCATATAGGTCTGCTGTTGTCCAACGTAGAGAACCTGACTGACCGACCGACGGGAGGCGCTCCTACCCTCTTCTAGAGGCCCCGAGGAGAGCCTCTAAGCCCTCCTCGTCCAGCTCTAGGGCTTGTCCAAGTTCGTTACGGAAGCCCGGGTTCTGAGCTATGATTCGCAGGTAGGGTAGGAACTCCCAGCGGACGGTCGAGGTGGAGCAGTGGAGTAGGGCTCCTAGCTTCCTAAGGGCTGCTTGGCTTCTGGCTCGTTCGAGCCTCGTCCTGCCGAGGACCATCAAGAGGTCTGGGTAACGGTACTTCGTGAACTTCCTGTAGGGTTCCCTCTTCGCGAGCGCGACGCCGCCCGTCATCATGTCGATGCTGTAGGCTAGGAGCTTCCAGTTCTGCGTGGAGATTATCCGCTGCCGGAAGAGGTCGGCGCGGCTTAGGGCGTCGAAAGCCCTAGCCACCTCAACGGGGTCCTCGTACTCCTCGGCTATGTTGCTCTCTATCCACTGGAAGAGTTCCTCAGGCGTCTTCTCCACGCCGTCGAGCGCGGTTCGGGCGCCCACCACGGAAGACGCCTTGAAGAGCGCGCGTAGCGCGTCGAAGACGTTCGTCTCGCGTTCGCGGAAACCGAGGCTGTCTAGGGACTTCTCCGTCAAGACGGCCTCTCCACGGCTGAGGGTCTCTAGGTCGTTCAGGGCGGACCTGAGGTCGCCTTCGCTCCGAGTCGCCACGAGGCGAAGCAGCTCCTTGTCGGCATGGACGCCCTCCTTCATGCAGACCTGCTCCAGCCTCTTGACGATATCCCACACGGTGAGCTTCCTGAAGGCGACCGGCTCTGAAGCGTACCTGAGCATTCGCAGCTTCGGGTCGTATACGTTGTTAGCTGTCAAGACGACGGGATGCCTCGAACCTTTCACCAGTCTCAGTATCGCGTCGACGCCGCCCGCGTCCTCCCTTCCGGCTAGGCCGTCGACCTCGTCTATCAGGAAGAGCCTCGGCTTCCCGGTAAGGGATGCCTGCATCATCGAGCGGCCGACGACCTCGTCGATCCTCGCGGCGGACCGGAAGTCGCTCGCATTCATCTCTACCAGGTCGAGGCCCCTCTCCTCCGCGTATGCTTCCACTAGGGCAGTCTTGCCGACGCCGGGCGGCCCGTGGAAGAGGAGCGGCTTCACCCCGGGCTTCCAGCTCCTCAACCAGGCTAGGAAGCGGTCGACCGCCTGCTTCTGGTCGACGAACTCGGCGAGGCCCCTAGGCTGATGCTTCACCGCCCAGGTTGAATCCCGGTCCGCGTTCAGCCTGTATCACCGCGTGGGCTTCGCCTGGAGGAGGCACTGAGCCAGGAAGGCCTCAAGCTGGATGTACTCGTCGCCTCCCTGCGAGATCCGGAACTCGAACTCGCCCAGGGTCTCGAGCAGCTTCACCTTCTGCTCCTCGGCGATGTTGAGGCTGTAGATCTGCCTGTGGGTCTCCCTGAGGATGTCGTCTCCGGCGAGGCCCTGGACGTGCAGCATCCCCAGCAGCTTCGCTCGTGCCTCGTGGAAGTTGCCTTTTAGAACACTCTCAAGCATGGCCTTGACATCGTCCGGCCGAGCTTGGGCTGCCACGTCGTAGACGGTGTCTTCCGAGATGCTCTTGCTCTTCGCCGCGGCAGCCTGGAGGAGGTTCGCGACCTTTCGTAGGTCCCCCTCCGCGAGGTGGATGACCGCCTCTGCAGCGTCTGGGCTGAGCTTCAGGCCTTCGCCCTTCGCGATCTTCTCGATGAAGGCTAGGGCGTCTTCCTTAACGAGGGGTCTGAACCTGAAGACGGCGCAGCGGCTCTGGATCGGCTCTATGACGCGTGAGCTGTAGTTGACGCAGAGGATGAAACGCGCCGTACGCGTGAAGCTCTCCATCGTTCTCCTCAAAGCCTGCTGGGCTTCCGCCGTGAGGGCGTCCGCCTCGTCGAGGATGATCAGCTTGAAGGGGACATCGCCTAAGGCTCTGATCCGGGCGAAGTCCTTTATCTTCCGCCTCACGGTCTCGATGCCCCGCTCGTCGCTCGCGTTCGTCTCCAACGTGTTCTGCCGCCACGTCTCGCCGAAGAGTTCCTCCGCGACGCAGAGAGCCATCGTCGTCTTCCCGGAGCCGGGAGGCCCCGCATACAACATATGCGGAACATTCCGCTCCTTCACGAAAGCCGCTACTCGCTCTACGACATGACGCTGGTCGATCACCTCGTCAAGCCGTCTCGGACGGTACTTCTCAGCCCAGATCTCTATCTCTAGGGATTCGTTGACTTTCAGGTCTCCAGACACGTTCTCGCCTTCTGCAGCCACGGATGCTTCCCCCTCTTCAGAGCTGGTTGGCCAGCTTCAGAGCGGAACGATGGCACATAGATGCAGCTGGGCCTTAAGGCTTTTCAAAGAACTTAATGGGGTGAAAAGGGGGGTTCAGAACGATCGAAGGAGAGGACTCGCAACCACTGCAGCGGGGCGAAGGTCGACGTCGAGGCGGTGCTCGTTGAGAAAGATGATGTACAGTCTCAGGCGTTATAGCTCTCAAGAGCCCTAGGCTACAAGATTGACCTCGTCGCAAACGAGCTGAGAAAGGCCGCCCTCCTCTCTGTGTCTGATCCCTCTGAGAGACAGACTGGACCTTTGGAACGACTCGGCGGAGGTATCCAAGGAAGCCTGAAGCCCTCGAATCCCAGAGCAGGAAAAGAGGCGGGGCGGCCGCTGAGGGGGTCATGAGGCTTTATGGCAGCCCGTCTCTGCCAGGCACCCATAAGAGGGAGGGGAGACGCTCTCTACTTCTCCGGGATGACGGCGACCATCTCTATCTCGACAAAGGTTCCGGGCCCTAGGCCGACTTGGACGGTCGTCCGTGCTGGCGGGTCCCTCGGAAAGGTCTCCGCCCATACCTTGTTCAGGTACCGTTCCCTGTCAGCTATATCGGTAAGGTAGACCGTGGCCTTAACGACGTTCTCGAAGGATGTACCTGCGCTCGTTAGGACGGCCTTCAGCTTGCTCAGCGTATTCCTGATCTGGGTCTCCACATCGCCCGGTTGGCCTGTCATCCCGCTCGTGAAGAGCAGGTTACCCACGATGACTCCGCCCTGGACGACCTTCTTGCCCATGCGACCACCAGCCCACCGCGGCCACAACTCGTCACTTAAGCCTTTCGCGAACCCTCTTCAAGCCTACCAGTGCCATCGCCTACACGGATGGCTCCAAGGTATTATCATCTCGTAGAAACATGGATCATGGACTTCCATGCAGGCGAGTCCCAGCTGAGCGGGATAGTTGAGGGGTCGGTCTGGCCCCAGGCCTGGCTCTTCTACCTCCAGTTCCACAG
>JAWCPE010000084.1:0-8751 GCA_038870415.1 Bathyarchaeia archaeon
GCGCCCCCTTCTACAATAAGCAGGCAAGGATGCTGCATAAGCATGGTAAGATACTCGCCGTGCATATGGACGGTAGGATCGCCTCGCTACTCGACGTTATCGGCACGACGGAGATAGATGTGGTCGAGGCATTCACGCCCCAACCGATGGGGGACCTCCCACCTGAGAAGGCGAAGAAAGCCTGGGGAGACCGCTTTACGATATGGATGAACTTCCCCGAGACCGTATGCCTCTTGGGCGTTGATACCTTAAGAGAGTACACCTCTCAGCTTCTGAAGGCGATCGCGCCCGGAGAAGGCTTCATGCTAGGCGTGACTGAGAATATCCCCGTCGACATCCTCGGGCCGAGCCTCAGGGCTGTCACGGAGACCATATACGAGAAAGGCACGTATCCTCTGAAGCCTTAGCAGAACGCGATCCGTGGACGAGCTGGACGTAATACCTCAAGCCCGGGGGAAACTGGGCTACGTGGCTTGCCTCGTAGCCCATAGGATTCCGTTAAGCAGGTGCTTCTGGAACCATTCCTCCCGCCATAGTTGGGGGAAGTGGCCGAAGCCCGTGTAGAAGACGCTGCCCTCACCGTAGCCGTGGCACCAGGCGAGCGCGTAGTCGTGGTCTGGCCTCGTCCCCTTCCTCAGGTCGACCGAGCTGTTATCCAGCCGAATCAGGACGTGCGTCCTGTCTCGGCGCCACTCCTTGAAGGTGTAGACCTCCTCCTTCACATGGAAGCTCTCTGGAAGATGCCTCGTTGACGGATGACTCCGGTCCTCCACGATGACGCGTATCTCATGCGTCCACGGGTGGCCTTGGAAGTAGCCTCCCAACATCTCGCCGTACGCTGGGAACTTATAGAAGGTATCCGTCGCGTTATGCACCCCGATGAACGCCTTACCCCTCTTCACGAAGTCCAGTAGCGCCTGTTTCTGAGCATCGTCCATAGGAAGCTCGCCCGTCGTCATGAACAGGAGTGCGTCATACCCTCTCAGGTTCTCCGCCGTGATGGAGGAGCACTCCTCTGTGGCGAACGCTTCGAAGCGCCCACTTCGCTCACCGATCTTTGTGAGAACTTCCACAGCAGTCGGTAGGTAGCTGTGCCTGAACCCTGCTGAATGCGTTAAGATGAGAAGCTTCTTTCGAACAAGCATAGAATGCGTCTTCCTGCTTCGATGATATAACGGTTGCCCCCGTTATGGTCTTTTTAGGCAAGCCTTAAATGTGCGAGTTGTCGTATTTCAAGTTGCGTCTGTTCGCAGAGGTCCGGTTGTTGGACGGCGAGGTTACGCTGGTGAAGGAGGAGTACCTAGAGAACATCTACAGGCTTGAGCAGAAGAGCGGCGCGGCCAAGACCAGTCAGATCGTGGAGGCCCTCAAGGTAACCCCGGGGACCGTTACGAACACCATAGAACGTTTAGAAAAAGAGGGGCTGGTCACCCATGAGCCGTACAGGGGCGTGAAGCTGACTGGAAAAGGCTTGAGGTTAGCTCAAGAAGTCATTAGACGTCATAGGCTCTCTGAAAGGCTGCTGACAGACGTTATCGGCGTCGACTGGACCGAGGCCCACAGCCACGCCTGCAAGCTTGAGCATGGAATCGCTGGGGATGTAGCCGACCGCTTGGAGAAAGCCTTGAACAACCCGGGGACATGCCCCCATGGAAACCCTATACCGTCAAAGTCAGGTGAAATCGAAGAGGAAGAATCCCTTTCCCTGAACGACGCCTCCGTTGGTAGGACTGCGCAAGTTGCGAAGATAACTGAGGAGGACGCGGAGATGCTTCGGTACCTAGCCTCTCGCGGCCTCATGCCGGGCGTAACCCTGACGGTGGTGGAAAAGGCTCCCTTCGAGGGCCCGATAACCGTGAGAGTCGATGGGCGTGACCATGCCATCGGACGCAGAATGGCCTCCGTAATCTGGGTCAAACAATCCATGGCCGGGCTCGATAGGTGAGTGGGAATGGTTGGGAAGTCGATGGAACTCCTTCCCTGCCTCTTAGAGGTCATTGGAACCCTAGAATCGAGAGGTGAAACAGCCGAGCTCAACGATGTAAGCGGTGAGTTGAATCGTCCCGCCGCAGAGGTCGAGGAAGCATTAGATGTAGCCGTTAAGCAGGGGTTGGCTGAACGCAACGGAAACGCCGTCAAATTGACGGAGAAGGGGCGCGCCGAGGTGTTGAGGCATCGAGAACGGTACGTTCACGAGAGGCATGCGCATCGCGGCAGAGCTGAGGGATGGCTTGGGGGAAGCATCCGAGACTGGAGGCTTCACTGGAGTCGCAGACACGGTCTAGACAACCGTTCCTTGGATAGGTTCTACGAGGATATTCGAAGCATGCAGGGACGGATCGAGAATGTCATCCCTCTAACGGAGCTTGAGCAGGGGAGGAGGGGAGTTGTAGCCTTCACCTTCGGTGGGCGAGGGGTTGTCCAGCGGCTGGCCGAGATGGGGCTGACCCCTGGCACGGAGGTCACCATCGTCAGGGCCGCGCCATTCCACGGACCCTTAGAGGTAACGGTTCGAGGCGTCTCCCTAGCCCTTGGACGCGGCGTAGCGTTGAGGGTCTTCGTCAAACCTATAGAGTGAGAGCGCTTTGGAGAAGAAGCGCCAGCTCACGGTCGCTCTAGCCGGGAACGCCAACGTTGGGAAATCGGTGATATTCAACCAGCTAACCGGTTTGAACCAGATCGTAGGGAACTGGCCTGGGAAGACAGTGGAACGCGCGGAGGGAACCCTCCACTTCGAAGGCTACACCATAAAAGTGCTGGACCTGCCAGGCACCTACTCCCTCTCCACCTACTCCATAGAGGAGATCGTTGCCCGCGAGTACATAGCCACAGAGAGACCTGACGTAGTCATAGATGTCGTCGACGCCTCAGCCCTAGAACGCAACCTCTACTTTACGGTACAGCTCCTAGAGCTGGAAGCCCCCGTGGTCATGGCTCTAAACCAAGTCGACTTCGCGGCGAAGAGGGGTATAAGGATCGATGCGGAGAAGCTGTCAAGAATCCTTGGGATACCCGTCGTCCCAACGGTCGCCGTAAGCGGATCTGGCGTAAAGGAGCTATTATCGACCGTGGTGCGAGTCGCGGAAGGGAAGCAGCTGCAGCCTCTGAAAGTAACTTATGGCAAGGAGGTTGAGGAACGTCTCGACAGGCTTCAGGCAGTTATTCAGGACAGATTACCTCAGTTAACGGCTCGGTATGCCGCGAGATGGCTCGCCGTGAAGCTTTTGGAAAGAGACCCAGAGGTGATGAAGCAAGCTCAGGCCTCTGAACGAGCAAATGACGTCATTGGGCTCGCGGAACGGCTTGCGGGGGAACTTGAGCAGCTCCACGGCGAACCCTCAACGGTAATCTTCGCGTCCGAGAGGTATGGCGTCGCAAATCACATCGCACGGGAAACCCAGCAGTTCGTGGCACGGCCCAAGCTCACCTTGGAAGAGAAGCTGGCCGCCTTAACGGCGCACAAGGTTATGGGCTACCCTCTTCTCGCCGGGGTCACAGCCGCCACTTTCCTAGCCGTATTCATCGCGGGCGGTTTCCTCATCCATCTCCTCGAAGGGTTCTTCGACGAACTGCTCATACCGGCGGTTGTAGACCTCCTAGCCCACGTAGCGCCTTCCTGGCTTGTTGAGATCATCCGAGGAGGGGTTCTCTCAGGCATAGCCGCGGGTGTAACGATAGCCTTACCGTACGTCGTCCCCTTCTACATCATCCTGGCCCTCCTTGAGGACAGCGGCTATCTCCCGAGAGCAGCCTTCCTCATGGACAACCTCATGCATAAGATGGGGCTGCACGGCAAGGCCTTCATACCCCTGCTCCTAGGCTACGGCTGCAACGTGCCCGCGTGTATCGGCTGCAGGATCATGGAGACTCATCGTGAACGGCTTCTAGCCGGCTTCGTCACGGTCTTGATACCGTGCGCCGCGAGAACCGTTATCATCCTCGGGCTGGTCGGTAGATACGTCGGTTTTCACGCCGCCTTAGGGCTTTACGCCTTCGACCTAGTCCTCGTCTTCGCCTTGGGTAGGATAGCCTTCAAAACCCTACCTGGGGAACCGGTCGGACTTATCATGGAGATGCCACCGTACAGGGCACCGTCGGCCAAGATCGTGCTGAAGAAGACCTGGTTCAGAACGAGGGAGTTCGTCTACATCGCGTTTCCCCTAATCATCGCGGGCAGCGTTGTCCTTGCCGCTGTAGGAGGTCTAGGCCTAACCGGGCTTGTGGGCGAGGCTATGAGCCCCGTCGTCGCGGGCTGGCTCGGTCTACCCGCGGTCGCAGGGATACCTTTAGTCTTCGGGGTCCTCCGTAAGGAGCTGACGCTGATCCTGCTCGCGGAGCTCGCTGGAACGGCTGACTTCGCCGCAATCCTAACACCTGTCCAGATGGTAGTCTTCTCCTTGGTCACGATGATCTACATTCCCTGCATCGCAACGATCGCCGCCTTAATACGTGAGTATGGATGGAGGAGCGCCTTAGCCATCACGGCCGTCGACGTAGCGCTCGCCCTGTTCCTTGGAGGAATTGCTGCGCGGCTTCTTCGGTAGTCGGTTGTCGGCTTGCCTCATGTACGAAGAGGCGTAGCGGCTTCCTCCGTCTTCCTTGACAGCATGTATCGAGCACTTGACGCTCCGAAGTGGTCTGGTGCGACCTACTCTAGCCCAGCTCCCCTAGGGCATTAAATAGTACTTCCACTCAGTTTAGACACCTGCTGGCGTCTTACGAGCGAGTTGGTGTTCCGTCTCATTCACCTTTCTGACACCCATATATCCAAATATGGACAGTTCATCGAGGATGGCTTCGACAAGATCCACCCAGAGCAAGACGGAAGCCGTCAGATGCGTCTTCATCATCGACTCCGAAAGCAAGATCAGAGCTATGATCTATTACCCGCTCACCACGGGCCGCAACATGAAGGAGATGCTGAGGCTTATCGATGCGCTGCAGACTGCGGATAAGAATAAGGTGGCTACGCCGGCCAACTGGAAACCAGGCGACCCCGTGATAGTGCCTTTCCCGACCAGCGTGGAAGCAGCAGAGCAGAGGATGAAAGAAGGCTGCGACACCAAAGACTGGTACCTCTCCTTCAAGAAGCTCTAGAGACGAGACCTTGGAGGCGAAAGCCTATACCCTGCGTGTCCGGAGACGGTAGACCTACATCCTCCGGGATGACTGCTCTGAGGGCTCTCAAGGACAGGCCGTTAAGCCCCGAGGAGGTCGCTCGTCGAGTTAACCAGTCGCTGCCAAGGGTTAGGAGCGGGCTTAGAGAATTTCAGAATGCGGGATTCGTCGAAGAGGCAGAGGGGAGGTACAGGCTTTCAGGCAGAGGAGCTGAGGTCATATAGTAGCGAGACCCGAGCAACCGCTGCGCGTCAGTCAGCCCCTCAGACGACCATCGTTGCCAGCTCAGAAGCTTTCGCGTATGCTAATCTGTGCCCCGATATTGGGAGGGCACGGGTTCCCGGGAAGACAGAGCAGCGTAGTATCCGCACGAGGGTACGAGTCCTACGGAAAAAACCTGCTACGTAAAGAGTCGAAAAAGAGAAGAGTGGAGAAGCTTTCAGAGGAGGTTCTCGAAGGCTTCCTCGTGGGCTACCTCTTCCGAGAGTATGTGCTCTATTAGGTGGAAGGTCTTTATATCCGTCGCGTAGCAGTGGGCGAGCTTCTTGATCAGTTTGTCGTAGACCTCTATCGCGCAGCCCTCTGCTTCTATCGCTGCCTTAAGGATGCCTGTCAAGTCGCTGGGCTCGCTGGGAAACGTGACCTTCGGGCAGTTTGCTACCTTCTGCAGGTCTTCAAAGTCCCTTTCAGGTTCACCGCCCAGCTCTATGATCCTCTCTGAGAGCTCATCGGCGTGCTCCTCTTCCTCGTCAGCAGTCTTGTCCAGCTGGGCAGCGACGGCGGGAGAGTTTACCCCACAGGCTACATCGGCAGCCCACTTGTAATAGTAGTAGGCGATCCACTCGTCTGCATAGGCCCTGTTTAGGTCCTGTAAGAGATCCTTCAAATCCACGCGAACTATCTCCTTACCCTTCTTCCCCATAGACATCTCCTCTCCTTAGGTATTGACAAGATAAATATCAATTTCTCAATATAAGCTTTTTCAACCATCTAAGGCTTGTCCAACAGTTGCCCTGCCACTAGCACGCGGCACGCTCCTCATACCTGAAGGATGGAAGTGGAGGACGCCGGGTGCAAAACAACCCTAATAGATGAAAGTGAAACGAATTATTGAGTAGCAGCAGACGCCCACCTTCATGGGAAATCAGTTCAGACGAGCAAGACGCCTAAGAAACCTGTGATGGGCGCCACCATCCCGGAGAGGACGGCGTAGAGCAACGCTCTTCGTCAGCTGTAGCCCTCCCTCATGAGGAGTAGTGCCACAGCCAATCGCCAAGACCACCGCAGAGAACTCTCCGCCAAACCTTCAAGGAGGCTGTGGATGATGGCTAGAATGGGCAACTAGTTTCAGGAAGAGGGTGACCGTCCCCTCCTCGAGATGAAGCTGGGGATGTAGCGGTCTAGTAGTAAGAAGAGAGCCGAGGTAGCGACGACGCCGAGCGTAGGTGTCCGAACGCCTCCCAGGTCCAGAGCCAGAACTAGGAGGCCGAAGGCTGTAGCCGCTAGCATCACGGCCGCTGAGAGCTTAACATGCCGTCCAAAACCTTGTCCGAAACGTTCTTGGTGAACGAAACCGGCGGGGCGCCCAGGCCTTTGGCAAACCCCGCGAGCAGGGTTACTACGACATCCATAACTAAGCTACCAGAAGGAAGATACCATTCACATTCCTGCTGCGCATACCTAATCAAGCGACTGTCTTCCTATCCGTCAATGTTCGAAAAATAGTCCAGCCCACATGAAGAGAAGCCCTACCAAAAAGAAAGAGAAGGATACGACAGACTTCTTCACATCAGGCTCTCGGTGGAGCTCCGGGATAAGGTCTGAGCCGGAGATGTAGATAAAGCCCCCAGCTGCGAAAGGCAGCATGAGAGCAGAGAGGCCTTCTACGTAGGGGTAGAGGAGATAGCCTATGAGGGCTCCTAATATAGCGGTTAGAGCAGACAGGAAATTGTAGAGCAACGCCTTGGACTTGCTGAAACCCCCGAAGACCAAGACACCGAAGTCTCCAAGCTCCTGAGGGACTTCATGGGCTGCGACTGCGAGGGTCGTGACGATCCCTAACGGAAGGCCGGTTACGAAACTCGCCGCGATGACAAGCCCGTCCACGAAGTTATGAATCCCGTCGCCAACCAAGTTGAGGTACGTGAAGGCATGGATGTCACATTTCCCTTTGTGGCAGTGCCGCCAGTAGAGGAACTTCTCCATCAGGAAGAAGAGCACAAACCCAAGGATCAGGTAGGAGAAGATGCCTACGCTCTCCGAATGCTCTAGAGCTTCGGGCAACATGTGTAGGAAGGCCCCTCCCATCAAGGCGCCCGCGGAGAAGCCTACAAGCGCGAGGAGAACCCTGTCAAGGAACCTGCCCTTAACGACGAAGGTGGCAACCCCTACTAGGGAGAGCAGGCTGACGAGAGAGGTGCTTCCGATTATCCAGAGCAGTGGATCAGGCATATCCCAGTACACTTTCACCCCGATGCCTTCAATTCTCCCCTCAAGTACTTTTCGACTGACTCCCTAACCTTCATGTTCTGGATTCCAGTCACGATCTCCACCTTGGCTTCCCGTAGGGAGGCGGAGCCCTCCCCGACATGGTCCGTTATGACCACATCTGCTCTAGCTTCCACGACCAGCCTCGCCACCCCTACCCGCTCCACGTTCAAGGGATCGGCGAGGGTTCTCTACGATCCTAACTCTTTCCTTTCTCTCCATCGGTCTCTACAACGGCGAACGAAGGGCATCTACCGAGGTGCCTATCCATGAGGTTCTCCAAACTTCTGCCCATTGCCGGAATGGCTATCGTCTTCTTCCCGTAGTCTTCCGTGGAGGCTCAATGGGGCGCCAACGGTGAACGCGACCGAAGCCCTGCCCTCTCGACCAAGGCCTTTGCACCCCATATGCCTCGCCTCGAGGCTTAACGGTTTAAGGGAGACGACTGTGGACTCCAGCTCCTGGAACTGCAGCTTTTACTCTCTCCTCAACCTCCTTCACGACTTGGCTGCCTGACTCTATCGAAAGTCCACCTTCCACATCAACCTCCATCTCGACGAAGATGTGGCTTCCGACCACGCGGTAGCGCGCTACCCGGCAGTCCTTAACCATGGGGTGGGCTTCGCCACCTCAACCACCCTCGGGAGAACCTCGTCGCTTGGGCTCTTGTCCATCAAGGTATCGGCTGCCTCGCGGCCTAGCCTGACGCCGGTTAAGAGGATGATGCCGGCCACAACCATTCCAGCTGCAGCGTCGCCCCAGTATATGCCGGAGCTGGTGAGCAGGAGGCCAGCGAGAACGGAGCCCGAGCTGAAGGCATCCGCCCTAGAACGGTAGGCATCTGCCAAGAGGGTGATGCTCTTCGCCTCGCTTCCAACACGGAGCTTGTACCTCGCCATGGCTTCGCTTACGAGAGCCGACACCAGCATGATAGCTACGAGGACAGGTATCGCTTCGGGAGCCGCCCGCGTCATCAGGCTGCCCAGAGCTTCCCAAGCAAGCTCCGCCCCCCGGCCAAGACTGCGGTTACTAAGAGCCTTGCCAGCGTTTCCGCCTTGAAGTGGCCGTAAGGATGTCTCTTATTGAGAGGCCTCTCACGTAACCTGACACTGATGTATACAACCGTCGAGGAGAAGGAGTCGAAGG
>JAWCPE010000085.1:0-8478 GCA_038870415.1 Bathyarchaeia archaeon
GCCTCACCGCCTCTGTTCTTGCTACCACTTCTCTATTGGTATTGCTATTATCTCCTGTACGGCCAGTCTCTTCTTTGTTTCTTTCCCGAAGGCTTCGTTCTGAGGGGAGGTTCTGACCACTATCGCCGTGTCCGTTCCTCCTTCGGTGCCTCCTACAGCTATGACTCTGCTGTAGGGCTTCACCTTCATGAGTTCTACAGCTACCACTGAGACCTCAATAGCAACCTTCATTCCTTGGCCGAAGGCGTAGAGCGTTTCCCTTACGGCATTCCAGGTCTCCCCGGAGAACGGTAGGAAGGTCATATCGAAAGCCTCTCGTCGCAGCCTCTTGTCAGCCAGCCTTGAGGCCTCCTCTAGACGGCTTCGAGTTAGGCTCCCTAGCAGGCCTCTCTCAGGGGAGGCGATACGCTTTGTCGCAGCTGCAGCCTCGTCCTCAGAAACGGTCACAACCTCAGCCTCCCCTCTCAGCTCGCGGGAGAACAGCTCAGCTGTCTTGCCAGTTGTAACTGGGACCACGACCGTTCTTATATCCCCAAACCTGAGCCGCTCGTTGACGGCCTCGATCACCGGGAGAGTATTTTGAGAGCCCGGCCTCTCGAAATATAAGACGTCCCTCATTACGGCCAAGTCGTCCACCAAGGGCCTCTTCTCGGCGAAACCTTCCTGTGACGAAATCAGCAGATAAGAGTTTACGTTTCCTTAAGGGCTTTACAGAAGCCGTTGAACTCATGCCTATATGAGATGGAGAACGCAAGCCTGAAGGAATGCTTGCCAAGCGACGGGGCGGACATGTTCTCGCCGATTAGGCTGAGGGTAGTCTAGGGGATAGCCTAAAAAGGATGGGCGGTTTTGCAGGCACGCAGGGCGGTAGAGTCGGGTGAGAGCGAAGGTCGCCGGGTTCGTCGCATCTGTGGCCGTTGCCGTCGCGGTCTCAAGCCTGCTAGGGTTAAGAAACGACCAGGTAGCCTCTTTAACCGTCTTCTCCTCCATGATTCTCGGAACGCTCTTCTTCTGGGGGTTCAGGCTTGCCTTCGCGTTCCTAGGCCTTGCAGCTCTCTTAGGGCTAGGTCTACTCGACATCGCCCATTTGATCGAGTTTGCAGGCTTAGACATCATCCTATTCCTGGTGGGGATGATGATAGTCATAGGCTTCTTGGAGGAGCGGCATTTCTTTGAATACCTGGTTGATGCCGTGGTGGTTAGGGTTGGAAACGATGCTTACCGGGTTACTCTCGTTATGATGGTGATGGCCGCGTTATCCGCGGCGCTGGTGGACGAGGTAACGTCTATCCTCTTCATGACGGCAACCATGCTGCATCTCACGGGGAAGCATAAGGTGAACCCCGTACCCTTCATTATCATGTTGGTCTTCGCCACCAATATCGGCAGCAGCGCAACAGTCGTAGGGAACCCTGTCGGGGTCATCATAGCGTTGAGGGCTGGGCTAACTTTCAGGGACTTCCTGCGATGGGCCACCCCCATATCTATGCTCGCCCTTGCCGCCGCCGTGCCCATATCCCTGCAGTACTTCCGGGGAGATATCAGGAAGTTGCAGGAGGGCATGAAGTCAGCCCCTGAAGAGGCGGAAGAAGAGGAGTCTGAGACAAGAAACGAGTCGAGGAGGGGTCTGACGGTCTCATGGGCCCTATTCCTAGGAACCATCATCAGCCTAGTGCTCCATCACCAAGTCGAGGAACTGCTCCATCTTGAGCGAAACTCGATGCTCCTTGGAACTGCCGTCGTAGCTGCTGGCATAGCCCTCCTGCTCGATTTCAGGGAGGCGAGAGAACTCGTAGAGCGCCGGGTTGACTGGTGGACGCTCCTCTTCTTCGTCATGCTCTTCGCCTCCGTCGGAACCCTAGCCTACGTCGGCGTAACAGGGGTTATCGCCCAAGCCCTCCTTAACATTCCCGGCGGCAGCCTGACGCTCATGGTAGTCTTCATCCTAGTTGCAGCCCTGCTAAGCGCCTTCATGGACAACGTGCTTGCCGTTGCAACGCTGGTGCCGATCGTCAAAGACCTCGCCGCGTATGGGGTTCAGGAGTTCCCATTGTGGTGGGGGCTACTCTTTGCGAGCACGTTCTTCGGCAACCTCACGTTGATAGGGAGCACGGCTAACATCGTAGCCATCGGCATGATCGAGCGTAGGAAGCTGGGCATGGTGACTTTCATCCAATGGATCAAGGTCGGGGCTCTTGTGGCAATACCTACACTGGCCCTCGCGGTGCTATTGCTCTACCTGCAGCTAGGCCTCATGCCACCGTGAGAAGTTCGGACGACCAAACCGCGCCGGCGTCACTCTTCGCGTGGCTTACCGTGCAGCGTGGGCTTGTCGCCTTTCTTCGAGAGCCACACGTCGAACCCTTGGCTGTAGAGGATTGTCGCGACATCGCTCCATGGGAAGGCGACCGTGTCGAGCACCTCGATCTCGTAGCCGCCGTACTCCGAGGAGACCCTGCCGCTTTCCCCAACGATCTCGACAAGCCTTGAGTCGAGGTCAGGGACGGGGGCTGTAAGCTCCTCGACCCTAGCCTTCCGTAGCTTCTCGTAGGCCTCAAGCCTTGCCTTATGCTCGGCGAGGCTGGCTTCAAGCTCTTTCACCCTCTCCCTCAGGGCTTCCAGCTCGGTTGCCTCCTCAACCCTCTCAGCGGTGGTTCTGGTCGCCCTAATCCACCTCTCGGCGTTTCTTGCAATCGTGTCCTTGAAACCCCAGCCGAGGGCGATCCCTAGTCCAACGCTGACTCCGACGGCTGAGCCCCAGGCGAGGGCGTTAGCGAAGATGTGGAGTATGGAGACGTCTATCTTCATTACCGTCAAGGCGACAACGGCGACGACAAAGTACAGGAGCAGTCTCAAGCCGGCAACGAAGATGTTAGCGTACTCAATCTTCGCCTCCTTGCTCACCACGGCGATAACATCTCCGACGAAGTCAGCGGCTATAAGCCCGATTACGAAGATCAACGTTCCCCCGATAAGGCTGGGAAGATACTGGACAACGACGTTCATGAACGTTCCAAGGATCTTGACTCCCATTATGTCCACAGCGCCTAATAGAGCCATTAGGTAGACAAGCCATCTTACGAGGAGGTTGAAGAACGTCGCCAGGGTTACGCCAGACCGTTCCAGAGTCTTTCCGAATATGGTTTTACGGAAGGCTTCTTCGATCTTCCCCCTACGGATAACACCTGCAACAGCCCTCGCTAAGAGATGGCCTGCAACCCATCCGATAGCGAGGATGATAACGGCCCCAACGACCTTCGGGAGCAAGTCCAAGAGGCTCAACCATAGATACGTCAACAGCTCCTCAAGCTGCAAGCTTCCTACCCCCCTTCACCGCCTAGTTGACCGATTACGGGCTTATGAGTAAAGAACCTTTCCCTATAGACCAGGTTCTTTACTCATAAGCCTAACAGAGCCTTTGCAGCGGGCTGTAGTGTCCTAGAATCTTTACCCTCCTTGTTTGGGGTTTTCTCACGTATACGTTCTCGTCCTAGCAGGTTCTTATGCTGGGGAGCTGACGAAGGTCGCGACTGAGAGCATGATGCACATAGACATCGGCGCCTCAAGCTTGAAGGACGCTGAGGGGCTCGGCGTAAGGATAGGGGACCCCATCGCGCCCCGCACCCCTTCTCGGCCATCTAGAGGGGAGACTGGCTGCCATCACCCCCTTAAGTTGAGAACTCGAATGAACAACCGCACGTCGCTGTGGACTACCATTAGGTCTGTGTTCTCAGCTGCCGACAACGCGGATCCTTGGCTCCTCGGTCTGTGGGAGGCCGATTTGGGGCCTCTCCATAGCCATGCCTTGAAGGATACGCGAGTACAGGTCTTGCACTTTTACGAGTTCCCTGAGCTGCCTCTCTAGGAAGCCCCTCCCGCGGTCGGTGAGGTTGTAGACCGTCCTCCTCCTGCTTCCGCTCAGTTGCCCTGTTATCAGGCCTTCCTTCTCTAAGGAGTGAAGCACTGGGTAGAGCGCACCCGGCCCTACGAGTATGTGGAAACGGTCATGTATGGCGGCTATCAGGTCGTACCCGTGCATGGGCGTCTGCTTCAACATTGCTAGGACGACGATGTCCATGAACCTCTTCACGTACCTCCGACCTATCTCAGGGGAGAGCAGCCCACTGGGAAATGGCAACAAGCACCACCTATGAGATTGAATCATCTGACAGGTCTAGACATATATTAGTTTTAGTTCGCTTATAGAGTAGGTCGCCGTATGGCATTTCATGAGGAGAATGGCCACCTACACATATGATGCAGGAGGAAGGTTGCTCACCAACATGACAATATGCGGCAAATCTGACAGGATGATCAACACATAGCAGATGACAGATACGTGATCAACGCTCATCTGCGGGCCGAACGATGTGGGTACCTAAGCCTCACCAGCACGGTCTCCAAACCGGGCCGATATCAGTTTCACTGTGCAGGCGTGTCAGCCTGAGTCTGTGTCGACACAGCAAGGTCTTTCTACTACTGCCACGCTGGAGAAACGATGGTGACTGGCGGAATGCTGACTACGTTCATCTATGGACCCCGAGACTTGAGAGTCGAGGAGATCGAGCTCCCGAAGCTAGGTCCTGACGATGTTCTGGTCCGGGTCAGGGCCTGTGGGATCTGCGGCTCTGATCTCCACCGGTATCTGGGAAGTAAATACGGTCGTCGATTCAGGTACCCTCTGAACTCAGGGCATGAATACGGCGGAGACGTAGTCCAGGTCGGTGACCGCGTCTCAAGCCTCAAGGTTGGGGACCGTGTCACATTAGGGTTGAACTGGCTGCGCAGCCCAGGGGCCTTCTCAGAGTACGTGAAGATAGAGAACGCCGATAGGAACGCGAAGAAGATCCCTCCGTCCATCACGTACGAGGAGGCCGCCCTCTTAGAGCCGCTTAGGGTCGCTCTCACAGGTGTCTCGCAGCTGAAACCAGGACCTAAGGATACAGTCCTCATTCTCGGGGCAGGTCCGATCGGGCTCTGTGTTCTACAGGCATGCCTAGCCAAGGGTGTCCATACGGCCATCGTGGTCGAACAGTCACGCATCAGGCTTGAGGCCGCAGAGAGACTCGGCGGCAAGACCGTCGATGCACGAGGGGGCGCGGTCGAGAGGAGGGTCCGCGGTCTTGCAGATGGACGAAGCATAGACCTTGCTTTCGAATGCGCGGGCGCCTCTGTCACAACCCGCGAGGCGCTGAGGCTGGTCCGCAGCGGAGGGAAAGTGAACCTCATCGCGCACTATGGCCGCCGGGCTTTCATCGACCCTGAATCTATCGTGGGGAAGCAGTTGACGGTCGTCGGTTCAGGAGGCGATGACCAGTTCTTCGACGAGGCCGCAGACTTAGTGGCAAAGGGTAAGGTCACTGTCAAGCCCCTCGTCACGCACGAGTACCACTTGACTCAGACGAAGGAAGCCTTTGAGACAGCTCTCCAAGCCGACATAGCGATAAAGGTACTTGTCAAACCGTAGTATACTATCGCTTCTACAAGGCAAGCTAGGAGGAGTTCGGTCTTCGTGATGGGGCCCCTGTGCGTAGGCTACGGGGTCTCGTGACGGATTATCAGCAGCGACCCCGGTGCGTTCATCACCGCTACACTCAACTCCCTCGCCTAGAAGGCTCTCTGTGGCACGATCATCCTTGAAGCGGAGCTTGCTTGTAAAGGAGAGTCGGTGAGCGAGGTCTCAGTGCTAAAAGGAGCGTTGCGGCATACTGGGCAACTATGAACCGGCGCAACAGATTCTGCCCCACTAGGTATTCGTTATCTTCCCAGAGCAAGAGCAGTAACGGGGGCGCGCGTCTCCTCGTCCGGGTGCAGTCTCAGACGGGTTAGCTACATCCTTGAAGAGGGAGGAGGCGGTCGTGTTGGACAGCCTTCCGTCGACGCTCCCGAATCTTTACCTCACGGCCAGCCTCGAGTGGCTCCTAGATGGGGAGCCTGTCCTTTTCGCGGAGCTACCTAAGGCGCGGTGCAGGATGAGCTCTCCTCGGCTTTTTCCCTACGAACATGACGGCTAGGTAACGGAGCCTCTAGCTTCAAGAGCGGCTGTATCCTCTACGCATGCTTTGCGCCTTTGCCCGGTTGGCTGCAGGTCGGTCGGTATTGGTGTCCTCAAGAAGAGCTACGAGCCTTTAAGGGTCCAGCCCCCTTACGAGGGGCATCCAAAGTGCCAGGTACAGGCGCGCTCACGCGTCGATAACATAGAGGCAGGGCAAGAGCGCATAAAGGCGATGAGCTAAGCTTCATTACCTTGATGCAGCCAGCTACTGATGGATTCTCAGAGGTCGGACGGATGGGTGAAGATACGCTTCTCAAGGTGGGCGTACTGACCTGCGGCCCATGGAGCCACATGAGCATCTGGGCGCCTATCATCAACGCGGCTGAAGGCCGAGTTAGGATGACAGGTATGAGGCTGAGCCACGTCTGGGATATTGACCGCGCAGACGCTGAGGCTTTCGGGAAGAGGTTCGGCGTCCTCGTCGTCGAAAACTTCGACGAGATGGTGGGAAAGGTTGACGCGGTGATCCTCTCAGATTTCGACGCCGCCCCGGTCTTCAAACAGCTCTCGCGGCCATATATCGAGGCGGGGATACCTATCTTCATCAACCGCCCCTTCGCCTTCAACCTCCGAGATGCAAGAGAGATGCTTGACCTCGCCAAGAGGCATGATACGCCAGTGATGTGCGGCTCCTCCTTCGAGTACGTTAAGGAGGTCCAGATCATCAGGAGCAAGGTGAAGGCGATAGAGCCGATCGCAGGCTACGTGGCAGACAATTCCATGTCCGACTATGCGACTCACGGCGTACATGGGCTCTACTTCGTCTACGCCTGCCTAGGAGGCGGCGTTAGGAGCGTCTCGTACCAGACGCCTGACTGGAGGAGCCCGAATGGCGTCGTCATCTTGGAGCATGAAGGACGCGAGGGAGGCAAGCGGTTCTACGGCTGCGTTCAGCAGGTCGAGGGGGCGGGCACGAACGCCTGGATTAAGGTCTACGGAAAAGGCTACATCGAACAGTCCGTATGGTGGGAGGGCTCAAACTGGGATAGAGACCTCTTCCTCTGGCTTCCGATGCTGCTCAAGATGGAACAGATGTTCACGACACGAGAGATGCCTGAGCCATACGAGCACATCTACGAGAAGACCCAGATCTTCCTAGCCGGCTTCAAATCTCACGTAGAGAAGAAAGGCGCTCCAGTCGCCTTAACGGAGATAGGAGACTGGCAAGCCCCCCTCCTAGGCCCTCCCAGGTACCCCCCAGGCTTCCCTAGCTGACCGCGCCATAAACAGAATCCCCAGAGCGCTGAACACGGACTCAGATGGAGACTAGCGGACCTGTAAGGAGGGCACGGGCTTCCTCCTAGAGAGACCTCATCTGGTTGCGGAGCGGAGAGACCAGAGAAAAGGCGAAGACACCCTCTGGGTTTATATCGAAGAGAGCAAGGTAACCTACGGTTCGCATTGAAGGATACCTGTCACACCGCCCCCTCTCATTGCGGGTGTTACGTGAGCGCCTCTACACGTGTCTGGGCTACAGGCAACCGGTCTCTTCCCAATCTGCGGGAGACTGAGGCTTAAGGGGGGCCCTCATGTCGGGTGAGGTTGAAGGCGCTGGCGGCGTAAAGTACCTCTGTCTCCGATGTGGCGCGACTATGACGTACGAACAGATCACTTCGAGTCCCGAGGTCAAGTGCATGAACTGCGGCTACAGGGTCCTTAGGAAAGCAAGGCCGCCCATCGTCAAGGCCGTCAAGGCTCGCTGAATGCCCACGCAAGACTTGCGGAGACCGTCCGAAGACGGAACTCCGCATTGGCTCCGGAGAACTGGAAGTACTTGTCCAAAGATGAGATCGAGACCGCGGTATCGTACCCTTCAGGGCTCAGGTTCGAATGTCAGAGATGCTCGCGTTGCTGCACCGACACCGAAGCTAGAGAGCGGAGGATCGTCCTCCTCCGAGCTGAGGTCGAACTTATAGCTAGGGCGAAGGGAATCACGCCGGAGACTTTCGCGTTCCCGAACGCTGCCGTAGGCTTACCGTACCGGTTCTCGATGAAGAAGATGGGCGGGAAATGCATCTTCCTCCGAGGTACCGAGTGTGCCGTATATGAAGCTCGCCCCTTGGTCTGCAGGTTCTATCCCTTCGAACTGAAACGCTCTAGAAGGGGAGGTTACGAGTTCACCGTGACGAGGGAGGACTGCCCCGGGCTAGGACAAGGCAGACCTCTCCCAGCTCGTTTCTTCAAGGAACTCTTCGCCTACGCTGAGCACCTGTTCCAGGCATCTTGACCATCCGAGCGGCTGGGCTTGGTTAGGCTTAAGAAACACCTTGGCCATACGAACCGGCGGCGTTGAGACGAGGATGGCAAAGCAGGACAAGTACGAGAGGATCATCGAGTTAGCGAAGAGGAGGGGCTTCTTCTGGCCGTCGTACGAGATCTACGGCGGCACAGCCGGCTTCATAAACTTCGGCCCCTTGGGCGCA
>JAWCPE010000086.1:0-8427 GCA_038870415.1 Bathyarchaeia archaeon
CGTCGCCGATGCCTTCTCTTCTCACGATCTTCCAGGCGAGGGCTTCGAACGCCTTCACGTCTCCCCAGTTGAGTTCGAAGCCTAGGTCGTCCCTCGTTAGGATTCCACGTTGATAGAGCTCCGCGGCGAAGGCAAGGGTGTTCCCGCCGTTGATGCCTGAGTAGCCCAGCTTGTCGATCACGGAGACCATGTAGATGCAGGCGCCGGGGTCGTAGATGCCTAGGTTCGGCCCCTCGTAGGCTTCCATCTCGTAATCAGGGTTGTCGGCGATAGCGCCTTTGTACGGCCCGGTCTTGACGACCGCGAGCTTCAGGCAGGCGCCGGCGCAGTGGAAGTCGCTCCAGTGGCGTTTCACCCAGTACTTTGCGTCGAACCGGTTCCCGCCGAACTGCTTCTCGTCATGCCACTCCTCCTGCCAGTTCCTGACGGGCTCTGAGCTGCTCGCGGCGCCGACCTCGTAGCCGCCGTAGCCTGTGCCCCAACGCTTCATGCTGTCGCCCCAGCCCACGTTTTCAGGCCTGTTAATCTCCTGGTAGACAGCCTTGAACACCTGTGGCTTCGCCACATCAGGCAGAGGGCCGGAGCCCTTCGCCACGACCGCCTTCAGGTTCTTAGAGCCCATCACGGCGCCGTAGCCGCCGTAACCCGCGCCGTGAGCCCACTTCTGCATCACCGCTGCGGTCCTGACGCGGCTCTCGCCTGCGGGGCCTATGTAGATCATTCCAGGGTCCCTTTGAAGCCCTAGTCTCCCCTGTCGGGCCTCCATCTCAGCCCTGACCTCCTTCGTCAACTCGAGAACCGTCTGATGCCCATCCTTACCCCAGACGCGGCTTGCATCTCGGACCTCGCCCTTGTTGTCGGTGACGAGTATATAGACCGGGCTGCTCGCCTTGCCGGTGACGATGACGCCGTCGTACCCTGCGCATTTCAGCTCCGAGGCGAACTCGCCGCTGCATGTAGAGCCGATGATACCGTTGCTCTGAGGCGACTTGCCCGTGCAGCAGACCCTAGCGCCAGGGTGAAGGGCTGTAAGCGGGCCTAGAAGGGCTAGGAAGATGTTCTCCGGCCCGAGGGGGTCGACGGTCTCCCAGCGGTCGCCGAGCCTATCCCATAGTATCCTCGCCGCGAGGCCCCTGCCCCCGATGTAGTTCCTAAGCACGCTCTCCGGGAGGACGGTGTCCTTAACGGTTTCCTTCGAGAGGTCTACGTCGAGGAACTTTCCAGCGTATCCTCTAGGCATCTAGACCAGCTCCTCTCCTTTCTCCGCGTAGAGGTTAACCGCGAGGTCCCTCGTTACCTCCTCAGGCAGCTGCGCAAAGAGCCTACGTGACACGCTAGGCCCCTCCTTCACCGCGTACAAAGCGTTGAACTTGGCCTCCGTGCATACCTTCGCGCATTCGGGGTCACCGTGGCAGAGGTCGCAGATCAACGCGACCTTCGTCTGCGGGTGTAGATGCGGTATCTTCCCTGGGCAGGCGTCGATGCATAGGCCGCAGCTAGTGCACTTCACCTCATCTACGAGGACCGCCCCTGTGTTCGCGTAGTCCACCGAGAGCGCCTTTACGGGGCAGGCCTCCACGCAGGGGTAGCCCTGGCATTGAGCGCAGAGATGGGGGACCTCCACGCCCGGTATGAGCATGAAGACCCGGACCCTTGAAGCTTCAGGCCATATCCTGCCCTCATGGCTGAGGGAGCAGGCGATCTCGCACCTGCGACAGCCGCTGCATCTGAGGTAGTCCCTGACAATCCATATCGGATGCGCGATCTTCTTCTCTTCGCTCATAACCGGTCGTCCCAGAGAAACGGAGACGAGGAGATAAGCCTTTGGCTCCTCAGAGGGGATAGATCACACGGCCCATGGGTTGCGAAGGCTTTAAGAGGTGCGTTTCCTCCTCTGCGGAGGGTTTCGAGTGGAGGAGTCGACCTATACGAGCCTGAGGGGCCGGGACCTTCTAACCCTTCAGGACTATGCATCTGACGAGATCGCGAGGTTGCTTCGAACCGCGGGGGAGATGAAAAGGGGGCCGCGTTTCAGACCAGACGCCTTGAGGGGAAAGAACTTGGCGATGGTCTTCCAGAAGCCGTCGACGAGGACGAGGCTCTCGTTTGAGGTCGCAATGCTGCAGCTCGGCGGACACGCGATCTACCTCAGATGGGACGACCTTCAACTTGGACGAGGAGAAACGATCGGAGACACTGCGAGGATGCTCTCACGGTACGCAGATGGGGTTGTCGCGCGGGTCTACCGTCACTCTGACCTCGAGGAGCTCGCTGGAAACGCGGATATACCCGTCATCAACGGGCTCAGCGACCTGTTCCACCCGTGTCAAGCGTTAGCGGACCTTCAGACCATCCTCGAACGGAAAGGCAGGTTGAAAGGGGTGAAGGTCGCGTATATCGGTGACGGAAATAACGTGTGCAACTCCCTACTTATTGCCTGTTCAAAGGCGGGGACAGATATCGCTGTGGCTTCCCCTCCAGCGTACAGGCCTAACGAGGCCATAATCGAGTTGGCTTTGAAGAACGCCAGAACGTCGGGAGCTACCATAGAGGTCGTCGAGGAACCGTCGGAGGCAGCTCGCGACGCGGACGTAATCTACACGGACACCTTCGTCTCGATGGGCGCCGAGGCGGAACGTGAGAAGCGACTAGCCGCGTTCCTTCCGAGATACCAGGTGACGTCGAAGCTCTTCTCTCACGCTAAGCCCGACGCGTTCTTCATGCACTGTCTCCCCGCGCACAGAGGTGAGGAGGTCGCAGCCGAGGTCTTGGACGGCCCACGGTCCGTCGTCGTGGACCAGGCTGAGAACAGGCTTCACGTGCAGAAGGCGGTTCTCTCTATGATACTGTAGAAGCGCGGATGGACTTGCCACAAGAAGCTGGCGCTAAGCCACCCGTCCTGATAGTAGCATCGACAGTCGACCCGGCGAGCAAGAACATAGCCGACTTTCTCATCCGGCATCATGGTTTCTGGAAGACGGGAAGCTTGGAGGGCGGCACTCTGCTGCGAAGCCGTGACCCCTCAAGCAACATCCGTCTGCTCATTACTGGAAGCGAGCTCGTCTCCTTCGACCCCAGCTCCGTTCTCGACGATGTAGGTCTCTTCATTTTCGTGTCGAGGCATGAGAGTCAAAGTCGCCTCTCATCGCTGACAGTGCACGCTCCGGGGAACATCGCGGAGGCTGAGCATGGAGGCGTCGCGTGGAAGGTGTCCGTAGCGGCTCCCGGTCCTATGAAGGACGCTCTGAGAAGGCTGAGCCTAGATAACGTGCGCCTGCGGCTGAACCATCTGGTCTCTTACGAAGCGACGCATCACGGGCCTTCACTCGACAAGCCGGCCCTGTTCATAGAGATAGGCAGCAGCCAAGCCGCGTGGTCTAACCCTAAGGCAGGCGAGGCGGCTGCAAACGCAGTTATGGACGCGGCGGTCAGCCAAGATAACTACACGCCAGCTCTCGGCGTAGGCGGCCCGCATTATAACCCGAAGTTCACCGAGGCCGGCTTGGAGGGACGCCTAGCCCTAGGGCATATCATCCCCAAGCATGCACTGCTGGCACTGACCCCTGACTTGTTGGAGCAATGTCTCCGAAGGACGATGGGCGGCGTTCACGTCGCTCTGGTCGACTGGAAGGGTACTCCAGGCCCGGCGAGACGCTGGATCGTAGCCGAGCTAGAGCAGCGAGGCGTCGAAGTCAGGAGAGTCTAAAGCCCGTACGGCGCCGGTGCTTTTTGCGGCTCCTCGAAGCTGCTTACGCCCTCCGCATCCCCTCGTCAAGCTTCCTCGTACACCCCGGAGCGGAGCGGGGTGAACGGGTTTCGGGAAAAAAGGGAGCTGAAAGATGCTTTGAGAAAGGCTTTTGGACCAGCAGCGCGGGAGGTTAAGTGTAGGTATCCTGTCGCCTCCGGGGTTACTCGAGTATGGCCCTGAAAGTCTACAACACGCTGACACGGAAGCTGGAGCCCTTCGAGCCGCTAGCCGAGGGACGCGTCAACATGTACGTCTGCGGCCCTACCGTCTGGGATCGTACCCATCTCGGCCATGCGAGGACGTACGTGGCCTTCGACATCATCATCCGCTGGCTGGAGCATAGGGGCTTCAAGGTCTTCTACGTCCAGAACATAACTGACGTAGGGCACCTTACGGAGGAGACGGCGGAGGACAAGGTCGTGAAGGGCGCCAGGGAGAAGGGGATGCAGCCCATGGCCCTCGTAGAGACCTGCATGAGGGAGTACTTCCACGACATGGACCTCCTCGGGGTTCGTCGACCGGACATCTCGCCTCGGGCTACCGGCCATCTCATCGAGATGGTCGAGGCGATCGAACGTCTCATAGCGAAGGGCTACGCTTACGAGGTGGGGGGCGACGTCTTCTTCGACGTCTCAAAGCTCAGACGGTATGGGAAGCTCTCCAGGTTCAACCGGGAGCAGATGCTGGCAGGCTCCAGGTTTGAGGTCAGCCGTAAGAAAAGAGCCCCTGAGGACTTCGCGCTCTGGAAGAAGGCGCGGAGAGGGAACCCGCTGAGGTGGAAGAGCCCCTGGGGATACGGCTTCCCCGGATGGCATATCGAATGCTCCGTGATGTCGATGAAGTACCTCGGCCCGCGCTTGGACATTCACGGCGGAGGCCAAGACCTAGTCTTTCCTCACCACGAGAATGAGATCGCGCAGTCTGAGGCCCTAACTGGGCGAAGGCCCTTCGTGAAGTACTGGCTCCACACAGGGCCCTTGACGATCAACGGCCAGAAGATGGCTAAGTCACTCGGCAACTACATCAGCGTCAAGGATGCGTTGAAGACTCACTCCCCGGAGGCGCTGAGGCTCTTCATAGCCTCCGCCCATTACAGGAGCGAGATAGACTACTCAGAGCGAAGAGTCGCGGAGGCCCAAGCAAGCCTCGAGAGGCTCTACACGACCATACGTAGCTTAGAGGATGCCGCCAAGACCGCAGGAGAGATGACCTCCGGCGCAGACGACGAGCAGCTTACAACTTTACTCCAAGATGGAAAGAAGGCCTTCGAAGATGCGATGGACGAGGATTTCAACACGCCCAAAGCTATCGCCGCCCTCTTCGAGCTTTCACGCGGCGTGAACAGGCTGCTCGCTGAGCGTAAACAGTTGGGTTCCAACGTGCTTCGCGAAGCGGGAGAGACGTTCCGAAGGCTCGGGTCCATGCTGGGAATACTGGAAAGAGAGAGGCTTGAGCCGAAGGCTGCAGAAGAAAGGTTGGTGGGCGAACTCGTGGACTTGCTCATGGAAGCAAGGGACGAGGCTCGTAGGAGGTCCGACTGGAAGCTCGCCGACCGAATAAGGGATAAACTCAGCTCGTTAGGTATCCAAGTTGAGGATCAACCTGGGGGGTCCGTCTGGCGACGCCTATGAGAGTGTTCAGGAGAAGGCCTCCGCCACCCTACGGAGAGCCGGGTACCGGCTCTCGCGGCCCTCGCTGAGGAGTACGAGGACTGAGACCAGCACCGCTCCGGTTACAGGTGCCAGGAAGTACAGTTGTGCGCCGACCGTTGTCTGCAGGAACGCGTAGACCTGGCCTCCGAGGAGCGACGACTGGATGACCCTGCTGATCTCCGAGGAGAACCATCTCATCTGAGAGTCTAGAAGTATCAGAGCGACGCAGAAGACGAAGGTGTTAAGCCACAGCCTCAAGAGAGGGCTCTTAGGCTTCAGCCTGTCCTTCAGAAGAAGGTACGCGACTCCGGCGAAGACGACGACATAGAGGCCTACCACAACCGCGTGTAGGAAGGACGCTGCAAAAGATAAGCCGAGCGTCCCGGCCGCCTTCTCGCTCAACAGCGAGACGGCCGCCGTCAAGGAGGCCCCTAAGCCCGCCCCGCCAGCCTCAACCACCACCTCAGTCCTAGACAAAACAGGTCTGAACCGGCATGTTCCACTCGTAGAAAAGGCTTAGGCCACGGAACGGCTCCTTTTACCTGAGATCGTCTCCTGCGGGAGTTGGGTGAAACTCCGCTACTCACGGGCCGGGGCCTTCAACTCTGTTTTGGGTTATCCTTTGTACGTTTGTGAGAGGGCGAGGGACCTAGGCTGTATGATGTTGACGGGGAACGAGTACCTCGACAAGCGCCTCGGCGTCGGCGCTGTTCTGCTGGGCCACGGGTATCCAGCGGTAGACAAGGAGGCGTGGAAAGCCGTCGAGGTCAGCGACATGGATAAGGAGTCATCCTCAGCCGTAACCTAGCCCGCCTCCTCGGCTTGGAACGATAGACCGCCAAGCCGCAGGGACACCTTGAGCGTCTTCAACGCACAGGCGCACTGCGATATCCTGAGGATGGCCCCGCCTCTCTCCAAATCACACCCCTACACATGGGGGAACGTACGGCTCAACTAGAGTCTAGCTAATTCTTGGAGACGCCTCTGGAGGAGGTTAAAGGTGAGCGTAAGTCACAACTTAAGGTTACAGCAGCGCCCAGTTCGACGACAAATCTTATTTACGGAGTAAGGCTCTATTGAGCCCACAGCTTGGAGAGTGGCTTACCTGTCCCGTAAGAGCGAGGACCTCGCGGAGCTACTGATAGGGTTGAGGATGACGCCTACGGCGTCGCTGTCGGATGCCCTTGACCGCATGGGCAAGCCGGGTTTCATGTCTCACGAGCTGAGACCGATCATTCCCGGAGTGAAGATCGTCGGCCCCGCGGTCACCGTGAAGCATAAGAAAGCGGCCAAGACCACGTCCTTCAACCTCTGCCTTGAGCTCATCGATAAGGCGAAGCCGGGTGACGTGTTCGTCGTCTCGGGCGACCTAGACCTCAGGGATGTGGGGCTGCTCGGCGGCCTGATGGCTACCGCCGCAAAGGCAAGAGGCATGGCTGGCGCTATCCTAGACGGCGGCGTCCGCGATGTGAGGGAGCTCCGAGAGATGGGCTTCCAAGTCTTCAGCCGGAGCGTCATCCCTACGACCTCGTTGGGCCGCACGGACATCGAGGCTGTGAATGTACCGATCGTCTGCGGCGGCGTCACCGTCAATCCAGGCGACATCATCGTCGCCGACGACGACGGCGTAGTGGTGCTTCCTCGGGCTTCCGCTCAGGAGGCGCTCAAGAGAGCGAACGAGTATGACGAGGTCGAGAGGAAAGAAGCGGAAGACCTGCGGAGGGGCGCCCCGTTAGTCGAGACGATAAAGAAGTACGCTAGGGTCTAGGCTTCATAGACGGACGCCCTGCGACCTGAGGAACTTCTCAACCTGCCGCCTCGTAGGGATAGGGGCGACTGCGCCCCTATCCATCGCGGTCAAGGCGCCCACGGCGTTCGAGAACCTTGCGATACGCCTGTAGTCCCAGCCCTCCAGCATGCCCATGATGAAGGCTCCGTCGAACGCGTCTCCAGCGCCCGTGGTATCTACGACCTTCACTTTGAAGCCGGGGGAGCGGAAGCTCTCTCCATCCGCGGAGACTAGGCAGCCTTCAGCTCCGAGCTTTACGACGACCTTTTCAGGTCCCATCGAGTGGAGCGCTGAAGCTGCCTTCTCGGGTTCTTCGTACCCGTAGAGGAGCTTCATATCCTCGATGCTCGTGATGACGATATTGGCCTGAGTACAGGCGTAGCTGACGATAGCCCGAGCTGTATTCACGGGCCAAAGCCTGAGCCGCACGTTGGGGTCGAAGCTGAAGAGGCCGCCCGCGTCCTTGACGAGCTTCGCCGCCTCGAAGACTGCCTCTCGGAGCGATTGGCTGATGGCCAGCGAGATGCCGCTTGAATGGAAGACTTTAGCCTGCTTCACATAGGCTTCATCTATGTCCTCAGGCGAGAACCTGCTCGCCGCGGAGTCTTTCCGGTAATAGGTGAAGTCGTGCTCGCCGCCATCGATGAGGGAGATGAAGTAGACCCCCGTGAAAGCCCCCTTCTCGACGATGACGCGGGAGGCATCTACGCCCTCCCTAGCCCAGAGTTCGAGGAACGACTTCCCAAACTCGTCATCTC
This sequence comes from Bathyarchaeia archaeon, assembly GCA_038870415.1. Classification (GTDB taxonomy): domain Archaea; phylum Thermoproteota; class CALKCG01; order B24; family JAWCPE01; genus JAWCPE01. Next base: position 7,948 of record JAWCPE010000086.1, read on the forward strand.
CCAGCCTGCACATGTAGCCGACCTTTCGACCGAGGCGAGCCACGGCGACGGCGAAGTTGGACGTATCCCCTCCCCAGCCGAGCTTAAACCCGGCCACCTCCCTCAGGTGCCCGGTGCTCGTAGCGCAGAGCTCGCTCATCGGCTCTCCTAGGCTTACCACGTCCAGAGACATCGGAACCAACACCTGAGCCAGACTCACTCTCCGCTTAAAGGATTGCTGGAGTTCACAGAGCCGCTGAGGAGGTCGTGGACCCCGTCCTGAAGCTTCGGGGGAGGTACCGCTGGGGTCCATGCAGGGTGAGGGCTTCCTGAAGCGTAGAGGCGTCAGGCTTGGGCTTAGCGCCGTCCACCGCATCCTCCACCGTTCAGGGTTGAATAGGCCCCTCCCCAGGCCTAGGAGGAGCTGGGGCACGCGGAGGCTTGAGGGGGCCTCTCCGAACGAGCCGTGGCGGGCAGGCTTCAAGCCCGCCGGGGACGACT
>JAWCPE010000087.1:0-8351 GCA_038870415.1 Bathyarchaeia archaeon
AAAGACCTATCTGTGTCATCTATGCACGAAGAGGTTCGGTGTAGCCGAGTGGCGTGGCGACTAGAAGGGGCCTACGAATGGTCAACCTTGCCTCCATCCTGCTTGATGTCTCCGCTTCAGGGGCAGAGAGCCTCCGCGCTGCGCTAACCCGGAATCTACCCTTTCTCATCCTAGCTTCTCTCTTCTTAAGGCTGCATCAGGGCCTGAAGAATACGGCTTGGACGAAAGACCCTGCTGTATGCGCGAGCGCCCAGCTTCGTCTTGAAACGCCTTCGACGTCCAAGGTTGCCGGAATGGGCCTAACACCGCGTCCAGCCTCTTCGCGGCGAGACCCTGGGAAACAGCGTCGTCGAATCTAGTTTCCCACGGTCCGTTGGAGGCTGATATCCCATGGAAGTCCATGCTCTTCTACGCGAACAGGTCTTTGAGCAGCTACAGACGGGGCCTCAAGGACTCACGGAGCAGGAAGCCGCGAAGCGACTGCGCTCGTACGGCCTGAACAGGCTCTCTGAGGCCGGCACCGCTGTAGGCGTCCAGCGGTTCCTCTCGCAGTTCAAGGACCTCTTCAGCCTCTTGCTTCTAGTAGCTGCCGTCCTAGCCGCCGTCATCGGCATGGGGGAGCTTAGCCTTGCCATCGTAGTCGTGGTCGTCGTGAACGCCACCTTCAGCTTCGTCCAGGAGCGCAGGGCCGAGCAGGCTCTCAGGGCTCTGAAGAGGCTGCTCCCCTTCCAGGCGAAGGTCATCAGAGACGGCGAGCTGAAGCGGATTCCAGCTGAGCAGCTCGTCCCCGGAGACCTCCTCGTCCTGGAGGAAGGCGACAAGGTACCCGCTGACTGCCGCCTTATCGAGGCTTCGGGCCTCGCGACGAACAACGCTGCGTTAACCGGTGAGTCTGAGCCTCAACCGAAGACCACGGAGCCCTTAGTCAACCATTCGAACTCTTGGCTGGACCTTACGAACATCGCGTATATGGGCACGACCGTCACGTCGGGCTGCGGGAAGGCAGTCGTCTTCAGCACTGGGATGCAGACGCGCTTCGGCAAGATCGCCGGGATAAGCAGCGCTATCCACGAGGCGCCAAGCCGGCTTCAGAAGGAGATCGCCTACGCGGCGAGGCTCGACTTCGCGGTCGCCGCAGCCTTAGGGGGCGACCTTCCTCCTCATCGGGTACTTCTGGCTCCGTCTCAGCCTTTGGGCGGGCTTCCTCTTTATGATCGGCGTGATGGTCGCCTGCGTCCCTGAGGGGCTCCAAGTCACCGTCTCTACGGCCCTGGCTCTGGGCGTGATGAGGATGGCTAAGCGGAACGTCCTCGTGAAACGGCTCTCCGCCGTGGAGACGCTCGGCGGAGCCACCGTCATCTGCACCGATAAGACAGGCACTATCACGAAGGGCGAGATGACCGTCCGAGAGATCTGGCTGAACGGCAGGCTCGTAAAAGTCTCAGGCGAAGGCTACGAGCCTACAGGCACATTCACCGTCGACGAGAGAGAACCAACCCAGGAGGAGTACATGAATCTACACCAGCTCCTAGAGATAGCCGGGCTCTGCAACAACTCAAAAGTGGTGCCTCCTACCGACGTAGCCGCGCAGTGGGACATCATAGGTGACCCTACAGACGGCTCGCTTCTCATCGCTGCCCTGAAGCTAGGTCTGAACATCGAGAGGATTCTCGCGGAGAAGCCTAGGGTAGCAATGATTCCCTTCGACTCCGTGAGAAAGAGGATGAGCGTCGTTCACCGAGTGAACGGAAAACTCGTTGCCTACGTGAAGGGGGCGCCCAAGGAGACGCTCTCAGTCTGCACGCGCATACTTGAAGGCTCTACTGTTCAACCCCTCGATCAGCGTAGGATCGACGAGGTGAACGCTTGGAAGCGACGGTTCGGAGACGAAGGCCTTCGCGTAATCGCCATCGCGTACAGGGAGCTTCCCACGGATATAACCGAGTACACGGTAGAGACTGTCGAGAGAGGCCTCGTCTTCGTGGGGCTTGTCGGGATCGCGGACCCACCGAGACCTGAGGTTAGGGAAGCTGTAGCGAAGGTGAAGCAGGCCGGGGTTAAGGTCATCCTCATCACGGGCGACTATGGACCGACAGCTCTCGCGGTCGCGCGTGAAGCTGGGATAGTTGAGGGCCCCGACGCGAAGGTTTTGACCGGGGCTCAAGTGGACCAACTGAGCGACGTGGAGCTGCTGGAGGAACTCCGACGGCCAGAGGTTATCTTCGCCCGTGCAAGCCCGGAGCATAAGATGCGCATCGTCTCGCTGCTGAAGAGCATGGGAGAGGTCGTCGCGGCCACAGGGGACGGGGCGAACGATGCGCCCTCCCTGAAGGCTGCCGATATAGGCGTAGCGATGGGCCTCTCCGGCACCGATGTAGCCCGGGAATCCGCCGATATGATCCTTCTGAACGATAGCTTCGCCTCAATTGTGAACGGCATCGAGGAGGGCCGAACCATCTACGAGAATATCAAGAAGTTCACTGTCTACGTCTTCGCCCACAACTGGGCGGAGCTCATACCTTACCTGCTCTTCGTCCTCACCGGGATACCCCTGCCGCTCCTCCCCACGCAGGTCTTAGCCATCGACCTCGGCGTCGATGTAGCCCCCTCCCTAGCCCTGAGCGTAGACCCACCGGAGCCCGGCATAATGAGCAGGCCGCCGAGAAGCCGCAAGGAACGGGTCTTCAACCTAGCCACGATGGGGCGGTCCCTCTTCCTAGGCTTCTTCATCAGCCTCGGCGCTCTGCTCGGATGCCTCTCCGTCTGGATCCAAGGCGGATGGAGGCCCGGCCAACCTCTGGGCTTAGACGACCCACTCTACAGGCTGGGCACCACCATGACCTTCGCAGGCATCGTCCTAGGCCAAGTGGGAAACGTCTTCGCCCTTCGGGCAACCCGCGTCTCCGTCCTCAAGACGAGGCCTCCCGCGAACAGATGGATCTGGGTCGGCGTCGCCAGCCAGATAACCATAGCTGCAGCCGTGGTATACGTACCCTCCTCCAAAGGTTCTTCGGCACCGCTCCTCTCCACGCAGAGAACTGGGCCTTCCTGCTCCTGCTCCCCCTCCTGTCCTTACTCGCAGAGGAGGCTCGCAAGTACGTCTCCCACTGCTGGACAGCCCTGCAGGAGACTCAGAAGTACTTGCCTAAGGATGTCAGGCGAGAGGCCACCGCGAAGCTTTTGAAGACATAGACATGTTGCGCTCAGGAACGCTAACCCAATTGCTCAGACTCCTTCGGAGCCGCCACCTGACACTCCATGAACGTCACTGCCACGCCACGATTGTTGACGTGTACGAAACCAGAAACGTTACTTTCCGATCCTATATCGGATCGGAAAAATCAATTTAGTTTTCTCTACCGATTGACTCTCATGGACTAGGAATGAAATGGAAAACTCCAATGGAGGCTGGTACAACTATACGTATTCCGCCGCCATCCATGGGTAAGCGTTGGGAACCTATGTCAACTACTACATCATATTCTCCGATGAAGTAGAATATAAACGGAGAAGCGTACGAGAACATACATAGAACCCATTTCAATTCTTCTTTCCTATCTTTAATTGGATCGTTATGCTAACTACATTTACGAGGGTCTTGTACGTTAGTGATGGAATCGCTCAATGAACCCTCGTCAGGCTCCCCCCAAGGTCGCATAAGCGTATCGCTCCGAGTAGAAGATGCTTGAAGGCATGCCAGAACACGACGAATTGGCGCAGCCTCGGGCGGTCTCCTAGCGTAGAGGAATCGCTCTCAGTCTTGGCCCTCTTCCCTCAACTATGTAGGGCAGCCGCTTCATCCTGAACGCGACGAGGCTCTCATTGAACTCGGTCAAATACGCGAGTACCAACCGTTTGCCAAGGTTGGTCAACGTGAAGAGGGGGATGGCTACACCTAGCTGCATGAGGGCTCTCGGCCCTATCCTCTCCCGCACGAGCTTAGACGCACTCGCACAGACCACATCCGCACCTGCCGATATTCTGGCCACATCAACCTCGCCGGCGCAGGTGTTGCAGACCGAGAAGACGGCTACCTCGGCGCATCCTCCTTTCTCCCTCTCAACCATGCGGATTCTCCCGATCGAGTCGGAGTTGAAGCCCGCCACCGTCACGGCGATACGGCGATAACCGAGCTGAATCGCCTTGACCACACCTTCAGCCTGGTCGATCCTAGCCGAGGACTCATCCAGGATGAAGCCACCGTTATCCCGGATATGCTTGATCACGCTCGCGATAGGCGAGGCCCTCACTATCCCCGTGAGCCGTGCGCCGATCCCCTGTACAAGACCGGGGCTGCTAGAGATGACCGTCCCAGCTCCATCGCAGACCGTGACCGCGCAGTCAAGCAGCCCCATCCTCATGCACGCAGAGATGATCTCGGAGCTCCCGTAGGGGACGGCCAAAGAGCTGTTGAAGGCTCTCTGCTCGCAGCAGAAGCCGAGGCCCCTCACCTTCGCCTCGACAGACCGCCTAACGGATTCACGGTCTACCTCCTTCGTCCCGTACCAAGCCTCATGTAGAGGGCAGTAGGCGACCGTCGGCTCAGAAAGGACCTGTACAGTCCCCTCCTTGATCAGGACCCTCGCGCCGCAGCAGTAGACCTCATGCTCACCGACAGAGCTAAGACCTTCCTTACCCATCAGACCCTTCCATCAGCCCTTCAGCGACAAGCCGACGCGTTACTGGTACCGCTTTAACTTTTCGGAGAAGGCTACAGGAAACTTACCTGGGCAGGCTTCACTTCGAGGCCATGGCAAAGATAAGAAAGGTATGGCTTAATCAATCGGTCAAGTGAACGGGCGAGTGAGCGGAGCCCTGCATCTCTTGCTACGGGAGCTTAGCTTAACGACCCTTAGGTCTTCGCTGAGACGTTCTAGGTCCTTATCCTGAGAACGGCCCGTCGGAAGTTAGGTCTGTAGCCTTCCAACTGTCGCAGACTTCAGCTCTCGGGCTTTTCTCTCTACTGCCTGAAGCATCTCGGGGTTCCCAAGGTTCTCCTCGATCATTCTCACGAAGGCGCTCCCTACGACGGCGGCGTCCGCCCCGGCGTCGAGGACAGCCTCCACGTGGCTTGGCTGGGAGACCCCGAAGCCTACGCCTAACGGCAGCCTTCCTCTCGTATAAGGGAGCACCCTCCGGATCGTCTCCAAAGTTAGACCCTGAATCTTCTCACGGATTCCCGTCACGCCGAAGACCGAGACCAGGTATAGGAAGCCTGAGGTGTTCCTGACGATCCTTTCAAGCCTAGCCGCGGTGGTCGAGGGGGCCGCTAGGAAGATCGTATCTAGGCCCTCCCTGAGCGCCGCACTCTTGTACTCAGAGGCCTCCTCAACGGGAAGATCCGGAACGATCAGTCCCGCTACGCCTGACTGCTTGGCCAAGCGTAGGAAACTTCCTAACCCGGCTCTGAAGACGGGGTTGAAGTAGGTTAACAACACCACGGGAAGACCGAAGCACGAGGCTACCTCCTTGCCTACTTCCAAGACTGCGAGGGGAGTGGTCCCCGCTTTTAAGGCGCGAAGCCCAGCCGCTTGGATCGTAGGCCCGTCCGCGATCGGGTCTGAGAAGGGGATGCCGAGCTCCAGTACATCGACGCCTCCCTGCACGAGGGACTCCACGATCCTGAAGGTCTCTTTAAGGGAGGGGTCTCCAGCCATAACGTAGCCTATCAGCGCCCCGTCGCCCTTCTCTCTTAGAGCCCTGAAGGTGTCGGCTATGCTTCTCAAATCTGGGCCCCCATGAAGCGGGCGACCACCTCTACGTCCTTGTCGCCCCTCCCTGAAAGCGTCACCACGATCACCTGGTCCTTACGCATCCTTTGAGCGAGCTTCACAGCGCAGGCTAAGGCGTGAGAGGGCTCCAGGGCAGGGATTATCCCTTCAAGCCTTGAGAGTTCGAGGAAGGCCTCGACCGCTTCTTCGTCTGTGGCAGCCTCGTACCGGGCTCTTCCAAACGTCCTAAGGAAGCTATGCTCAGGGCCTACGCCGGGATAGTCTAGGCCGGCTGAGACGCTGTGAGTCGCCTCGACCTGGCCGTGCCGGTCCTGAAGCAGGTATGTGAGCATCCCGTGGAAGACACCCTCGGAGCCTGCGCAGAGCGAGGCTGCATGCCTCCCCGAGTTGAGGCCTTCCCCAGCGGCCTCGACCCCGTACAGCGCTACTTCCTCATCGTCTAGGAACGGGTAGAAGGTGCCCATCGCGTTGCTTCCGCCGCCTACGCAGGCGACGAGGGCGTCGGGGAGCCTCCCCTCCTTCTGGAGCACCTGCTGCTTGACCTCGTTGCCTATCACGCTCTGGAAGTCTCTCACGATCATGGGGTAGGGGTGGGGGCCTACCACGGAGCCGATCAGGTAGTAGGTGTTCTCTACGTTTGTAGCCCAGTCTCTGAGGGCCTCGTTGATCGCGTCCTTTAAGGTCTTCGAGCCTGCCTCGACGGGGTGGACCTCCGCGTTGAGAAGCCTCATCCTGAAGACGTTTAGCCTCTGCCGCTGCACGTCCTCTGAGCCCATGTAGACCTCCGCCTTCAAGCCGAGCGTGGCGCAGGCCATAGCTGTGGCTACCCCGTGCTGACCGGCCCCCGTCTCTGCGATAACCCGGGTCTTGCCCATACGTTTCGCAAGCAGCGCCTGGCCTAGTGTGTTGTTCATCTTGTGCGCTCCGCCGTGGAGAAGGTCTTCGCGTTTCAGGTAGATCCTCGCGCCGCCCACCTTCCTCGTCAGGTTCTCAGCGTAGTAGAGCGGCGTCGGTCTCCCTGCGTACTCGGCCAGATAGTGCTGCAGCTCTTTACGGAATCCCTCGTCGTGCTTGAGCCTCTCGTAGGCTTCTTCCAGCTCTAGGACGGCGGCCATCAACGTCTCAGGTATGAATCTTCCACCGTACCGTCCATACTTGCCGTCGACGGGGTACTTCTTCAACTCCATGCTTTCACCCTTCTCGCGTTTGCAACGAACCGGAAGAGCTTCTCCCTGTCCTTTACGCCGGGGCTTGCCTCAACGCCGCTCGAAACATCTACAGCGTATGGACGGACGACCCTAGCTGCCTCAGCCACATTCTCGGGCGTCAAGCCTCCGGCGAGGATGAGGGGCTTCGGGTAGATGGCGTCCCTCAGCTGCCTGCTGAGGCCCCAATCGTGGGTAAGCCCCGTCCCACCATGTTGGCCGCTTGTGAAAGTATCCGTGACAACCGCATCGAAGCACTCTGAGGCCTCCCGGAGAGAGGCCACCTTTCCAGCTGAGTCTACGTGGAAGACGCCTATGAGCCGCGCCTCTGGGAAGGCCTTCCTGACTTCTCGGGCTTCTCCGGGCGTCAACCCGTGAACCTGAAGAGCGTCTGCCCCGGAGGCTTCAAGGCATCTCGCCGTCGCGTCTAGGTCCTTAGGAACCGTGACGAGGACCTTTACGACAGAGACTGGGGCTTCCCTGATGAGGGCTTTAGCTTCCTCTAACGGAAGGTTCCTAGGTGAGGATGGCACCCCGACAATGAACCCTACGGCATCGACGCCTGCCTCGGCAGCTGCCTGAACGTCTTCCCGGCGAGTGATCCCGCAGACCTTCACCTTTACGGGGCTTATCATGCTGCCACGAGCTCCCTAACCTTCGCTTCGATATCCGTCGCCTTCATGATAGAGGAGCCTACGAGGAAGGCATCTACGCCCACGGACCTTAGGGCTCTGATATCCTCTGGGCGTTCGATGCCGCTTTCGCTCACGACAGGTTTCCCTGCGGAGCCGCAACGCTTCAGTATCCTTCGAGTCGTGTCAAGGTCCACCTTGAACGTGGCCAGGTCACGGTTGTTAATCCCAACCAAGTCAGCCTCACTGTTCAAGGAGGACAGGTACTCCTCCTCTCTGTGAGCTTCCAGAAGAACCTCAAGGCGCTTCAAGTGAGCTAGCTCCACCATCTCTTCAACGCTGACGTCGCAGTATCCTCTGTTGAAGACTGCTTGGATGAGGAGAATCGCGTCGGCGCCAAGGCTTGAGGCAGCCTCCACCTGCTCAGCGGAGACGACGAAGTCCTTCATTAAGAGAGGAACCCTTACCCCTCTCCTAACCTTCTCAAGGGCTTCTAAGGAGCCTCCGAAGTGTCTCCGCTCTGTCAAGACGGAGATAGCTGCGGCGCCACCCCTCTCCATGGCCTCAGCTACGGCTTCCGGCTCTAGACTCGGCCTGATGACGCCCAGGGAGGGCGACGCGCCTTTCACCTCAGCTATGATCGCTCTTCCTCTACGGCGAAGAATGGCCTCTTTGAGGCTGGCAGGCTCCTCTCGGGGAGGCCTCGAGACTCGGTAGCAGCCTTTCTTCACATCTTCCTTCGCGTGGCGGGCGATCATGTCAAGTATGTCAGCCATACCGTG
>JAWCPE010000088.1:0-8317 GCA_038870415.1 Bathyarchaeia archaeon
TCTCCCCGCGGACCTCCTACAGGTGGGTGGCCCCCGAATGAGCCCGGAGCCCAAGAAGCCCCTGGTCACAGTCGGACTTGAACTCCACCAGCAACTGGAGACGAGAACGAAGCTCTTCTGCGGCTGCCGACCATCATTAAGGGAGGGCGAACCTGACTTCCAGTTCTATCGTAGGCTGAGGCCGACCCAGAGCGAACTCGGCCAGGTCGACCCCGCGGCGCTCTTCGAGTTTCAGAGAGGTCGCGTTATTCAGTACGAGGCGGATGACGAGACCTCTTGCCTTGTCGAGTTGGACGAGGAGCCTCCTCACGCCTTGAGCCAGGAGGCTGTCGACATCTGCCTCACAGCTGCGTTGATGATGAACTCCAAGCCTGTGGATGAGATACACGTGATGCGGAAGGTCGTCATCGACGGCTCGAATACGACGGGCTTCCAGAGGACCTGCATCATAGCCCTAGGCGGAGCCGTCACCGTCGGGGGGAAGCCGTACAAGATACAGACGGTCTGCCTTGAAGAGGACGCTGCGAGGCCGACCGGCGGCAGGGAGCCCGTCGTCAACTACAGCATAGACCGGCTGGGGATACCGCTCATCGAGGTGGCGACCGCCCCGGAGATACACTCGCCCGAGGAGGCGGAGAGGGTAGCCCTCGCGGTAGGCCGTCTGCTCAGGGCTACGGGCAGGATGAAGCGGGGCCTCGGCACCGTCAGGCAGGACATCAACATCTCCACGCCGGGCGGAGCGGTCATCGAGGTGAAGGGAGTCCAGAAACTCGAACTCGTCTCTAAGGTCGTCGCATACGAGGCTCAACGCCAAGAGTCGCTGCTCAGAATCGCGGCGGAACTGGCACGTCGAGGATGCAGTCCTGAGATGCTCCGTGAAGAGTTCGTCGACGTAACCGAGACGTTGAGGGCTACATCCTCGCAGGTCCTAAGGAGAGCGTTAGAGAAAGGAGGCGTCGCGCTGGCGTGTAGGCTTCCTCTCTTCGCAGGCCTGCTCAGGACGGAGCTGGGGCCTAACCTCCGGCTGGGAACAGAGATGGCGGATAGGGCCCGGTTCTGGGGCAGGATCGGCGGCCTCTTCCACAGCGATGAACTCCCAGCTTACGGCATAACGCAAGAGGAGACCTCCACGATACGAGCGAAAGTGGGAGCCGGAAGCTCGGACGCCTTCGTCCTAGCAGCCGGGCCGAGAGAGAACGTGGTCGATGGCTTGAAGGCCGTCGTTGAGCGGGCGGTCGAAGCGCTCCGCGGAGTTCCAGAGGAGACACGTGGGCCTAACCCGGATGGCACGTCCCGGTACATGAGGCCTCGGCCTGGAGCGGCGAGGATGTACCCTGAGACCGATATTCCCCCGATTAAGGTGACAGAGGAACGCCTAGCCCGGTTGAAGGCGGTCCTTCCCGAGCCCCTAGACAAGACCGTAGCCACGCTGATGGAGCAGTGGGGCCTCAACAGGAAGCTCGCGGAGCAGGTGGCGGATTCAGACTTCCTGCAGCTCTTCAACAAGCTCGCGTCGGAGACGAAGGTAGCCCCCTCAGTGATAGCCGTCGCCCTCACGGAGAACCTGACGAGCCTCAGAAGAGAAGGCGTAGACATCGACGAGCTCAGCGAAGAGCAGCTGGGCGAAACGATCCGACTCGTCGATAGAGGCCTCCTAGCGAAAGAGGCGATCCCAGAAGTTTTCGCCTGGCTCTCGAAACATGCCAGGGGCTCTGCGACTGAGGCCGTGGAGGCGTTAGGCCTGAGAGTCCTCTCAGAGGCTGAGCTGCGGAAAGTCATAGACGAGACGCTGCGAGAAGAGCGGTCCGCGTGGGAGAGCAGAGGTCGCCAAGCCCTGCCGCAGCTGATGGGCTTGGTGATGCGGCGAGTCAGAGGGAGAGCAGAAGCGACGCTGGTAAGGCGAATACTGGAAGAGAAGCTAATGCAGTCGGCTCGGTGAAGAGACGCTCAGCCGCTTATGAGCCTCTCTTAAGCAGCCCAAGCTGTTCGAGCGCTGCTTTCAGGTCTTCTCGCTCCCTCTGTGTCAGCCTCGGTAGGGGCGCGCGGACATCCCCGCATGGGATGCCCAGCATCGAGAGGGCCTCCTTGCACGGCGCAACGTAGCCCGGCTCATACTCGAAGAAGCGATTCAACGCTTGGAGCTTCAGATGAAGCTCTCGGGCCTTCGCGATGTCCCCTGACTGGTACGCGTCGTAGACCTCCACCATGAGGCCTGGTATAACGCAGGCGGCGGTGGAGAAGACGCCCCTACCGCCGATGGCGAGGACGGGGAAGAGCTGACTGTCTATACCTGTGAGGACCGCTATCTTCTCGCCTACGAAACGGATTATCTCCAGCGTCTCACTGATGTCGGAGTTGCTCTGCTTAAGCCCGATGATGCCTTCCACCTCGGCGAGGCGCGCCATCAACCTGGGGCTGATATTATGCCCCGCGTAGACGGGGTTATTGTACACCACGACGGGCAGGCCGCTCCTCTCCGCTACAGCCACGTAGTGGTTGTAGAGGCTCTCGTCTGGGAGCCCGAAGTAGTAGGGCGGCGTGAGGATCACGGCGTCTGCACCGGCGTCCTTCGCATGGAGGCTAAGCGCCACAGCTTCCTTCGTGCTGCAGGTCGCCGTGCATGCGATGACGGGGATGCGGCCGTTCACCTCGTCGACGACCACTTCGAGAACCCTCCTCCTCTCCTCTGAGGTCAGGTGGGGGAACTCCCCGTTGCCGCCGGTCGTCATCACGGCGTGAACACGGTGATCGAGTACGAACTCGACGAGTCTCCTGAGAGCCTCGTTATCGACCTCATCGCTTGACGTGAAGGGTGTAACTAAGGCTGGGATGATGCCCCTCAGCTCGCGTGCATCTAAGGGCATAGAACCTTAACCTCGCCGTGATAAAGCTAGGTGAGAAGAGATAAGCCTATGGGCTCTCCCCTATCCTGCTGTTCTATCCCATGACACCGTAGATCAGCGGCATCTGGTCGGCGGGGGAATACTCTTATAGTCGCCGTGAAGACGAGACGCGCCATGTGTGACGGCGATGTCGCACATAGACGCTTACATTCGAAGCTGGCGGCAGAGCCTGCCCGTGCAGAGCCATGGTGCCCTGATCGAGAGAAGGATCTTCTACAGGATCGATCCTACGCGTCCCTCTGAGCCTGGCATGGTTCTCCAACATGTGAAGGGCTTCTCCAGGGCGGTTCTGGAGGGGAATGTGGCTACAGCCACTACGGTCCATGAGGCTGAGCAGGAGATCCTCTACGTCGCAGACGGCGAGGGAAGAATAGAGTCTGAGGGCGTCGTGGAGAAGCTCTCTGAGGGCTCAGCCGTTCTCGTTCCGCCAAGGGTCTCTCATACCATTGTGAATGAGTCGCAGAGGCCCTTGGAACTTCTCCTTGTCACGGAGGACGTACCTCCCGAGGCGATGGACAAGGTTGGTAAGACGGCCCTCGTCAGGAATTATCATGCGTTGCCTGTGCACGTGGTAAGTCACTGGTGCTACGTGGTGAGAGTGCTCTTCGGAGCTGGTGATGGGCTTGTAACGCTTCACGACGCCCTCATCGTCTCCGTCGACGGCATGAGCATCGGGGAGCCACATCCTCACACTCCGGGGACGGACGAGGTCTGGTACCAGCTTAAGGGGACGAGCCTCCTCTTCCTAGGTAGGGAGATCAGACGTCAACACCCCGGCGAGGCTTTCATGGTCCCGCCTGACGGTAAGACGCCACACTCTACCATTAACCCTACAGACGAAACGATACTGATGTTCTACTTCTCCCATTTCTAGGACCCCTACTCTGAGACGAGCCCAAGAGATAGGTGAAGGCTTAGAACATCTCCAAGCTACCGTGCTTTCACTTACGGTAAGCTGCCAGTTCGGGGGAAGCTGAGCTCATATCGCTAATTCCTCATTCGCCCTCTGCAGGAGCGCCCTCATGTAGCCGATCGTATAGGCATGGCCGACCCACGGGCCTACCTCAGGAGCGAAGGCCGGTATTTAGTCCGGGATCATCGTGCCGTTGAAGCCCACCTCCTTGAACGCCCTCATAACCTTGTACATGTTGACGTAACCGTCATCCACGAATGTCTCTACGAAGTGGGGCACAGGACAGGAGGAGGATAGCTGACCTACGAGGCTTACTAGATAAAGCTATGCGCGGCGCGAGCCCTCTCTCTTCCTAAGCCCACTCTGACCGAGAGATGAGCCTCCACAGCTCGTCCTGAACAGGAGTGGAGACATCGACAACGGAGCCGTCGGGCATCGTCATCTTCACGCCCTCCGTTCTATCTACGAAGGACCCGATGTTTGAGGCTTCGACATCGGCTTGGCGAAGCGCGTATATTACTTCGTCAGCTTTCTCTCCCTTCGCGGCGATGAGGAGGGTCCCCGAGCTGATTGTTCTCAACGGGTCGACGCCGACCGCCTCGCAGACAGCCTTCGTTTCGGGGGCCACCAGCACCTTTTCACAGCTGGCCCTGATTCCTAACCTGGAGGCGTAGGCCATCTCATAGAGGCCGCCTAGAAGGCCTCCCTCGGTGGCGTCGTGCATCGCTGTCACGCCGCCCGCCTCCACGGCTGTCAAAGCGTCACGTACGACGCTGACCTTCCTGACGAAACGTTTGGCAGCTTCCACCGTCGGCTTGCCGATGAGGGGTTCAAGTCGGTCTGTGAACTCCGCGGCCAAGATCGCGGTTCCCTCTATCGCCGCGCCCTTTGTCATGATGATCGCGTCTCCCCTCCTTGCTCCGCTGGTGGTGATAAACCGGTCCCTAGGGGCTTCGCCCATGCAGGTGCAGGCTGCAATGGGCCTCCTCAATCCAGGGGTGACCTCGGTATGTCCGCTCACTACGGAGGCCTGTATCGCGATAGCGGCCTCGTCTACCTGATTCATGACTGTCTCAAGCAGGTCTAGGGAAGCATCTTCGGGCAGGAAGAGCACGAGCGAACACCATCGGGGCTTAGCCCCCCTGGTAGCTACATCGTTCGCGGCCACGTTGACGGCGAGCCAGCCGAGGTTCTCAGTCGCCCCGCTTATCGGGTCGGAGTGGACGACCAGCACCTTGGGACCCATATCTATTACGGCGGCGTCCTCCCCTATCTTTGGGCCTACGAGGACCCTTGGGTCCCTCACGCCGAGACGCGTGTAGATCACCCTCTGAAGGGTTTCAGGGCTGAGCTTACCGAGCTGCAAACGCTTAGGCAAACCGGACCGCGGATAAAGCTTAGGGGTTAGCCTAAAGGATTTGCTTCATCCAAGGGAAACGCTCAAGACAACGTACCGCCATCTATGTTCTAAAGGTAAGGAGCTAACCGGTCTCTGTTAGCCTTGAGATGCGCCGCCTGCGGCGTGGAAGCGGACGAGGGCGAGCTTCCTTGGGCTCAGTGCCGAGCCTGTGGTTCAAGGCTGAGCTATCAGCTTGACGCCGCCTCAGCGAGAGGAAAGCCCTGGTTCACGGATAGAGCAGGGATTTGGCGGTACTCTCCCCTGCTGCCTCACGTTGGCCTAGAGGAGCCTCTGAGCATGGGCGAGGGCGCGACGTCCCTAACGCAGGCTGTTCGCCTGGGCAAGGAACTTGGAATCCCGAGGCTGCTCCTGAAGGATGAGACGAGGAACCCGACGGGGTCGTTCCGAGACCGGGCCGCCTCTCTGCTCGTATCGGATGCCTGGGCTAGGGGTTTCAAGGCGACCGTAGCGGCTTCAAACGGCAACATCGGCGCAAGCCTCGCAGCCTACACGGCGAAGGCCGGCCTTGAATGCCACGTGGTCGTGCCGAGGCGAGTCGACGAGGGGAAGCTGGCTCAGATGCTGATCTACGACGCGGACATCGAGGAGCACGGCGAGTACGTCGACGAGTCTGTGGAGCGAGCCGAGAAATGGGCTGCGGAGACAGGATGGTATCAGGCAACTCCTGAGCTGAATCCGTTAGCCGTGGAGGCTCAAAAGACCATCGCCTACGAGCTAGCGGAGAAAGCAGGACAAGAGATTGACGTTGTGGTCGCGGCGATGGGAAGCGGCAGCACCGTCTACGCGGTCTGGAAGGGCTTCCAAGAACTACGCGAGCTAGGGCTCTTAGACGCGCTTCCGAGGCTGGTCGGAGTCCAAGCTGAGGGGTGCGCCCCGATCGTTAACGCGTTTCACGAAGGCGGGCAGGTCAGGAGCGTCGAACGTGCGGAGACGAAAGCTCTAGCTATCTTGGTGAAGCGTCCCTTAATGGGGTCCTTGGCGCTCGCAGCCTTGAAGGCTTCGAAAGGCTCCGCGGTAACTGTGTCAGATGTGGAGATGCTCGACGGTGAGAGGCTGCTTGCAAGGTTGGAGGGGGTCTTCGTCGAGCCTTCGAGCGCCTCAACCATCGCCTCTCTACCCAAGCTGGTCGAGAACGGGACTATCGCAAGGGATGAGACCGTCGTCTCTCTTCTCACCGGGAGCGGTTTGAAGACGCCCGGCATTCTCACGATGCTAGCGCGGCGTAGAAGAGCCAGGGTGATGCGTCTCCAGGCTGGAATGAAGGTCAAGATACTGGAGCTTCTCGCCTCTGAGCCCACGCACGGCTACGACCTCTGGAAGGGCTTAGGCGAATCCATCACTCTACAAGCGGTCTACCAGCATCTAGCCGCGTTGGAGAGACGCGGCCTCATCGTGAGAAGCGATGAAGCAGGAAGGAAAGTCTACAGGCTCACAGGTCGGGGAAGAAGGCTTCTCGCGGCCCTCTCGGAGCTTGAAGCCCTCTGAGCGAAGATGAATCCAGTTATGCAACAGAGCAGCAGAGATGCTTCAACAGCCCCTCATGATTTGAAGCTGAACCGTCATCTGTGACGCGTCTTTCTCCTGCGAGGAAACAACTGACGGAACTGACCGCGCACCGGAGTACGCATATCGCGCTCCACAAGAAGACATCTTGTAGGCCTGAAGTGAATCCATGATGCTTTTTAGCAGGCGTTAGAAGAGGGGGATCAACGGACAGAGGGGGTGCTCTCAACGGGAAGCTGGGAGGAATACCTGAGCTACCTAGATGAGAGCCCATACTCTGTTCGAGCACAGGTCTTCAATCTCTCACCACGGGTCGCCCAACCCCACCGGCTTTCGGTGCAGATCGAGAAGCTGGGCTACTCGCTCTGGCCCTTCCAGGAGAGGATACTGCAACAGATCGAGGGTGACACGCTGGTCCTAGGGCTGCCCACCGGGCTTGGGAAGACCTTCCTCGCAGGGGCCTATCTGCAGAAACGCTCGCAGAGCAGCCCGATCAGGGTTCTCTTCCTCGTCCCATCCGTTCCGCTGGGCGTCCAGCAGACGCTCTTCGTCAGGCGCATGTTGAACGTCCAGAATGCCTTCTTCGTCTCAGGCCAGATACCGCCTGAGAAACGCGGCGAGATGAAGGTCTGGAACTTCCCCATAATTGTCTCCACGCCGCAGACATTCTTTAACGACTTCCTCTCCCCTCTAGCCGGTTTGATACAGGCAAGTCGCCAAACCCAGGAGCCAATCGAGACGTTAGCAGGCGTTCTGAAGGATGCGGCCTTCACGTTCCCATTCGACCTCGTATTGGCTGACGAATGCCAGAGGTACGTCGGCGAGACGGACGGCTACTCGATACTGCTCGCGGCGAAAGCCTGCGGGGTCCAGATGCTAGCGTTGAGCGCTACCCCGCAGTTGCATGCGCCTCGTAGGCTGAGGGAGCTTCAGGCTCTCTTCAACCGGATACGTATCTTCTCCCTCGACGAGCCTGAGATAAAGGAGCGGATGCCCAGAAGGGTGCTCAGGCTGGTCAGGGTCTCGCCGCCCGAGAAGCTCCTCTGGGCTTACGAGCAGCTCGGCATCGTAGTAGACAGATACGTCGAGAGGGTGAAGGCCCAATTCGGGCCGGACCATCTCTCGACCAGCTGTAGGACGCATTATCTGTGCACGTGGCTGAGAGCTCTACAGGTCCTCAAGATGAGGATGGTCGAAGACGGCGCGAGCAGCGTCGCAAACTACGGCGCTTGGAGGCTTAAAGCCCTCAATGAGCCTATCCCAGGCCTAGGCGGCAGAAGCATACGCGGAGTCTTCGAGGAGACGTTAAGGGAACACTTCAACCACAAGATTCAGGAGGCCCTCCGCATCCTCGACCAGAGAGTGTATGAGAAGGCGATCGTCTTCATGGAGCCTGTTGAAGCCGCAAAGCAGCTAGGCGAGCTGCTTCAGCGAAAGTACGGGGTCGAACAGGTCGCCGTACTGGTAGGCAAGGGGAGCATGAGCATGGAGCAGCAGGCCTCCGCGCTTCTCCAGTTTAGAGGCCTAGCTAGGATTCTAGCCGCTACCTCCGTGGCTGAGGAGGGGCTGGACATCCCC
>JAWCPE010000089.1:0-7303 GCA_038870415.1 Bathyarchaeia archaeon
ATGCGTTTGAAACGCCGCATCAGGTCCTGAAACGGGAGAGGCTTCCCGTTCTCGCCCACCGCCACGGCTTCACCGTCCAGTATGAACTCCTCCGCCCGCACCTGCCGAGCGTACTCTACCACCTCGGGGAGGCTCTCGGTAACCTCGGTCAGCCGACGCGTGAAGACCCTCACTTTGCCGCTGCGACGGTGAACCTGAACCCTCGCGCCGTCCAGCTTATACTCGAAGGCGCTCCTCCCGCCGTGTTCTTTTAGGGCCTCGTCTAGGCTGTAGGAGATCTCCGCAAGCATAGGTTTCACAGGCGTGAAGAGGCGTAGCTCGAGGGCCCTCAGCCCCTCGCTGCCCTCGGTGAGAGCGATGGTCGCAGCCCTTCCTAGGTCGCCTGCGAACATGTTTGCTCTTCGCGTCAAGGCGGAGCTGACGCCTGCCGCTTTCGCGATGGCTTCGAGCATCAGGCCCTCGTTGACGCCGTGCTGCATCTCGCCGGAGATGTTCTTCAATATCCACTTCGCCTCAAGCTCACTCGCCTGGCTGAGGAGGCTCTGGAGGAGGCCCTCCTTCCTCTGCCTCGAGCCTAGACCTGTGGCGGAGGCTATCTGTTTGAAGAACTCGTCAACCCTCATGATCGTTAAGGGGCCTCTCGCGAGCTGTGTCTGGCCGCGTCTCTCCCTGGCTTTCGAGACAGCGGCGAAGCCGACGGACAACGCCCTAGTATCATCCTCGGGGAGAACCCATCCTAGGAGAAGCAGAACGGCCGCGGAGACCTCCTCGCTCCGGAGCCCCTTGAGGAAACGGCTTACCAGCTCGATCTTCTCATTCCTACCACGGGTCGCCGCAAGCTTCTCGCAGACCAATGCAAGCTCCTCGAAGGCAGTCTCCTCCTCCACCATCACCACCATCGCTGAGAAGCCCGAAGAGGGCTGGTGAAGCGAGGCTTTTCAGGGTTGCGGGGCCTACCTACAGCCTTATCGCGGAGATGGTCGAGGAGATGCTCCTCAAGGCCGGCCTCTACAACCCTTTTTCATAACCATGACAACCCCTCTAACCCGGCAGGAGCATAGACTGCAAGAGGCGACAGCAACCAGGCTATGCAACAAAGCACGTTTCGGAAAGCCTTTTTAGCCGATAGCCGCAAATGCTCTGTTCTTGAGTTGCCAGTTCTCGCCAGCGGGTTGTTGAGCGCTTGAGGGACCTACGTCATCGAAGTCGGAGTATGGGTTGGGTTCTCCGTGGCCTCATCAAGAGTGGGGGCTTCACGGACCACGACTTGGAGCATCCTATCGTGCAGGTCGTGAACACGTGGAGCGAGTGGAACCCGGGGCATAACCATCTGCGGCATGTGAGCGAGGCGGTGAAGCGAGGCGTCTGGTCTGCAGGCGGCTTCCCGTTGGAGTATAACACGCTCTCGCTCTGCCCGGGCCAGACGTTGCCCAACCGGAACCTCCTCGCGATGGAGACGGAGGCTGTCTTCCTCTCCGAGCCGGCGGACGCGGCGGTCTTCATCTGCACCTGCGACAAGGACGTTCCGGCCATGCTGATGGCTGCGGCTAGGGTGAACATCCCGTCGATCTTCGTCCTCGGCGGCGCGATGCTCCCAGGCCGGTGGCGTGGCGAAGACGTGGTCTGCTGCTCCGACTATCAGCGCTTTGACCCCGACCATAGAGCTGGGCTAATAAACGACGAGGAATGGGCAGAACTCCTAGAGTGCCTCTTCCCGTGCTCAGGGGCGTGCGGCCCGATGGGCACCGCGAATACGGACCAGTCGATCGCCGAGGCTCTGGGGATGGCCTTGCCGGGCGCGGCCTCTATGCCCGCGGTGACGGCGCGGCTTCCCGCCCTCGCGGAGGAGAGCGGCCGCGTGGTGATGCAGCTTCTCAAGGAGGATGTTAAGCCGCGGGATATAATGACGGCGAAGGCTTTGGAGAACGCTATCCGGGTCCTCATGGCGATAGGAGGCTCGACGAACCTCGTGATACATCTCATCGCGTTGGCGAGAATGCTCGACCTAGAGCTTCCCATCGAGAGGTTCGATGAGCTCAGCCGAGATACGCCTTACATAGCGAACGTGAAGCCGAGCGGCCGCTTCGCCGCCGTAGACCTGAACAGGGCCGGGGGCATACCGGCGGTGATGAAGGAGATCAGCTCCCTGCTTCATCTTGACGCGATGACCGTCACCTGCAAGACTGTGGGCGAGAACATAGCCAGAGCGGAGGTGAAGGACCGAGCCGTGATATACCCGTTCGATAGGCCCATCTCGCCTGAAGGCGGCCTCGCGATCCTGAAGGGGAACCTAGCCCCAGACGGCGCCGTCATCAAACACGTAGGCGCCAGGGACAAGTCGCTCCTTCAACACGAGGGGCCGGCGCTCGTCTTCAACTCCAGCAGGGAGGCATACGGGGCACTCCTCAAGGAGGACCTTGACGTCACGCCGGAGCACGTCCTCGTCCTCAGATACGAGGGGCCAAAAGGGAACGTGATGCCCGAGACCGGCGCGCTCCCGATCCCGACGCGGCTCGCGAAGCAGGGCGTAAGAGACATAGTCCGAGTGACGGATTCCCGGATGAGCGGGACTACCTCTGAGACGATCGTGCTACATGTCTCCCCAGAGGCTTATGTGGGCGGCCCCCTAGCCGCCGTCGAGAACGGCGACATCATCGAACTTGACGTCCAACAGAGGCGCCTAGAGGTGAAGCTTACGGACAAGGAGATCAGGCGTCGGCTGGAGAACTGGAAGCCACCTGAGCCCCGGTACAACTACAAGAGGGGGCCACTCGCGTTATGGTACCAGTTCTGCGAGCAAGCAGACAAAGGATGCGTCTACCCCTTCATGTGACCTGCATGACTCGTTCAGTGGGCATAGGGCTTCTAGCCCATATGCCTCCATTTCTCGAACCTCGCATCCTTCTTCAATTTCTTCTTCATCTCCTTGTAGTGTTGCGAGCACAGGTAGGCTCTGCGCTCCGCGTTCAGTTTCAGACCTGCCTTCGTCGCCCGATCGATGGGAACAGACCTCTCAGCGGAAGCTTCACAGCCCGCTACATCGCACCCTTTCCCCTTTGAGATCTTGCCCACGACCGCTCAGCCCTCTTCTCCCCACGTTGAGGAGCGGTTACTGCCCATGCGGGATATATCCCTTCGCAGGAACATGATCCAGAGCGCGCCCCGCCGAGAAGCCTCCGTCCCCCCGGAGCGGTTCAGAGGGCTCTCAGGAGTGTCATGGCGACGATTAGGGCGAGGTCGAAGAAGATGGCTGCCAGGAATCCTAGGGTTATGAACAGTATCATAGGGATTGTAGGCGTCGCTAAGACTCCCTCGTTGTAGAGGCCGGTCGCGGCGCGTCGCTCGATCTCAGGCATCAGCTCTGCCTTGTCCAGCTCAGCGTTCGTGAAGTATCGAGGTCTACGAGAGACCGATCCCTCAGATTCGACTGGTACCTCTGCCGGGTAGAGGTAGACCTTCTCCCGCAGGTTTTCCAAGGAGGTTCTGTAGCTCGTCGCAAAGAGGACGGCTCTCCCAAGGATGCTCCGTACGCATACATCTTTAAGGACCGGCTTCCCAGCTGCGACCGAGGCCAAATTCCGGGCAAGGATGAGGGGGACGATGCTCAGGGAGAAGATGACCGCGTTGTTGAACACCGAGAGTGGGAAGAAGATAAGGGTGAAACCTAGAGGGCTTTGCCCCGCAGGCATGTAGGGGTGCAGGGGCACCGATAGGGATATGTAGATGAGAGCCTTCGCGTCAGCTCCGCCGAAGAGGCCTAGGTAGAACAAGGCCAGAGCGAGAGCTGTGGTTAAGCCTATCGACGCAAGGGCTGTCGCGAGAAGCCCTGAGGCTTCCCCTAACGCAAAGCTGAGAACTGTCAAGGCCGCACCTACGGGGAAGCCTAGAACCCAGACCTTATTCGTCACCTCTCGCGTCTTGAGGTCGCTCCAAGAGCCATAGCTGAGGAGAACGAGCGGGAGGCCAAGCCTGACGAGGTCGAGCAGCCACATCCTCACACCTAGCGTCGATCTCGCTCTTCTAACGTCCGTGGATTCGATCACGAGCCCCCGGAGCGTGCTCAGTCAGCTTAGCTTACCGCGTCGAGTGCAGATAGATATACCTGACCCCATAGATGAGCGGAGCACGCGGCGCTATCTAGGCTTATCCTTGGCGGTCGAGGCTTGACTCCACGTAACAGAGGGCTTCGAACAGGATCCTTGCGGCTTGAACCGCGGTCTGGCCCATATCGTAGTGGGGCGCAACCTCCGTCAGGTCGATCGCTTTCACTCTTCCATCGCAGGCCTCGGCTAGGATGTCGAGGAGAACCGTCGTCGAGAGCCCCTCAGGCTCCGGGTTGCCGACGCCTGGGGCGTAGGCCGGGTCGAGCACATCCATGTCTATCGAGACGTAGACTTCCTCCCAGGGCTCCATCACCCTCCTTAGGGCGGCGAGAGCGGTCGCGCCCTCAGTCTGAAGCCTCCGAGCGGTCAAGTACGTGAGCCCGTTCTGCTCCGCGAACTGTAGCTCCTCCTTGCAGGCTGCACGTATCCCCACCTGGACTAGGCGGCTGGGGCCTAGGCTCTCGGCGACGCGCCGCATCACGGTGGCGTGGGAGAGCCTTGCGCCCATGTACTCATCTCGCAGGTCCATATGCGCATCGAAGTCCACTACCCCTACGGAGGGGCTGAGCGCCCTGATCGCCCCCAGCGTTATGGTATGCTCGCCTCCGAGAAGCACCGGTATCTTCTGCCCGAGATGGAGCTCCTGGGTGGCGCGCTCTATTCTACGCAACGTCTCGTCCACGTCGACCTGGACGGTTAGGTCGCCGCAGTCGCATATGGGGAGGCCCTCCACGTCGAGGCCTGACCGGAAGCTGTACGTCTCCACGTTGAGAGAGGCGTCCCTGACGGCTTGAGGAGCAAACCTAGAGTCGGCTCTGTAGGTGCTCGTACCGTCAAACGGCACCCCGAGAACAGCATACCTTGCCTTCGAGAACTCCGTCTGGAACCCCGAGAATGTGCGTGACGGCGAAGCATACAACTGCAGGTAGCTCATGGCAACATCCCTACCAGCCTCAGAGGTTAAGCCTTGCTTAACGCTCTCAGCCCCTCTTCACGCTTTCATGCCCAGAAAGCTAGGGTGAGCGCCCTCCGCTTCGCTACGCTAATCTAATCTAAGCTAAGCTGCTGAGGTGGCGGTCTGAGCCTGGGGCGAGCCGTCTGTCCCTTGCCAGAGTCTCTTCTCGACGATTCCAAGTAGGTCGTTGAGGTTGATCCCTTCCTTAGCAGATACTAGGACGTAGGGGATCGTCTCCCGGTAGGCATCTACCACTTGGAGCTTTACTTCTATCTCCTTTGGTTTCAACCGGTCGACCTTGTTGAGGACGAGTGTTATCCGCTCGGGCGGAACGCCTAGGCCTCTGACTATCTGGAGGCAGGACTTGAGACGGACCCTCATCGTGAACTCGGGGTCTGAGACGTCGAGCACTAACAGGACTAGGTCGGCGGAGACCACGTCTTCCAGCGTCAGCTGGAAGGCTTGGATCAGCCTCGGGTCGAGGTCGTGGACGAACCCGATCGTGTCTACGAGGAGGAAGCCGCGGTTTGACCGCGTCACCAGGTAGTACTTGCTTGTGAGCGTGGTGAAGGGCTTCTCGCCTACCGGCCTACGCAGCTTCGTGAGAGCGTTGAAGAGCGAGGTCTTCCCGGCGCTGTAGTAGCCTGTTATGCAGACTGTCGGCGCGCCCAGTCTCCACCTCTTCACGCGTTGAGCGGCCCTTATCGCTCGCTGTTTCTCGATCTTCCGCTCGACCAGCTTCAACTCCCGCGTGAGAGACTTCAAGGCGCCGTGGTAGGCGTACTCGCCGAGGCTCATGAAGCTAGGCCTCTCCCGTCCAAGCTTGAACTTCGTAGAGGCAGCCCTCCGCCTGTAGGGGAGGTCCTTCGCCAACCGGGCCCAACGGATCTGAAGCCTCGCCAGCTCATCGTTCGCGGCGGCCTCGAAGATCTCCAGCGTTAAGTCATACCGGTCGATGGCGCGGACCTCTAGACGCTTCTCAAGATTGTACTTCTGGCTGCTCGAGAGCACGTTGTAGAAGATGACTAAATCCGCACCTTTAGCCTTCAACGTATTCTTGAGCTCATCCGCCTTGCCGGTGCCGAAGACGTAGTTCGCCCCCTCCTTCCGCATCACCTGGACGACCTCGCCTACGGGTTCGTATCCTGCAGCTCGGGCTAAGGCTCCGAGCTCGTCAAGCCTCATGCGGTACAGCACATGGTCATGGAAGTTCGTCTTGACCATGCAGAGCAGGGCAGGCCTCATCCATAGCCTCCGCGCGGACATGAGGATACTGTCAGTCCGCCCTTAAGAGCTTGAACCTCCGGGAACCTGCAGACGCGACTTTCCAACGCTCTCCACCATGGTTTTACCGTGGGTTTATCCGTCTCAAAGGAGCCCAAATCGGGCCCTGATTCAAAAGGAAACTAGCGCGGGAAGGCTCTGATTGAAGGCATCTTCTTTCTCGGCGTGGGGCGCCCCTTGCGGTACACTCCTCAACCTAACTGGTTCAGGGAGCGCATCTGGCTTGGAGTGGGGCCGGCCGGATTTGAACCGGCGATCACGTGGGCTCTCGGCGTTTCAGGTGCGCCCAAGCCACGTAGCCTGTCTCGTTGCTCTTCTAGACCTAGCTAGCCGACGGCCCCTCTTCTAAGCTGAACGTTAACGAGCGGAGCCATATAAGGTTCCCTGAGCCCTGGGATGCTTGAACGTTTTCCTTATAACCTTCCCTGAGCCATATGGTTTCACTGTGTAAGGTGTTATGAGGTGAGGATTAAGTATCTTAGCCACTCGGGGTTCGAGCTTCGGAACGCAAAGACGATACTGGTCGACCCCTACTTCACAGGTAACCGTCTGGCTCCAGCGTACTCTGGGAAGCCTGACCTCGTCTTGGTGACACATGAACATTATGACCACGCGGACTTGGACTTCCTCTCGCGGCTGGGGAGCCCCGTGGTCTGCACGCCTGCAAGCAGTATCAAGGGCGGTCAGACGATGCGTGTAGGCGAGAAGAGGAGCTTCGACGGCGTCACGGTGGAGATGTTCCGCGCAAGCCATCACCAGAGCCGGTACCCCGCCGGGTACGTCGTGGAGTTCGACGGTAAACGGGTCGCCCATCTGGGGGACATGTACCTCGACGGCGTCAAGCCCCTCGCGAGCATCGACGTGCTCCTGATACCGATCGGGGGCACCTACACGATGACGATAGACGAGGCTGTGAAGGCGCTCGGCATCATCAAGCCTAAGCTGGCGATCCCGATGCATT
>JAWCPE010000089.1:7313-8254 GCA_038870415.1 Bathyarchaeia archaeon
GGCACCTTCCCACAGATCGAGGCTGACCCAGACGAGTTCAAGGCGAAGGCGGAGAGGGCAGGCTTCAAGGTGAAGGTCCTCGAGGTAGGAGCAGAGTTGCAGCTCTAGCCTGAGCCGGCGCGAAGGCGTTGCCTCCCGTTGACGATAGAGATCGATGACGCAGGGTGGGGAGACCTCGTCGGAGGCTGCTTCATAGTCGTCCGCCGCGTCGAGACAGGCCAATACTACGCGGGCGAGGTCCCGGTACGGCTCTTCCAAGAACCTGCCTTCAAAGAGAAGCAATACCTAGAGGAAGCCTGGCGAATCGTCTCGGAGGGACTTAAAGCCATGTCTGTAAGCCTCACAGAGCCGATCCGTGTCTGCACCGGCTACGTGCTCTCACAGGTCAGGAGAAACCTAGCCGAGGAGGGATACACGGTCATACCTACGCGGATCGTGGGCGAAACCCAAGACCTTGCTGAGCGGCTGTACGTTGACTCTCTCAGACAGCTCGGGATAGCCGAGCTTAACGTAAACGCGGGAGGAGGACGATTCCGACCACTCCTCGAATGGGTTCAGAAGGACATTGACGGACGCGAACGCTACGTCAAAACCGGCTGGAAGAGCTGGAGGACCAAGTGGCGCGAAGCCGCCCAAGCATCCTCGGCCTTGTTACCTCGCCGCCAAGCAGGCTTCCTCGATAACGAGAAGTGAACGACGATCACACGTCGAAGAAGCCGGGGAACCGTTAACGGAGCTTGCGGAAACATCTGCGGAAGGCTGAGCTATGCTGAGCCGGGAGCCGGCTCCGCTAGAAAGGTTCGCTCGCTTAACCGCGTGACCGTGCCGCGGCTCCCCTCTGGCGGCTCCCCGAATATTATGCCTTGGACTTGGTGCATCGCTAGAAGGTCCTCCTTCAAGGGTTCGAGGCTGGCGGCCGCGTACAAGGTGACGGGCAGCCG
>JAWCPE010000090.1:0-8219 GCA_038870415.1 Bathyarchaeia archaeon
CGTCCCCCTCCCTCTTCACGTCGGCCACGCCGAAAGGTATGAGGTACTCGTCCTCGGGTACAGGTCCCCTCGTAGGGTAGAGCATAGAGAACTCTACGAACATCACGGGGTTCTCGTCTCGTATTGCCGTTTTGAGCAGGCCCTTCGCATCATACGGCGTCGAGGGTACTGCAACCTTCCATCCGGGGATATGCATGAAGACGGATGGAAAGAACTGCGCGTGCTGGGCGCCGGAGTATCTTCCAAGGCTGCTCTGGGTTCTTACCACCATGGGAACCTTAAGTTTCCCAGCCGTCATGAAGTGGATCTTGGCTGCGTGGTTTATCAGCTGGTCCATCGCGACCGTGAGGAAGTCCATGTACATGATCTCTGCCACGGGTTTTAGCCCCGTGATGGCCGCTCCGATCGCTGCGCCTATGATCGCGGTCTCCGAGATGGGCGTATCCCTGACCCTTTCAGGGCCGAACTCCTCGAATAGTCCCTTGGTGACCCTCCAGGCTCCGCCGAAGACCCCTATATCCTCACCGATGAGGAAGACTCTCTCATCTCTAAGCATCTCCTCCCTGAGAGCCTCACGGACCGCCTCCAGATACTGTATCTCCCTCAAGGCATAGCCTCCTTTCGCCGTCTATTCTCCGGCGAAGACGAACCTCGCCAGGTGCTCGGGCGGCGGGAAGGGGCTCTCCTCAGCGAACTTGACCGCTTCCTGAACGCGTGCATCAACGTCGCGCTCGACCTCGGCCAGCCTCTGGGCGTCTGCCAAGCCCTTCTGGAGAAGCGTGGCCTTGAGGCGTCGGATGGGGCATCGCTGCATCCAGGCGTCCACCTCCTCCTTCGACCGGTACCCGCCCGTGTCCCTCATGCCGTGCCCTCTCCACCGGTAGGTCTTACACTCCAGCAACGTGGGGCCTAGGCCTTCCCGCGCTCGATGAACAGCCTGAGCGGTAGCCTCGTAGACGGCGGCCACGTCGTTTCCATCCACGGTAACTCCGGGCATGCTGTAGGCCGCGGCCCGCGCGGAGATGTTCTCAACGGATGTTGACGCCTTAACGTGGGTGGAGACGGCGTACATGTTGTTCTCGCAGACGAAGACCACGGGCAGAGCCCATATCGACGCCAGGTTCAAGGCTTCGTGGAAAGCGCCTATGTTGGAGGCGCCGTCGCCGAAGAAGCAGGCGACCACCTGGTCTGTCTTCCTGAGCTTAGCTGAGAGGGCCGCCCCCACAGCTATGGGGATGCCTCCACCCACGATGGCGGTTGAGAAGAGGATTCCATTCTCCATATCCGTGCTGTGCATCGAGCCGCCTATCCCGCCGCAGCAGCCGGTCACGCGGCCGAACAGTTCAGCCATCAACTTTCTCGGGTCCATCCCTTTGGCCAGGCTGTGTCCATGCCCGCGGTGCGTGCTGAGAATATAATCGTCATTCCTGAGCGCGGAGCATACGCCTACCGCGACAGCCTCCTCGCCGATGTAAAGGTGGACGAAGCCCGGGACAAGCCCCTTCTCGTAGCACTCGGTAACCTTCTCCTCAAACCGACGGATGAGCAGCATGCGCTCATACATGGCAAGGAGCTTCTTCTCGTCCGATGCATCCATAGAGCAGTTCCCCGCTCTCAGGCTTAACCCCATTCGTCGAGAGACGCTTACTTACTTAAGCTTGTTCCGTCCGCGGTAGAGGGGCTTTCTTCATCCGTCGATGGTCAGTCGAGGTGTAGGCCTCCGTCGACGCTTACCGATTGGCCCGTTATGTTGTCCGACTCGTCTGATGCGTGGAAGACGACGGCGTTCGCGATGTCCTCCGGCGTCTGCGGTCTGCCTAGGGGTATCCTCTCCTTCAAGCTCCGGTCGAGGGCCTCTTCAGCCGTGACGCCCCACCGCTTCGCGAGCGCGTGCTAGGCGTCTCCTCCACGTAGGAGTATCCGCGATGCCGGGACAGACCGCATTCACATTAACCTTGTACGGCGCCAGCTCGAAGGCTAAGGATTGCGTGAAGCCTATGAGGGCGAACTTCGAGGCCAAGTAATGGGCCACACCCATACCGCTCCCCTGCCTCAAGGAACCGGAGGATATCATTAGATCTTTCCACTCTGCTTCATCGCGTGAAACGCCACAGCCTTCGAGCTTAGCGATATCGCGGCGCACGTGGAGGCGCGTCTTCTCCAGGAGGCTATGGGAGCCTCACGGTCTTTGGGTACTCTCTCCCGCTGGAGGTGTGAAGCGTGACGCCGAGGGATGTTCCGCTCGTGAACACGCCGCCGTTCTTCAACCAGATGACCATGCTCTTCTCGTCTCCCGGTACCATCTGGTAGTGGTTAGCGAGGTCAGCCTCGCTGAGCGCTTCTCCTAACGCGGCGGTGTTACTTTCGAAGATGTGGACGGTGCCTGTAGGATAGTGCGTCCAAGGCTTCTCATTCAACACGACATTGTCCAGGGAGACGGCGACCGACCCGGCGTTTCTGAAGATGAGCGTGACGTTGAACCCGTCACTTGGAGAGCTGGCTACGTCGGCGTATGCGGTGACAAGTTCCAGCCTCTCGACTCCGGTGAAGGCCCTCGTCACGTCCACTGACCAGAAAGCGGCGGCGACGCTCACCGTCACCGTCACAGCGATAACTATTATGGTCGATACGATCGCGCTAACCGCCCTCATGTCGCGCCTGACGCTTCTTGTCATTATCCTCAGCTTCTAGGCTTCTTCGCGAAGAGAGGCAGCCGTTTATTGACCCGCTTGCACCCGGCGTTTCCCTAAGCCTCTTTTTCCACTTACCTGCGGTCACCTGACTACCCAGGTTTCGTTTGTTAACGTCCTGATCACTTAGAAAACCCCAGGACGGCCTGCAGCATTACAGAAGCCTGCGCGTCGCGGCAAGCTCTCTGCGCATGTGCGCAAAGGGAGCCCTGGGAGGCCACTGTGCGGTTACGGAGGACTCGCAGTGGCTATCTTTCGACTCACTCGGGTGACAACTCAGCCTAATGTCGTCCGACTGGAATTGAAAGACAATTCAGAACCCAAGCTATAATCCCAACGACGGGATCCCCGCGTCTATGGAGTTTGGCTTCGAAGAGGCGGGGAAAGAATTTCTCTCTAGGTACGCGCCTGCTACTATCTATTGGCTTAAAACAAAGGATTTTTAGCCCGCGATTGAAAAATCCACTTGCTTATCTCTAGGGAACGGTGGTTTGTTTGGCCCGGATTGTGAGGGAGGATGTTTACTTTACCGAGCCTGGGATGGAGAATACGGATAGTGTCGTCGAGGCGGTCCTGGCTAGGGTTGAAGCTACAGGGGTAAAGGCTGTCGTCGTCGCCAGCAACCGGGGCTTCACAGCCCTGAAGCTCGGCGAGAGGTTGAGGGGCGGGGCGAAGCTGGTGAGCGTCTCGGAGTACAAGTACGATGCATCGACGAGGAGAAGGCTTGAGGAGCTGGGAGCTATCCTCATCGAGGAGTGCCCGCTTCCCGTCCACGATAGGACGGAGCTGAGGGAGACGCTCTACTTCTTCGGCCAAGGCTTGAAGGTGGCCGTGGAGGTAGCTGCCATAGCCGCCGGTAGGAACGCGGTTGAAAGATATGAGGACATCATCGCTGTTGGAGGCACAGGTAGGGGGGCTGACGCCGCGATCGTCGCCAGAGCCACACCCATCGAGGACTTCTACAGCCCAGACGTGAAGAAGAGAATGGAGATAAGGGAAGTCATCGCGATGCCCCTGAAGAAGTAACGGAGGAAAAAGGAGGGGAAGCGTCATGGAGTTCATTGAGGTTGTCAGGCAGAGGAGGAGCATAAGGAAGTATAAGCCAGACCCCGTGCCGGACGAGGTGCTCGACCAGGTTCTTGAGGCCGCCAGGTTAGCGCCTTCAGCGGGCAATAGGCAGCCTTGGCATTTCATACTGGTTAAGGACCCTGAACGCAAGAAGATGCTCGGCGTATCCAGCTGGGCTCAGGAGGCCCCGGTGGTCATCGTGGGATGCACGGAGGCTGCGAGCCCGACGGATATAGCCATCGCCTTCGAGCACCTAGTCCTCGCAGCGGCCAACCTCGGCCTCGGAACCTGCTGGATAGGCCGGTGGGGCGCCGACGAGACTATCAAGGCTGCCCTCTCCATCCCTGAGAACATCAGGGTCTTAGCCGTTACGCCCTTAGGCTACCCAGCCGAGTCGCCGCCTCCTAAGCCGCGGAAACCCCTCTCCCAGGTCGTGCACCGAGAGAAGTTCTAGACTGCGCCCTCTCAAGAATCGATGAGTCGAGCTGCTGCACGCATAGGTGGGTAAAGATTGAGTGATTCTATGGGCTGAGTCTCAGTTGAAAAAGAGGAAGCGGAGTGGCGCAGTGGTTAGAAGACGAAGCACCGTCCTGCTCCTACGAGACCCCAGACTACCATGACGACGCCGAAGCCTAGGCAGAAGCCCGTGGCGATGGGCTTTCCCCATTCGTCGTAGAGTTTGACGCCGCCGATCCTGAAGACCAGCCACTTGGCTAAGTAGACGATGCCCGCGGTGTTGCCGTTGCCGTAGATGCCTCCGTCGCTTAAGAAGCCTAGGAACAAGCCGATAGGATGGAGCGGCCACCAGATGAACCTCGTCCTTAACCAGACGAGAAGGCCTGAGACTATGAAGCCTATGGTAGCGGCGGAGGCGCCGATCCAAGAAACTTTCGCGGGGCCCCCGACCGAGGCCAACATCGTAGCTGGGTCCCATGCGCCAAAGCCTGGGGGCTCCGGACGAGAGCCAAGCGGCCGCGCCCTGTGGCTTTATGCCGTATGTGTACATCATCCAGAGGGCGAGCGGTACGCTGAAAGATGCTTAAAGTAACAGAGCCCAGCAGCAGCTACGTAATGCCTAAATCTCAGACTGGCTTCGTGAATCTTCCTTCGCATGAAGGTAGGCCATGGGCTGGATCGATGTCTCCGCGTTCAAGCAGAACAGGGCGCTGCTGTACCTTCTCATCGGAAGGTGCTTGGAAGCCTTCGGCTTCGGCATAGCGTTGTTCCTTATCGTTGTCCTCGCCTATGAGCAGACGGGCTCCGTCACCTACGCTGGCTTGGCCGTGAGCGTCTACCAGGTCGTGATGGTAGTCCTCCAGCCCCCTATGGGCAGGGTTGCTGACAGGTACGGCAGGAAGCGGCTGATACTCCTCGGGACGGCCATCCATGCCGTCGCAACCTTCCTCCTAGGCGCTTCCACCTCGATCTTTATCCTACTCGCTCTTAGGGCTCTGCAGGGTCTCGGCGCCTCCTTGGAAGGCCCGGCCTCGCAAGCGCTCGTCGCAGACCTCGTCCCCTATGAGAGACGCGGCTCCTTGATGGGCCAATACTCGACGATGATAAACCTGGGCTGGTTCGTAGGCCCCGTAGTAGGCGGCCTGATAGCGGACGCCTTTGGCACAAGGGCCCCCTTCTTCATCTGCTCCGTCCTCGTCGCCCTCTCGTTCTTCCCTATCGCTTTATACGTGAAGGAGCCGCCGCGGGCTGCCACGGGGCGGAGTAACGTTTCAGGGCCTCTCACCGCGAAGGTGAGGAACGTGCTCCTCTATCTCTGCCTGGCGTACTTCCTCATCCAGTTCAGCGGAAGCGTCATGTTCCCCCTCATAAGGGTCTACATGGTGAAGATAGAGGCTTCAGACACGGAGATAGGCCTCGTCGTCGCCGCCTTCGGCTTGATCTCCGCGCCGCTCCAAGCCCCCTTCGGGAGACTCTCGGACAGACGGGGGAGGAAGCCCCTCATCACCCTAGGAGTCTTCTCCACATCCCTCGTAGCGCCTTGGTACGGTTTCGCCACGAGCTTCCCGCAGCTGCTCCTCATCCGGTCAGCTCACGGCGTAGCCTCCGCGATGAGCGGGCCAGTCGTAGGCGCCCTCGTCGCCGATGTGACGCCGCGGTGGCAGAGGGCCCGCGCCTTAGGAATGCTGAGCACCGCTCAGAGCCTCGGGATGGTGGTAGGCCCCCTCGTAGGCGGAGCCCTAGCAGACCTCTACGGGTACCAGTTCCCCTTCCTACTCTGCAGCGGCATCATGGCTGTCAGCGCCCTGATAATCCATAAAGGAGTGAGAGAACCATCGAAGGAGGAGAGAGAACTCTAGCCCGTCGGCCTGCCCCGAGGAAGAGACCATTCCACTATCGATGCAGGTTGGCGTTCACCGCGGCTGCAGCGTTCTCTTTCTTACGCTCCGGCGGCTCCGTTCTTCCTGACGGTGGCTTATCTTATCTTCGGATATGGTCTCTAGGACCTTGTTTTTCTCCAGCAGGCTCCTTATCTTCTCCACATCCTCGGCGCTCGCCCTTCTCTGCGGCGGCAGCGGAGGGCCGATCGGTTTCCCAGCCGCTTCGAAGACGGCTTTCGTTATCGTCCCCTCGCCGACTCCTTGGTAGTCCATCTCCTCCGCGGAGCTGAGGGCCTCCCTCCAAGCGTGCAGCCTCTTATGCTCCTCGTCGAACCTGCCGTACTCTCGTCTCTCAAGTAGGCTGAGCAGGTAGAGTTCGGCTTTTGGCGCGATGTTTCCGAGCATGGATATGTAGCCTTTCGCTCCGAGCTGGAAGGCGAGCGAGGTGAGGCCGCTGTTATCTATGAAGTTCAGCCTGTTGGAGAACTGTTTCAGCATGTTCACGAGGTTTACCGGGTCGAAGGATGTCCACTTCACGCCGACGACGTTCTGGAGTCTGGTGAGCCTCTCCATGAGCTTCGGCTTAATCTCGTAGTGCATCGCAGACCACGGAGTATTGTAAACCATGATTCCGACATCCGCGTTGTCGTTGATCATCTTGTAATGCGTGTAGGCCTCGTCGTCAACGGGCGCCAAGTAGTGGGGAGGATTAACCTGAAGGAAGTCCACGCCGATCCTCTCAGCCATCTTCGCCCTTCTAACCGCCTCCTTCGTGGAGACCTCGAAGACCTCCGTCATCGTCGGGGCCTTTCCGTCGGCGGCCTCCACGAGGGCCTCCATTATCTTCTCGTGCTCCTCTCTCGTCAGGAAGTAGCCCTCACCTAGGCCCCCGGCGCCCATCAAGACCGCTCTATCCTCCACTAAGCCTTGGCTCACCAACCACGCTACGTGGTCCCTGAACCTCTCGTAGTCCACTTCGTAGTCGTCCGTCGTCGGTGTCGGCAGAGAGACCACTATGCCCTTCAGTTGACCCTTCCAGTCCATGGAGAACAGGTAAAGCCCGCTCTGCATAGAAAGCGTTCACTGCACGCGCTGTACAGTATGTTCGTTGCCTCCCCCCTCTAAGCCTGATGCGTAGACATCAGCCTCTATCCCCGGCCGAAGAACGAGAGGACGGTTTCAACCGTACAGGCAGCTTGGCTATTAGGATAGTCGTGATGCTCGCTTCCGGGCTTGTCCTAACGCCTACCGGCGTGGTTAGGGAGAAAGACGAGGAACATTCGAGGGCCGAAGACCTAGAGCGTCTAGGGCGAACGGTCAGGTTACCTTTGCGCCGCATTGAGCGCAGAAAAACGCGCCCTCAGGGAGAGCAGCTCCGCACTGCGGGCATCTCTCGGCCTGAGCCTCAGGAGCGGGAGTAGGAGCAGAGGTTAAGGCGGATTGCTGGGCCCAGCCGATGGGCTTCCTGAGCTGGATGAAGCCCCGTGCGTGGAGGTTCGTGAGGAACTGAATAAGCGAGGCCTCTGCCTGTTCAAGGTTAATCCCGAACGTCTGCGATAGAAGCATCGAGATCTCCTCAACGGTCTTGGTGCCATCTGAGCACCTGAGGACGAGCGAGCCGACCTTGTCAAAGACAACCCTCTTAGTCCTAGCCGGGGAGAATAAGCCGCGCTTCTTCATGTGAAGAGTGATAGTAGCGTCCCTGTCCGTCATCTTCAGGTCCAGCTCAGGCAGCCGGACCGGGATAAGCCGCAGGAAGTCCGCCTTCGCCAGCCGGGGCAGCTCCTCACCGACCACGTAGTCCGGTTCATTCTCGTCTCCTCTTGTGGAAGCCAATAGGTTAGTACCCTCCTCCGCCGATGCTTGTAAATGGCTTAGCTGTCAAGCTTTGCCCGCCGCTCGCCTTATACTCGAAGGCCTATTAAGGGCATCGCGTCTCCGAACCGTGCTGTGAACTTTAGGTTTCAGTTTTGTGGAGCCCTATCCCTCAGGGATTGTTCGTGAGGAATGGACTGTTCGTGAGGGAGAGGACTCCCCTAGGGATTGTAGCCTACCCCGCCTACCTATACCCTTCCAGCCTCAGCCCCTGGAGGGGCTCGAGGGCCGTAAGCCCATCTTGAGGCGG
>JAWCPE010000091.1:0-8130 GCA_038870415.1 Bathyarchaeia archaeon
GTCAAGTATTCCCCGTACAATTTCTGGCTGGAATTCACGGCGAGAATGGCTTTGAAAGAGTACAAAGTTGTGGAGATACCTATAGGCTACCGTGAACGTCTGGGTGGAAGCAGGGTATACAGCGTGAAGAAGATGCCTAAGGTTATCACGTCAGAGCTTAGGGCGCTCAGGGCGGTGAAGAGGGAGTGGAAGGGGAGACACCCGGTCTAGAAGAAGGCGTACGTCAGAAGGCGATCGGGTTGCCGAAGGTCTCTGTGGTCATTGGATACTATAAGAAGCAAGAGGATGCAGATGAGTGCTTATTCTCAGTCTTCAAAACGAACTATCCTGATTTTGAGGTTTTATTGATTGATAACGGATCCCATGATGGAGCAGCCGAATTTTTTAAGGAAAAATACGGTAGATTGAAGATTGCAAAGAACGCTATTAATCGGGGTTCCGGTGGGGCTTGGAACACTGGCTTTAATCTAATCAGTGGAGATAGCAAATATGTGGCCTTTATCGATTGCGACGTAGTTGTGGAACCTGATTGGTTGATAGAAATGGTGAAGGTGGCCGAACGATCCGCCGCGATCGGGGGGTGCCAACCTAAGATTCTCTCATATTGGCAGCCAGATATGTTTGAGTATAACGGTTCTGCCGGTATGTGGATGGATGTTTACGGTTACGCTTTAAACCGTGGCAGAGTCTTCTATCATGTCGAGAAGGATGAGGGCCAGTACGACTTACCCTGCGAGACTTTCTTCATTGGCGGCTCAGTGTTCTTTGTTCGCTGTGACATTTTACGGGAGATAGGGCTCTTTGACGAGTCATTCTTCATATATCACGAGGAGTTAGATTTAGCCTGGAGGATCCGTCTGAACGGATACAAGGTGGTATGTATTCCATCGTCTGTTGTTTGGCATAAGGGAGGTGGAAAACGTGATAAGACTACTCTCTTCCGTAAACATAGAAACAACATCTACATGATGATCAAGAACTATGGTCTCAAGAATCTAGTTAGATACTTGCCCCCCCGTTTCTTTCTTGACCTAGCGAGCGTCGTGGTGAACGGTTTCACGCCTATCATGGCGTATGCTTGGCTGATTAAGAACTTTAGGCTGGTCTGGTCGCACCGCGTGGAGGTTCAGTCTAGGGTTAGAAGACGGACTGACGAGGAGCTGATGGAGATCAAGGTGAAGCAGCCTTCACCGATTCTCCATTACGCGAAGGGGTACAAGACGTGGCGTGACTTCTTGGCGGTCAATCCACAGATGTTCAGACCTATTAGAAGCAAATGAATTGCGTTTAGCATTGTAGAGATAGATATACGGTTAGAAAGAGCTGTCGACTTGACTTGCGCGTAGCAATACTCTATCCCCCCATCTCTAAGGAGGGAAGATTGCCCACACTGGGACAGAATAGACAGTTTAAATTTACGAATACTGCTGAGAGCTTTCCACCGCCTTTAGTGCCCGGCTACGCGGCGACGATGTTGAAGGAGGACGGTCATAAAGTATTCTGGCATGATGGAATAATCAATCGAGCGCTGATGGAGGAGTATAACAAGGCACTCTTCAGCTTCAACCCTGACCTCGTTGTAATAGAGACAAAAACGCCCCTGATCTATAAGCATTGGGCATACGTTGAAGATCTGAAGAAGAGTATCGACGTGAAAGCGGTTTTAGTCGGAGATCATGTCTCGTGGAATCCGGAAGAGTCGATGCTCAATAGTAGGGTGGATTTCGCGGTCGCCTGGGGAGACTACGACTACGCGGTGCGAGAGATATGTCGGCATATCGAAGACGGGGAGGAGATGCCTCCGGGCGTATGGTACAGGGAAGCGGGAAGGGTGAAGAACAGCGGCTCCGCGAAGCCGATTGACGACCTAGATACCTTGCCTTTTATCGACTGGGCCCTCATAGGGCTTGAGTACCATGAAGCGTACCTCTACAGACCTACCGGTTACATCATGACGGGTAGGGGGTGCGGCGGAGGCCCCCGCGGCGTAGGCTGCTGCATCTTCTGCGTCTGGCAGCATGCTTTCTGGAAGCTAAGAGCACGCCTGAGGTCGCCTGCTCACGTAGCTGAAGAGATAGCCCATATGACGGAGAGATATCGCTTCAGGGAGGTCTTCGACGATAACGAGAGCGGCGCGATCTACGACAAGAAGTGGCTGGCTCAGTTCCAGAAGGAGATGAAGGATAGAGGGCTAATCGGAGAAGTGAGACTTTCCTCCAACTCGAGAGCAGACAACTTGGACGATGAGACCTGTAGGTTGTTAAAGAGCACCGGTTTCCGGCTACTTAAAATCGGGTTAGAGTCCGGGAGCAACGAGACGTTGAAGCGTATCAACAAGAAGGAGACCGTTGAGGAGATCTCAGCAGGGGTCAAGAACGCTAAAGATCATGGTTTACGGGTGAAGATCACGACTATGACGGGTTTCCCATGGGAGACGGAAGCCGATGTACAGAAGACGTATGATGTAACCCGGGAGCTCATGCGATACAAGGCTCGGTTCGGAGACTGCCTACAGTCGAGCGTCTTAGTTCCCTATCCTGGGACGCCGCTCTACTACCAGGCGCTTAGGAACGTGTGGTTTGCCGTAGACCCATACAACTACGAGGAGTATGACATGTCGAAGCCTGTCCTCAAGTGCTCCTACGACGCGATGGAATGGTGTGAGAAGATATGGAGAATCCACAAGGACCCCCTCTTCATGCTTGAATCCCTCCTTTCAATCAGGTCTCTCAACGATGTCAAGCTGGGATGGATCGGCGTCAGGTCTCTGCGAGGACATGAGGAAGACCAGAGGTGGAACCGATAAGTGCGAGTAGCCCCTCCCAGACCCTTATGCCGCGTAGGGTGGGCAACGTGCGAAGTGGGCTAGTTGGCACGTAGTGGCTGAAACTTGAAGAGCCACTTGGTCCGCGTTGCCGGAAGACACGTCTCCAAACCTGACTTGGTCAGGTTACTTGAGCCGTTCGACCTGAAGGTCGGTAGGCAGGTCTTCATCAAGCCCAACTTGGCGGTTCCTGCGAGCCCCGACTCAGGAATCGTGACGGATGTCAAGTTAACCGGTTCATTGATAGACGCGCTGCGAGATATGGGCGCAGAGAGAATACTTGTAGGCGATGGGCCCGTTATAGGGTATCGCGCATCAGACGTTTTCGCAGCGACCGGCTATGAGGCTTTAGCCCGTGAGAAGAAGGTCGAGCTGGTTGACCTCGACCTCGTCGAAAGGAGGAGGATCCGTTGGCATTACGGTGAGATATCTATCCCAGAGGTGGTCTTCGACTCATTCTACGTGAATGTGGCGAAGCTCAAGACGCATGTGCAGACCACTGTTACTCTATCGATGAAGAATCAGAAGGGGCTTCTCCTACCTGTTGATAAGAGGCGTTTTCACACGGATTATGGGCTTCACTGGCCTATCGCCTACCTAGCCGAGGCTGTCAAGCCTGACTTGGCGATTGTGGATGGCGTCAGGGGTTTGGAGGGTGACGGGCCTCTGCGCGGCGGTGCTGCCAGGGATGTAGGCGTTATAGTGGCCAGCCGTGATATGGTCGCGCTTGACTCGTTCTGTTGTCGCGTTATCAGCATAGACCCTTACGACGTGCTCCACCTGATGTATGCTGAAGAGATCGGTGTTGGCAGCTTGAAGAGTCTGGGCTCAGGTGTTCCTCCGCCGGAGGTGCAGGTCAGCTTCAGGAGGGCGAATGAGAAACGTAAAGAGGTGGGAAAGCTGCGGTTCGTGAGGAACCCCTACACCTGCTCAGGATGCGGCGACTCAGTCGCGTCTGCCATAGAGCATATAAAGTCAACTCCTAGGCTTTGGCTGCGGATCGGCAGGATGGGTTACCGCGCCCTCTTCGGAGGCATGGTCGTCCTCGCGGGGAGAAACGCTTCACCTGGCGAATTGGCGGGCAAGAGAATCTGCGTAGGCGCCTGTACGCAGTCTCTAGCCAAGAGGGAGGGGTGGCGTTTCGTGCCGGGATGCCCCCCGACGGCTAAGGACGTCGCGGAGGCCTTGCTTGAGTGAGCGAAGGGGCGGGGCATCATTCGGCTCCTAGTCTGTCTTGCTTCATGGAGGTCCACGTAGGTCGTCTTATGAGGCGCAACTGCCCACCTACGATATGGCGTCTTGATATCGTGAGGGTTCAGACTCCATTTAACGATGTGGGATCGTCCTGAGAATCTCCAGTAGTCTTCCGGTTATCCTTGCAGTTTGCGCGATATCTGTTTCAGGCATCTATCTCAGACTTCTCTCTCTTGAGAGTTTCGCGCCAATAGTGAGCGATGAGGGGATATATGCTCAAGATTCGTACGTCGTCTCTCTAGGATATACTCCTTACAGAGATGTCTTTATAGCTCAGCCCCCAGTCTTTTTCCTACTGCAAAGTCTCTCGTTTATGTTGTTAGGCGTTTCAGTGTATGCCGCCCGGCTTCCTAACGTTATCTTATCCGTAGCTACAATCCCACTTCTAGCCCTATTCTCGTGGAAACTTAGAGAAACGAGGAGTCAAACCAGTATGCGCCTGTTCGTTTTTCCATTGTTATGTGCGGGTTTCTACGCTTTCTACCCTCCCATAGTCTATTGGAGTAAGATCGGCGTGGTAGACCCTGCGGCAGCGTTCTTCCTATTCGTCGGCGTCTCTACTCTTCTCCTTCGTGAGATGAGGCATCCTGAGAGTTGCCGGCTTCTCGCTCTCGGGGCTTCGCTCGCCTCTATCGCGTCTCTGACCAAGTATTCAGCGGGGTTCTTCCTAGCCCCCTTTCTCGTCGGCCTCCTGACTCTGAGAGTGCGGCGAGAGGGCCTGAAGCAGGCTGCTAAGAGGCTCATCTTGCCTTTCACCGTCTTCTTCTCCATACCCGTCCTGATGCTCGTCGGCTACTTGCTGGCGCAGGGAGCATTCGAAGAGTACTGGATGGATACTGTCTGGTGGCAGATGAGTCTCGCGTCTAAGCCTCTGGAGGGCAAGCTCGGATCCTTAAGAGAGTTCACTTCGGAGTTCTTTGTATACTCCGCCCTGTTCGGCCTTGGTGCCTACGCGCATCTGTCCAGAATCAGGGGGGGAGACGCGAGATGGTTAGTATCGGTCTCGTTGCTTACTGCTCTATGCCTGGTCTACGTCTATCAGGACCCGCAGCCTCAACTGCTGCTGACTTTTCTGCCGCTAGGAGTCTTCGTGGCATGGGATGGATTACAGGATCTTTTCTTCTCTCGCCTTGATGAGGGGAGAAGCGAGACGTGGAACACTAGGCTCGCCAAGTCGTTCGCGTTAGTGATCGCTCTAGGCCTCTTAGTCACAACGAGTCTATTGCCGCCTTACTTCCACCTTGACGCTCAGGCCGTGAGGGTGTCCGACTGGCCTAGAGACATAGACCTCGACGCCCAGCGGGAAGTCGCAGGCCTGATCTCCTGCAGCACCTCGCCGGGCGACGAGATCTTCACTACGGTAGCGGAGTTCGCCTTCCTCTCTCATAGGCGCATAACCGTTCCTGATATCCGGGGTTTCAAGAATCAGGGCTTCTACATAGACATGATTGGGCTTGACCACAATCAGAGCTTCGAGGGGCCTCCCCCGGAGATGATCTCCCCTGAAGACCTCATTCAAGCTTTCCGGGAGAACAAACCTAAACTATTGTTGAAGGCTACCGGCCTGTATGCCTGCGCCGACGATTATCTCTGGTCAGGTTACTTCGTCAACGGCACCTTTCACGGAGGCCTCCTTCCATACGTGTTGCAGAACTACGCGCTACTAGAGGTGGTCAAGTCGAAGAGAGTGACGGTCGAGATCTACAGCTTAGCGAAGCCGCATCACATTCCCCTCGTGCTGGAGTTCAAGAATTTAACAGGTCTCGAAACCGTCAAGATTCTTGTCCGGGAGGGCGCCTGCACCGCGGAGGTCAGCCTCTCGCCAAGCGGCCTTCTCGGCGAACGCTCGCTGAACATGACGTACGCGTTCACCGATACTAAGGTGGCGCCGCCTATCTTCGCGCGGATGGACATCCTCACGGGAGGCAGCCTCAACTTAGAGGAGGCTCGGCTTATAGCCTTAGGCGTCTACGGTGATGGGGGCGGCAACATGCTATGGGTCACCGTAGTCTCAGAGAGAGGCTCAAGCGGCATCCCTGTAGGACCGATCAACTGGAAAGGTTGGAAAACCGTATCAGTGGACCCCCGAGAGGTCGTTGCGCCCCAAGACGTGGACTTGAAGAACGTAACACGCATCGGTGTCTCAGTGGACTATCTGAGAAGCGAAAAAGGCTCATTAGGCCTAGGCTTCATAATCGTGCAGAAACCCTTCAGATGAGGCTGAAGC
Organism: Bathyarchaeia archaeon; assembly: GCA_038870415.1. Classification (GTDB taxonomy): domain Archaea; phylum Thermoproteota; class CALKCG01; order B24; family JAWCPE01; genus JAWCPE01. The sequence continues at coordinate 6,306 of JAWCPE010000091.1, forward strand.
TGGAACAAGCCTTGACTCCTTGATGTTGCTCCGCGCGCTGGAAGCTTGTAACGGTTCAGCTGAAGCCTATCTGGGCGAGGTGTTTGGGATTTGGCGTCTTTCAGGAAGCAAGGGAGTGAGGCGTGACGCGTAGAAGGGTTCGAGTCGCGGTGATTGGATGTGGAGCCCTTGCGGAATCCGCGCATATACCTAATCTTCTGAGCCTGCCGAACGTAGAGATAGGCGGGATCTGCGATAACAACCCGGAGAGACTAGACGAGACTGGTCGCAGATTCAGCATCGAGAGGCGGTTCCTAAGCCATAAAGAACTGTTAGACGTTCTCGATGTAGACGCGGTGGTTATCTGCACGACGGCGGATGCTCACGCCGAGATCTGCATCGATTCTCTCAACGCTGGTAAAGACGTGTTCGTGGAGAAGCCTCTGGCCCTAAATCTAGACGATGCGAGGCGCGTATTGAGAACAGTAGAGGCGACAGGTCGAGTTCTTCAGGTCGGCTATCAGATGAGGTTCCTTCCCAACCACGCGAAGACGAAGGAACTTATGAGGACCGAGATCGGGAAGGTATACGCGGCGAGGATAGTAGCTGATACGCTCGTCATAAAGGTCCACGAGACTCTGCTTATCGACTATATGACTCATCTATTCGACCTTGCTCGTTGGTATTTCGACGACCGGCAAGTGGCCAGAGTAGGCGGGATGCTCTACGAGGAGAACGATGTTCAAGTAGGTGCAAGCGCAACGATCAGCTTTGAAGGCGGCCGCCTCGCGTCCGTAGAGGCGTTCTGGGTTCCGAAGTGGAGCTGGGGCTCCGTGCAGCGCCGCGTCGAGATTTTAGGCGAAGGGGGGAAGCTTATCACAGACGTATCAGGCCCGACGATCACGCTTTACAAGGAGGCTTCTACGCTAAGCAAGATGAGGAACCCTAGGAGGTTCATGTCGAAGGTGAGCATGAACCAGTTCGTTCCGATAACCGATATAGCCTACAGGAGTGAGCTGACCGACTTCTTCAACTGTGTGGCTTACCGCCGAAAGCCTGTTTGCGACGTGAGAGACGGCTACATGGCTTTGCTCATAGCGGAGGCGGCTAAGGAGTCGCATATACGCGGCAAGACCGTGGAGATAAATGCCCCTTAGAGCCATAGTCCTCGAATCTAGACTCGGTACAGCCGCCTTTGAGGAAGCTGTCGATGGTCTCGGAGGTCTGCAGCTTGAGAAAGGCGAGAAGATAGTCGTAGTTCCCGGGCTGGACTCTGCGATGTCGGAGCAGTCCGGGAGCACCGTTAGAACCGAGGTCGTTGAGGAAGTAGTCAGGTACCTCACGAGACACCATGAAGGGTGCGAGATCGCTATCGTCTGCAGCTCAGCGTACGGCTCGATGGTCTTCGATGAGCTCGGCTACACGGAGCTTGCCGCAAGGTACGGGAACGTCAAGCTGGTCGACCTGAACTCCAGTGAGAAGGTGAAGGTGCTCATACCTGATGCTAAGGCCCTAGGTCCTATCGACTTTCCTCAGGAACTGCTGCTTGCAGATGCCTTCATATCGGTCTCCACGCTTAAGCGCCACGTGCATGAGAGGTTGGCGGCCGTCTGGGTCAGCCCGTTCTCGTGCATCGCGAGTGAGGCGCTCAGGGTGAAGATGCAGCCCCACATGTCAAGGGTTCTGCTCGACCTGAACAGGCTGATGTGGCCGACGCTTTGCGTTATAGACGCGGAGACAGCGTTAGAAGGCACGGGGCCCGTTGAAGGGAGGCCGAGATACATCGGCAAGCTGATAGTCAGCAGAGACCCGATAGCGGCAGACGTAGCCGCGTTGAAGCTGATCG
>JAWCPE010000092.1:0-8056 GCA_038870415.1 Bathyarchaeia archaeon
TTAAGGGCTCCAAGACCTCCCACTGCTCGTCCGTAAGGTCCACAGCCCGCCCCCACAGACCCCCACCCTATTTATGAGATAAGCTCTAATCAACTCTATGGGGTTAGGTTTGGGCTTGGATGAGTCTATGAACAGCCTGATGGAGGTGCGCCCTAACCATTGGCTAGTCAACTCCTCCCCCGGGTTAACGTAGCAGGTATCGTACGCTCTGAAGCTACCTTTATATGGGGTCGAGCTGGCTATTGGGCCTGGTGCCGCGGATGAAGGGTAGAAACTACAGATTAGCCTCAGGCTCTACGTATTCGAGGAAAGAGTATATTCACGGCGTTCCGGCTCCGAAGATTACCAAGTTCACGATGGGCAGCCCTACGGGAAACTACGCGTACAGGGCCTCGCTTATCGCGTTGACGAACGGCCAGATTAGGCATAGCGCGTTGGAGGCGGCCCGCGTCGCGGCTAACAAGGTGCTTCAAGACGAGCTGGGGGAGACAGGATACTTCTTGAAGGTGAACCTCTACCCGCATCAGGTACTTCGAGAGCATAAACTCGCAACGCAAGCGGGCGCCGATAGGCTAAGCCGTGGCATGCAGGCCGCCTTCGGCTCCCCTGTTGGAACAGCGGCGAGGGTTAAAAATGGCCAGGAGATCATGACCGTCATGGTGCCCGGGACCGCCCTGAACCTCGTCAAGGAAGCGATGAGGCGAGGTGCCAGCAAGCTCCCTATCACCTGCAGGATAGAGGTCCGACCTATCGCTGAGGCTGTAGCCCCGGCCGCGGCAAGCTCAGGATCGTCAAATGCCGAAGCTGAATAGCCTCGCCCAAGGGTCGAAGCCGCTGAGAAAAGTCCCAGCGGACCATGCGCTCTTCGACCTCGAGGAGGAGCAGGTTCTCGCAGAGGTCAGGCGGCTAGGCGTCAAACGGCTGCTCATCCAGGCACCTGAAGGGTTGAAGCCCTACGCAGCATCCCTCGCTGAGCTGGTTGAGAGGGAGACCGGCTGCCGAGCTTACATCTCAGGAAGCCCCTGCTTCGGAGCCTGCAACCTCGCCTTGCGAGAGGCTGAAGCCCTAAAGGCTGAGCTGCTCGTCCATCTAGGCCACACGGAACTCGTCCCCGCCCGGGCCGTGAAGGTCCTTTACGTAGAGGCAAGGTCGAACATAGACCTTATCCCAGCCGCGGAGAAGAGCCTCCCGTTGTTGGAGCCCTACAGGCGGATAGGCCTCCTCACCACCGTTCAACACGCTCACAGACTAGCAGAAGCGAAGCGCCTCCTCGAAAGCCGGGGGAAAGAGGTCCATGTTTCGCGAGGCTCAGAGAGAGTGAAGTATCCGGGTCAAGTCATCGGCTGCGACTACACGAGCGCTGAGAGGGTTCAGGGATGCGTGGAAGCCTTCCTGTTCCTCGGAGGGGGGCTCTTCCACCCCTTAGGCGCAGCTTTGAAGACAGGCATACCGGTGATAGCCGCCGACCCTTTCACAGGCGAAGTCAAGGACTTGAAGGAGACCGCGAGAAGAGTTCAGAGGCAGAGGTACGCCGCGATCGAGGCGGCGAAAAAAGCAAGGAGCTTCGGGGTTCTCTCCAGCATCGAGCCGGGTCAAGCGAACCCCAGCTTCGCTGAGACCCTAGCTGAGAAGCTGAGAAGCCACGGCAAAGAAGCCTACCTGATCTCGGTCAGTATTGTCGACCCCGGTGAACTCGAAGCCTTCACGAACATTGACGCCTACGTGAACACTGCCTGTCCGCGGCTAGGCCTAGAGGATTCGCCTAGGTTCTCGAAGCCCATCCTGAACGCGGAAGAAGCCCTCATACTTCTCGGCGAGGCCTCTTGGGGCGAGTACATCAAGGAGCCAGCCTGACAGCAAGCCGCCTCGAGTTTGCAGCTGGACGGCGGTTTGGCTTTATGGTAGAGGCTTAAGAGAAGCCGCCTAGCCATGGGTTTGTTCAGCCGTCGGCTTCGTAAGGGTGGCTGAGGCCCCTTGAACAGTTCGAGGAGTCTGATGAGGCGGAAGAGGCTTGAGAGGCTGCTCGGCTCTCTTGAGGCCCATCCGTCGCCTAAGAGCTACTTGGAGCAGTACACGATACCTGAGGGTTTGGCGGCTAAGGTCCTCAGCCTCGCCGCGTACACGTTTAACGACCTCGAGGGGAAGGTTGTCTACGACCTCGGCTGTGGCACGGGCCGTTTAGCCATAGGAGCCGCGCTTCTAGGCGCTCGTCAAGTCGTCGGCGTGGACATAGACCTGACAGCGGTCAAGGTGGCGGAGAGGAACGTCTTGAAGTTGAAGGTACGTGAGGCCGTCGACCTGGTAGCCGGGGATATCGAGGCTCTAGATGGTTCCTGCGATGTTGTGGTTCAGAACCCGCCCTTCGGGACTAAGCGGCGTGGCGCCGATATAGTGTTTCTGAGCAAAGCCCTAGAGGTAGGCCGCGTCGTCTACTCGCTTCACAAGAGCGTGACAGACGCTTACGTTAGAAGATTCGCAGAGGGGCGGGGAGCCTTGGTGACCGCTATCTTCACGACCGAGATAGAGATCCCGCGGCTGTACGAGTTCCACAGACGTAGAAAGTACTCAGTGGCAGTGAACCTCTATCGATTTGAGAGACCCGTCGCTCGGCCACGTTCAGCCTAAAAGCCTGAGCAGTGACTTACGTCAAGACTCCGGTCTTCAGTCAAACAATAATAAACTTTTTATATAAGTTTCTCTTCTGTCGAAAATGTGACAGATATGTCACAGAAGGAAGACGAAGCTAAGGTTTGGTATAAGGGCAAGTTCGTGTCCGTCGCCGAGATCAAGAAGCAGAGGCGGATCGAGGTACTCAAAGACGCCGACATCACGATTCTCAAGACGCTCCTAGAGAAAGACGAGCCTATCAGAGCCGAAGAGCTGGCAAAAGAACTGAACATGAGTAAAGGCTACGTCTACACCATCGTCAACAAGAGGCTGACACCGAAGTACACCGTCAAGATCGGCAAACGGAAGTTCCTCGTCGGACTCACAGAAGAAGGCGTCAAAGCCGCGAAAGGCGCCTAGGGAGCCCCTAACCGCTCTCCCCCTCTTTTTCCCTTCCTAAGCGAGCTTTAAGCGGCAGCTCTCAACCTGCCCGGTTACATCCGTACATTAAGCGTCTAGCACCGGGGTCTAGAGAAGGTTTTTATCAGCATCGTAGGGTTGCTTAGCGGCGAGTGCGTTCGGCGTGAAGGCGAAGGTAGCTCTTCTTAGCGCTCCTCACTCTCTTGAGGATAGAGAGCTGGAAGAGAAGGTTGTTGAGGCTGTTAACCTGATCGGCGGCCTCCCCAGAGAGCTGGAGAAGGCCTCTCGTATCCTCATCAAGCCAAACCTGGGAGGGAACGACTGGAGAAGGCATAAGGGCCGGCTGGTAGCCCTCACGGAGCCATCTATCACTCGGGCCGTGCTTAGGATGATACGCGACGTGAACCCAGACGCGGAGATCCTCCTCGCAGACGGCGGCCTCCCTAGGAGGGGACAGACCTCCTGGGAAGCGTTGAAACACCTCTTCGACGAGACCGGGCATACGAAGGTGGTTGAGGAGTTCAACGCTCGGATAGTGGATGCTAACGAGCCGCCTTACGTGGAGAAGACGGTTCCGGGCGGGGGCCTCATCATGCAACGATACCTCTTCAACAAGGAGATCGTTGCGGCTGAGGCTACGGTCTCCGTTCAGAAGTTGAAGGTTCACCTCGCCGCAGGAGTCTCGTTGTCGATTAAGAACCTCTTCGGTCTACCGCCTATTCCACCCTACAGGTTCGGCTGGGGAGCGCGGAACTACCTGCATTACCTGATAAGGTTGCCACGGTGCCTCGTAGACCTCGCCGCGATCTTCAAGCCCTCCTTGACGATCATAGACGGCCTCATAGGCGAGGAACTCCAGGAATGGGAGGGGCCGCCTGTCGAGAGTAACCTGCTCATCGCCGGGAATAACGCGGTCGCCACAGACGCGGCTGGCTCAGCCGTGATGGGTTTCAACCCTGAGGCGGAGTTCCCGGAGGAGCCGAACCTCTTCGACATCAACCATATCCGACTAGCGGCCGAGAGAGGCCTCGGCCCGGTTGAGCTGAGCCAGATCGAGCTTCTCGGAGACGACCTAGAGCGGCTGAAGGTCAAGTTCCGCAAGCGGCTACTGCGAGACCTGACACCGGAGTTCCATGCTAGAGCCCGCGAGAGACTGGCCGTGGACGCGTTACTCTACAGGGAGAGCCTGCCAAAGCTCCTTCCGCAGTACGAGGGGCAGCGCGTAGCCTTCATGAACGGCCAGGTTCAGTGGGCAGCCCGGACCGACGAAGAAGTCCGGGAGAAGATGAGGATGCAGTTCACCTTCCGCGAGAGCATGAAAAAAGAGTACCAGGAGCCCTTCCTGAAAGTTGTGGAGCCGCCGGAGAAAGACCCAGAGGTCTACGAAGCGTACAAAGAGACGGTTAAGCACTAGCTGCTCAAGTCTCAGCGTTAGCCTGTTCTCTCGAGGTCAGAGCTCTACCTTGAGGTGCGAAGCGTGGCTGCACGTCTCAAAGCCCTGATCGAAGAGCATGAGGACTGGCGGTTAGGCCAGTGTCTGAACCTTATCCCCTCAGAGAACGTGGCAAGCCGCCAGGTCAGGGCACTCCTCGCTTCAGACCTGGGAAACCGGTACTGCAGCAGGTTCTACCGCGGCGGCAAGCTCATCGAGAAAGTCGAGGAACTCGCTAAGGAGTTAGCTCGCAAGGTCTTCGAGGCTAGACATGCGTGTCTCAGGCCTCTCTCAGGCCACGTAGCCGGCATGGCGATGCTCCTGGCGCTCACGAAACAGGGGGATAGGCTTCTCGCCACAGGTGAGGCTGACGGCGGCTACGGAGGCTACACCCCGAGCTATCTGCCTAGAAAGCTGGGAGTTAAGGCGGACATGTTGCCGTTCGACAGGGATAGGTTCAACCTCAACTACGAGCGTTGCGAGGAGAAGATCGAAAACGAGAAACCTGCGCTAGTGGTGTTGGGCGCTTCCTTCATCCTCTTCCCCTACAACATCGCTAGGATCAGGAGAGCATGCGATCGCGTTGGCGCCTACCTAGGATACGATGCATCTCATGTCCTCGGGTTGATAGCCGGGGGCATGTTCCAGGCTCCGCTCCGAGAGGGCGTAGACATGCTCGTGGGGAGCACGCATAAGTCGTTCTTCGGCCCACAAGGCGGCCTCATCCTCACGAGCAGCGATGAGCTGAACAAGAAGCTAGAGGCCAGCCTAGAGTTCTACGTGGTAGACAACCCTCATTGGCATCGGGTAGCCGGTTTGGCTCAGGCCCTCGCTGAGGCTGAGGCATTCGGGAGAACCTACGCGGAGCGGGTGGTTCGAAACGCTCAGGCGCTCGCCCGAAGCCTAGATGAAGGGGGCTTCCCGGTGAGGTACCGAGAGTTAGGGTATACGAGGAGCCATCAGGTGCTCGTGGACACGGAGGCGGCAGCCAAGAACGTAGGCGGGGGTTACGTGTCGTTCGCGGAGAGGTCGGAGGCGGCGAATATCATCGTCGACACGGCAGGTAGGCTCGGCGTCCAAGAGCTGACTCGGTGGGGTATGAAAGAGAAAGAGATGGCCTCCGTCGCCGAGCTGCTCTGCCGTCTCCTAAAGGGCGAGACGCCTGAAAGCGTCCGTAAAGATGCGACTGAGTTGAAGCGCCAGTTTAACTCGTTGAAATACGTCTTCGAATAATAACTATTGAAGACGGTCTCGGATATCAACCATATAACATTCACATATTACCGTGGATCTTGACGCTACATGTGGCCTTATGGATTTCTTGCCATTCAACTAAACTTAGTTAAAAGTTTATAAAAATCGCGGGAAGAGTGCAAGGAGAAGCCTCAAATGCGTCGCCGACCGCACCCCCTCAGGTGGCTAGATTGAAGGTCAGCGATAGCCCAGAGTCCCGGAAGCCTGTCGACGTGAGGCGTATGAGGGGCGCTAGGGAGACCGTGATGATGAGGGATGGAGGTTACTTCCCGGTCTTGACTGCCTTGTCAAGCCGCGAGGTTATCGCGGTCGTCCGCGGCGGAGCCGGCCACATAGGCATCGAGGGGAGACTGGACCTTCTCAGGTCAATGGACGGCGGGGAGACCTGGCTTCCCCCCTTCACGGTCGCTCAGAGCGAGTGGGACGATAGGAACCCGGCTCTCGGCCAATCGCGGGACGGCACGCTCATCTTGGCTTATCACCACCAAGGCAGCTACGATGAGGGGGGACGATACGCTCCCGGCTTGGGCAGGGTGGACACCTACGTCACGCGGTCGAGGGACTTCGGCTACACGTGGGAGCCGCCGCGGCCCCTAAGCCTCGAACCCTTCAGAGGTCGTTCACCCTACGGCAAGATCGTCACGCTACCTGATGGTACGCTGCTCATGCCCGTCTACGGCGAGAGGACAGGAGTCGTAGCCGAGGAGGCGAAGGCCCCAGCTGGGGCAGCGGATTTCTCCTACGTGTTGAGGTCGCGTGACGACGGCTTAACCTGGGAAGACCCCTCCCTCATAGCGGCTGGCTTCAACGAGGCAGGCCTCGTCAGGCTGGGGAACGGCGAACTCCTAGCCGCCTTACGTTCAGAGGCACGCCATGCTTCGGTCTCTATCAGCCGCTCCGCCGATGACGGCTACACTTGGACGAGACCTGAGAAGGTGACGGAGGCCTCAGAACACCCAGGAGACCTGCTCTCTCTCGGCGGCGACCGGGTTCTCCTCACCTATGGGCGAAGACACCCGCCCCACGGCGTCCGCGGCCTCCTCAGCCACGACAACGGCCGCACCTGGGGTCATGACCGCGAGTTGGTTTACGCAGATGACAGGCCTGGGCCTGACTGCGGCTACCCCAGCTCCGTCCTACTAACGAGTGGCCGTGTCATCACTGCTTACTACTCAGCCGGTGATCATATGGATGCGTATCGGCATGACGGCGCCTTCGCGAAGGCTGTCCTGTACGGAGAAGAAGAACTGCTGGAAGCAATCACCCCCTAAAGGCTAGGCTAAGAAGCGCCGTCCCTTCAACCTGAGTGAACGGTTACAGGTCTCCCTACGCTTTGGATGGTCTCCTATGGTTTACGTGCTAGATTTCCGTGTTTGGACGACGGTAGAGTGAGTCTGAGGATTGAGTTTCTGATCCTCCGTGGGACGGCGGTAGGAGGCTCTAGGAATTCTACGAGTATGTGGAGCTTGTAGACGAGCCTTGAGGGGCTGAATCCGACCATGGTTCTGCCGGCCTTGACAGCCTTCAAGACCGCGTCGAGGCTTCCGGCCTCGGCGTCTATGAGGGTGTAGGCGTCGCCTACCGTGGCATGATGGTGTGAGTCGCTTCCCGCCACCATAGGTAACCCCAAGCTCCGGGCGAGCATCACGTTCTTCCTAGCGTAGCGCCAGGCGAGTGGAGTTATCGCGGAGAAGACCTCCACCGCGTCCAGAGGCAGAGCGTAGAGTAACGATGTGGGAAGCGTGTGAAGAAGCGGCACCGTAGGGTGCGGAGCTACCGCGATCCCGCCCTGGCTGTGGATTCCGTCTATAGTCTCCTCTACATCTGAGCCCCCGGGGAGAGGTTCCGTGATCCCTAGGGCTAGGATCTCGCCTTGCATCGTCTTGACCTCCTCCCCGGGTATGATGAGAAGCCTTCGACCTGCCCTGAGCGCTTCTTGGGCGCCTCTCATCGTGTTGTGGTCGGTGATGGCTACACCGTCTAGCCCTTTCTGAGAGGCGGCCTCTAGGACCTGCTTTACGCTACTCCTGGAGTCGGACCAGTCCGTGTGCACATGCAGGTCGGCCTTCAACATGGGCGCTGTAGGTCTCCGTAAGAGTCTCTATGGTAATCCGGGAAGGCTTAGAGCGAAAGCTTCCTACATCTTCATTAAGCTTTGTTCCAGCTTCAATCACGATCTCTCTACGATACGCTTCTATTGCTTGCTGACGCCGTCTGGTGCTGTGAACTTAGCCATAGGGGAGCCTTATTCCTCTTGAAGATCTATGCCAGACGAGCTCTTCGAGGGGGATAGGACTCTGGTTTGTAGCCTTCTGCGTCTATCTATCTATCTCTTTCCGGCCT
>JAWCPE010000093.1:0-7988 GCA_038870415.1 Bathyarchaeia archaeon
TCCAGGCTCAGGCCGCTGACAATCCATCCATCCCTCTTCCTTGCCGCTCACCCCCTAACCCTGACAAGACCCTCCTCGACTCACCGCACCCCGCGAAACGACGCGGGCGCCTCACATATTACGGTAGAGGAGACCCGCATCGGCCCGTCTGAAAAGCATAATAACGGAGAGGCTCTCTTCTAGGCGGAGGTTCCTTACCTTGGATGTGGAAGAGGCGATCCGTAGGAGGAGGACGGTTCGCAGGTTTAAGCCGTACAAGATGCCGAGGGAACACCTGGTCAAGATCCTAGAGGCGGCCAGACTTGCACCCTCAGCTGGAAACGCTCAGCCTTGGATGTTCATAGTCGTTGAAGACGATGCGGTGAAACGAGAGTTAGCCCAAGCTACCGCTCACGGCTTTCTCGCCGAAGCCTCCGTCATCATAGCTGTGCTTGGGAACGCGAAGCTAGCGGGCGGAGGGGGCGGCTCTCCTAGGAGGGAGTGGCTGGACTTCGACATCGCCATCGCGATAGAGCATATGGTGCTCCAAGCCACGGGGCTCGGACTGGCCACATGCTGGGATGTCTCCTACTGGGAAAACGGGGTGAAGAGGATCCTGAAGGTCCCCGAGCAACTCCTGCCCGGCGGCTGGAGCGTCAAGGCTCTGCTCCCCATAGGGCTTGCAGGCGAGACACCGCCGAGCCAGGAGAGGAAGCCTCTCTCCGACCTGGTCTACCTAGACCGATGGGGGAACCCCTTCCCGGGACTCCGGCCCTGACCTCAACCGGCTAGTTCAGTCGCTCCTAACGCCGTCAGCCTTCCTAAGCCTGAGGGCTTCAGGGTTCACGGCGCCTCTCCGTCTAGGACGCGCGGTATGTCCTTCGCTGCTTCCAAGGAGAGCCTCCTGAAGGCTTCGTGAGTATCGTTCCCCATGTGAGGCGTCAGAATCATGTCCTCCATTTGCAGCAGCGGATTATCTGGGGAAGGCGGCTCTGCCTAGCCATGAGGCTGCCTATGCGGCCTAGACCGATGGTCCCTAAGGTGGCCTCCTTCGCTTCCTTCGCAACGAGCTTCCCCCGGGGAGAGCTACTCGCCCGCCCTGACGGGTTGGTCCGCTGCCTTGATACTCCTCAATAGGCAGATGAGGAGGCCGAAGGCTAGGTCGGCGACGGGCTGGCAGACGGTAGGCGTGATCGTGACGAATACCCCCCTTCGCGTCGCGGCTTCCAGGTCAACGCGGTCAAGCCCGACCCCGTCCCGCGCGGCTATCCTCAAGCGGTCTGCGGCCTCGAAGACCCTCGCTGTTTAGGGGTCTCCTCCCGCGAAGATTGTGTCCACGCCCTTAGGCTCTTGGAGAAGCTCCTGTTCTGCGAGGGCTCTGCAGAGCCTGCTGATTCTCACCTCAGCCTTCTGCCGCAGCAGCGCGAGTGCTTCGGCTATATCCTCCTCGCTTATCGCCGCGGTCACAAGGACAGTCGGTCTCATACGAGTGAAACCGTCAGACCAGTCTGGGTGGGGAGTAGCTCATAAGACTTGGCTGAGAAGCCCGCATATGGGCTGTAGCTCAGCTCGTTGTTGGAAGCCTTAATAGGTCGGCTTTCGCGTATAGGCGTGCTTTTCACCTCGGCGATCGATGATGGGTTCTATCGACCGTAGCAACTCCTTGCAGATGTACCGTTTGAAACGGATGCTTGACCTGCTCATCTCAAGAGAGGGTAGGGGCACCGAGCTTGTCAGCCTCTACGTGCCTAAGGGCAGGCCGATCGCCGAGGTGATGAACAACCTAAGGCAGGAGTACAGCACCTCAGCCAACATCAAGTCCGATCGTACTAGGAAGAACGTTCAAGCCGCGATAGAGCGAGCGATGCAGAGGCTCAGGTTCTTCAAGGAAACCCCGCCTACGGGCCTCGCCATCTTCTGCGGAGCGATACCTCAGAACGGCCCCGGCTCGGAGAGGATGGAGACGTACGTGGTGATCCCCCCGGAGCCGGTCTACGTCAACTACTACGGGTGTGACGCGAAGTTCTACGTTGAACCGCTCCTCGAGATGCTTAAGGAGAAGGAGAGCTACGGCATCATGCTCATCGACTCGAGCGGCGCCACCTACGCGACCCTGACTGGGAAGAGGCTTCAGGTTGTTAAGGAGATAACCTCCGGCATCCCCGGTAAGCACAGGGCGGGCGGCCAGTCGGCTAGGAGGTTCGAGAGGCTTCGCGAGATGGAGCTGAACGACTTCTTCCATCGAGCGGGGAAGCATGCGGACGAGATCTTCCTCCCCATACCTGATCTCCAGGGGCTGATCATCGGCGGCCCAGGCCCGACGAAGGAGGAGTTCGCGAAAGGCGAGTACATGAACTACGCCCTGAAACAGAAGACCTTAGCCGTTCTCGACACCTCGTACACCGGCGAGCCAGGGCTGAAGGAGGTGATGACGAAGGCGACGGAGGTCCTCCGAGGCGTCCGCCACCTGAAGGAGAGACAGCTCGTTCAACGGTTCCTCTTCGAGATAGGCCATGACACCGGCCTCGCCACGTACGGCGAGGAGGAGGTGAGGGACCATCTGATGAAGGGCTCCACGAAGACTGTGCTCGTCTCGGAGGAGCTCTCCAACCGAAGAGTGCAGGTGAAGTGCACCGTATGCGGATACGCGGAGCAGAGGACCGTGAGGGACACCGGCATGGTGAAGTTCCAACAGGGGCTTCTCGCCACGCCCTGCCCCTCCTGCAAGAACACCTCGCTCACCGCCGACGAAGGTGTAGACGTGGTCGACGAACTCGCCGAGCTTGCGGCAAAGACAGGAGCCGAGGTCGAGGTCATCTCAGGCGAGACCGATGAGGGACAGATGCTCCTCAAGAGCTTCGGGGGAGTCGCAGCCATCCTCCGCTTCTCGCCCGGTTGAGGGCCGCCCTCGCTGCCACCGGGCTACTGAGCGAAGCTGAGCGAGCTCATCGACAATCTTCGCCTCAGCCTATCGTAGAACCCTAGGCCCGTCCTGAGGAAGATGATGCTCCTCTGAGAGGCTCGGATCTCCACCTCTACGCCCGATTGTACCTGCTTCTGGTACTGGCCGTCGACCATAACGGTCACAGGCGGCCTCCTAAGCTGTCTCAGCGAGATGCAGGTATCACTCGGCACCACGTAGGGCTTGAAGTTCGAAGAGAGCGGGCAGACGGGCACGATCACCATCGCCTTCAGCCTAGGGTCTACAACTGAGCCGCCTGCACTGAGGGTGTACGCTGACGCCCCGACGTTCGTCGCCACCAGGACCGCGTCGACTAGGTCGCGCGCTATCACGCGCCCATCTATCTTCAGCTCTAGGTCAGCCGCCTGGCTGGGAAACATGGTGCCAACCCGGACCTCATTAAGGGCGTCAGGCAACCCCACGTTGTTCGACAGCATGTAGCATTCGTCTCTGACGTATCTTCCCTCTAGGATCTGGTCTAGGGTCTTCAACGCGTCTTGGGGCTCCGTGTCGGCGAGGAAGCCTACCCTGCCCATTCTCACGGCGAGTATCGGCGGGGTCTCCGGGAAGCGGTGGACGGCTCTCAGGACTGTACCGTCGCCGCCGATGGTTATGAGAAGGTCTGGGGGCGGCTCGTCTTCTCTACGTGCTTCTTTCTCCACGAGGGGAGTAAGGTTACGTTCAACGGACGCCTCGAGGCCTTTCCTCCGCAGCCATTCAGCGATACTGTCAGCTAGGCTTATGGCTTCGTGCCGGTCCATCCTGGGGGCCACGATGACTTTCCGGAGCAACGCCTTCCCTCGGGCTTCGATGTATCACTTCAGGAGCATGTCTAGGATCTTTCGCCAGTTCACGTGTTCTTCTACATGTTTCGCGACGGCTCTGATCCTAAACTCGTCCTCAGGCTTCACCCTTCCGGTTATTCTTGAGAGCTTCTCCACGGTCGTGTACGTGTCGTATGGTACGAGCAGGACGGGTACACCTTTCTCCTCGGCTTTCGCGAGGACCATGATGTTCGGGTAGAGGTTCCCGGTCAGGATGAGCATCGAGGTGCTCGTCTCCAAAGCGGCCAGGGCGACATCGGAGCGGTCCCCGCCGGTTATAACCGCTTTATTGGCCGCTCGCCGGAAGTAGCTCAACGCGCTGTCGGGCGTCATCGCGCCGACGACGAAGCTCTCGACGAGGTTACTCATCTTCTCAGGGGTAGCTAGAACCTCGCCGCCGAGAGCGGCATAAACATCTTGAGCCGTCGGAGCGGTCAGCGAGACGTCTCTAGGGATGATGCCTAAGACCTCGACGTTCTGCCTCTGTAGCAGAGGTGCTGCGAGGCCTTTTACCCGTTCTAAGATGTTTCTATCCACATCGTTCAGTATTACGCCCATGCATGGGACTCCGAGTGATCTTAGGAGCTGCGCGCTGCAGAGGATGTCTCCGAGGGCCGCGTCCTCGTTGAACCTAGACACCAGCACCGCGTGGGAGCCCAGCCTCTTAGCGAGGACCGGCCCTGAAAGCCCCATAGTACACCCGTAGCTGAGCTTATGCGTGGACTCCACTATGAGAAGGTCCATGCCTGAGGAGGCCTTCTCGAAGGCTTTCTCGATGCGCAGCATGTAGGTTTCCGGCGGCGTCCTGACCAGTTCTTCTAAGAGGCGATCGTGAAAGATGACCGGCGCTAGCGCGTCAACGGGGGCGTCTAGGTTGAGGGCCGCCTTCATGAGCGACACGTCTTCATCGACCGGCCTGTCGCCTACCCTCTTCATCTCCGTCCCTATCGGCTTGAAGTAGCCGACCTTGTAGCCTTCCCGCCGGAGAGTTAAGGCAAGTCCAAGGCAGATTGCCGTCTTGCCGCTGAAACCCTCCGGGGACGAGACGAAAAGGTTCGGCACGTGGCTCAAGGAGCATCACCTACGGAGCGATGGTTATCTTGGCGTCGACCGCTAATGAGCCTTTCCCCCTCTCGTAGACAAAGAGCGGGTTCACGTCCAGCTCGACGACCTCGGGGAAATCAAGCACTAGCTGGGAGACTCTGCATAACACGTCCACGACGGAGTCTATGTCACTGGGCGGCTCGCCCCTTATCCCTCTCAGTAAAGCGTAGGCATGGGTCTCCGCGATCATCGCGAGAGCCTCCTTCCGCGTGATAGGAGGCAGCCGAAAGGCTACGTCCCGGAGGAAGTTGACGTATATCCCCCCGAGTCCGAACATTATGACGGGGCCGAACTGTGGGTCCCTGTGCGCTCCGACGATAATCTCTCTGCCCTGCGGAGCCATCTGGCAGACCTCCGCGCCGTAGATGGATGCCTGGGGGAGAAGCCTCCTAGCGTTCGAGACGACAGACTCGAAGCCTTCGGCTACGTCCTTCGCGGAGACCAGCCCAAGCCTCACACCGCCCACATCGGTCTTATGCAGTATCTGAGGCGAGGAGACCTTGACCACGATCGGGTAGCCCATCGCGTCCGCAAGCTTAACCGCCTCCGTCGGGTCTCTGGCCAGTCTACACTCGACCCCGGGTACACCGTAGGCCTTCAGGATCGCCATCGCCTCAGCGCCGGTGAGGTTCACTCTTCCCTCCAAGCGGACCATGTCTAGGTACTGCTTCACGAAGCCCTGGTCAACCTCGAACCTATCTGCCCCTTCAGGAGGGCTGGACTCCAACAGCTTCCTGTAGGCGATAAGCCGCGAAAGAGCGTAAGCTGCGCGTTCCGGGAAGGGGTAGTTGGGTACCCCCGCCTCCTTCAGGACTTCAACAGCTCCTGTAAGCTCGTTGCCACCGAGGAACGCCGTAACCAGCGGCTTCCCTGGGAAAAGCCTCTTCAGCTCTACTATCGCCTTGGCGGTCTCGGTGGGCTCAGTCATAGCCTGAGGCGTCAGGATGACCATGGCGGCGTGAACATCAGTCGAGGAGAGCAGAGTTTGAAGTGCATACCTATACCGGTCGGCGCGGGCGTCGCCGAGGACATCGACGGGGTTGTGGTAACCCGCCGCTGGGGGCAACTTAGCCCTAAGCGCTGCGCCCAGCTCGGGGCCGATCGGAGCGAGCGTGGCTCCATACCTGTCAAGGGCATCTGTGGCGAGGATGCCGGGGCCGCCAGCGTTCGTCACGACGGCCACGTTCGGCCCCTCCGGCACGGGTTGGGTGGAGAACGCCTCCGCTAGGTCGAAGAGTTGCTCCGTGGACGTTACGCGTATGACGCCTGCCTGCTTGAAGGCCGTCTCGTAGATGAGGTCGCTGCCGGCTAGCGAACCGGTGTGTGAAGAGATGGCTCTCGCTCCTGCGTTCGAGGTGCCTGACTTCACTACGATTATGGGCTTCCTCTTCGTAAGGCTTGGAACGACCCGCATGAACTTTCTGCCGTCGCCGACGCCTTCCATGTAGACTAGGACGACGCGCGTCTCAGGGTCCTCGACAGCCGCCTCAAGAAAGTCGGTCTCGTCTAGGTCTGCTCTGTTCCCCAGGGAGACGAAGGTGCTGAAGCCGACCCTCTCCGTCAGGGACCAGCTCAGCACGGAGGTCGCTAGGGCTCCGCTCTGCGAGATGAAGGCGATGTTCCCTTTTAACGCCATGGATGAGGCGAAGGACGCGTTGATCGGCAGATAGGTGTTGATGAGGCCCAGGCAGTTCGGGCCTAGAAGCCGCATACCGTACCTGCGGCACGTCTCTAGGAGTCGGGCCTCCCTCATCAGTCCGTCAGGGCCGATCTCCCTGAAGCCGGCGGAGATAACGACGAGGCCCTTCACACCCTTCTTCCCGCTCTCCAAGGCAACGCCCGGCACCAGTGGAGCCGGGACTGCGACCACCGCCAGGTCGACGATGTCCGGGATGTCCAGTACGCTCCTGTAGCATTTGAGCCCTGCGACCTCCGCGGCGTTCGGGTTCACGGGGAAGACCTTTCCCCTATAGCCGCTCTTCAGGATGTTCACCGTAACGTCGTGGCCGACCTTCCCCGGTTCCCTAGAGGCGCCTATCACCGCTACGCTGGACGGCTTTAGAAAGGCCTCAAGCAAGGCGGGGTCCACCTTAGAGCATGGAGAGATGGCTCCAGCCTAGAGATTTGACACCTACGATTTATCCTTTCACGACGGACCGCGGAAAGAGACGAACGCGGGGCCTCGTCAACCCGCCTCTTTCAGCCGGATCTTGCTCTGTACCAGTTCTGCTAGGCGTTCGCCCTCTGTGTCGATGTCGACTACGGGGAGACCGGCTAGCTGGCGGCCTAATGCCTTCTTGGCGATGAGGCCTGTCACTGCCAAGATGGGGGGCGCAAGTCGTTTCATGGTCTCCTCTAGGTCCTCTGGGCGCTTCGCCGTCACGACCTTGTAGACGTCGGTCCTCTGCGACGACTCCGACTTGAGGCCCTCTAGGAGGACGATATCCAGTTCATCCGCCTGCATGTACGATAGGACCTTGCTGAGCGACCTATCCTGCTCAGCTGCGCGGATGACGGTGATCTCGCCTTCAGCCACGCAGGCGACGACCTGGGCGCCGGCGTGACGGTACCGCCACGTATCCTTCCCTTCTACGTCGAGGGAAAAATCAGGCGTATGCACATGCTTGATCGCGCCGACCTTGAAGCCCTTCTCGGCGAGGCGTCGAGCCAAGTATTCGCCTACGGTCGTCTTCCCTGAATCCCTGCTGCCTATAATCGCGAGGACCTTCGTCAACACTGGTGCCCCTGAGAGCTTTACCAGCCTCATCCGTAGATGAAGGTGTCTCTTAAGCCCTTTACCCTAAGCCCTCTTCTAAGAAACGTAGCGAATGCGAGCCTTCCATGCTAGATGAGGGAATCGTCTTAACATAACCGGAGGCTTTCGGCTTTGGAGAGGCCACTTTTCTCCGAGGCTGGGGGCACGTTGACCCATGGCTAGTTAGAAGGCTCTCTTCGATGGGGCGGCGGGAGGCTGCCAGCCAGTCGTGGGCTCGGGTAGCTCTTGGCTGAGGCCCATCACGCTTGAGAGGATCATTCTGGCGGCTGGAGAACTACGAGGAGGAGTTTGGGAAGCCGGGGGTCATCCTTTCCATCTTCAGCGGCAGACGAGACCGCAGCGT
>JAWCPE010000094.1:0-7818 GCA_038870415.1 Bathyarchaeia archaeon
CCCACCATCTCCAGGCGCACGTTTAGCCGAGGGCGTAAAGCCTCTAAAGGCGTCTCGTCCTAAGGAGCCGTTATAATCGATCCCGGTCTTAGGCCGGCGGAGATCGATCTTGACGAGCCTCGTTAGATCCCAGTCTTCAGGATTGGGGCCGAGCTGCTGAACGATCTAGGTCAAGCCCTCAGGTTGAAGCTTGAGCAGAGCGCGTCGCGTCGCGGCGGATGAAGCATCGTGAGGAGAATCGCCTGCTCCAGCGGCCTGCCCCTGTCTACGACGACGCGTAGCTCCTCTAGGGTAAGCGGCGGCCAAGTCTTCCTAGGCACGTCGCGGTTAAACCTTACGCGGAACCTTGGCAGCGGCGCGTGGCTCTCCAAGTAGAAGCTTCGAATAGCGGCATGGTACACCTGTCGCGTAGCCCTGTTGAGGCTGCGCGTCTGGTCGCTTTGCGTTTAACCCCTCATAGGTAAGGTCGAAGTGCTGATACTCGGCCGCCTCTCCATCGAGCTTCACGGTGGTCTTAGAGAAGCGATTGGGATCTTGGAATAACCCTCTTGATGTCGGCCGGGAGAGGTGGTTCATCATCGCCGTGAGAGACCCGCTCCGTAGACCGGCTCGACAAGTGACTTATCCAAACCCTGATGCTGGGGTCCCGTTCTCAGCTTCTCGAAACTGTTAAATGAGTTTTCTGGGAGAGAGGGGTCGATAAGCATGGATACGACGCCGCGCCGCCTAAGCCTCCGAAGCCACGTCGCGTCGCTCCGCGGGTTATACCCGTCTTCTCGACGACCTTCTATCAAGAGAGCGGCCCCTGCGACCCACAGGCGCGATGACTCTCCAACGATCCCTGCACGGGAAGATTCGAAGTGAGCCAGATGAGGACCGCGACCTACCTAAGACTTGCCCTCCTACCACTGCTGCTGCTTCCCCCCCTCGCCGCCTCGCAGGCTCAGCCTCTGTTTCAAACGGCATTCTCAGCCGAGGTGGAGCATCTCGCAAGGC
The DNA here is from genome assembly GCA_038870415.1 of Bathyarchaeia archaeon. GTDB lineage: Archaea > Thermoproteota > CALKCG01 > B24 > JAWCPE01 > JAWCPE01. The sequence continues at coordinate 997 of JAWCPE010000094.1, forward strand.
TCTATGACGGCGGCGCTGTCCTCGTGAACGACACGATAACCGTGAAGAACCTCGGCGACGCCGCCCTAGCCTTCATCAAGGTGGGGTTGGACGCAAATCTCTCTGGCAGGATCGACTTAGAAGAGGCGTATGGGCCGCAGGGGGAACAGCTCCGCATAGAGCATGAGGGACTTGCGACGCCAAGCCTCTACGGGCTTAAAGTGTTCTTCCCACAGCCGGTTCCTCCGAGAGAGAGCGTCACGTTGACGCTGCGGCTTCTCTTCTCTGACCTCGTCTCCTACAGCAGCGCGGGTTACACCGTTGAGTTGTTCGTCCACCCGGCGCTCGAAGTGAATATATCGAGGCTGAACGCTACGGTCATCCTCCCCTCCGGCGTGACGGTGCCGAGCATCCCGTCAGGCTTCCGTGTAGCTACCACCTCGGAGGGAACCATCCTCAGCCTGGAGCAGCTTGAGGTGCAGAACTATTCGTCGCCCGTCATCAAGGTTGGACTTCGAGGCGACCTCCAAGTTCTCGACGTGCTCAGCTTCGCCCGGAGCATCTTCCTCTCCGGCGGAGGCGAGGTATCCGTCCGGGATGACTACGTCCTGCGGAATCCCATCTCGAAAACCGTCTCGTCTGTCAGGCTCTTGCTGCCTCGGGACGCTTACGCCGTGAGAGCGGAGGCCCCTATAGGCGAACTCGGGAGCAGCTTCCAGAGAGGCGGGCCCGGTGGACGTGGAATCGTCACGGTCACGCTGCGGAACGACCTCCGCGAAGACGAGCGGGCAAGCATCTCCGTAACCTACCGTCTCGAGGCTAAGACCTACCTTCAAGCCAAGGCCTCAGGCACAGACTACGCTCTGTTAGTTGATGCATCCCCGGGGCTTAACGCCACGGTGAAGCAGTTCGCTCTCAAGGTGACGCTCCCGGAGGGAGCTGACCTCCTAGAAGTAAGCGGCGAGAACAGTTCTTGGAGCCGTGGTCAGGACCTGTTCACGCAGTCGGTCTCATGGCCAAGCCGAGAACTCACACCGATGGAAGCCCCAGGCTACTCCATCACCTACCGGTACTCGCCCTTATGGGCAGCGTTCAGGCCCTCGCTGCTCGGCGGAACCATCATCGCCGTCAGCCTCGCCCTCCTGCTCTCCAGACGCAGGATGACGCCCGTCGTTGCGCCTCCGGCCGTGCCGCCTACGCTCGTCCAGGCAGTTGCAGATGCCGCGGAGGAGAAGCTTCGGCTCAGGAGCGAAGCGGAGAGGCTGGCCGTCGAGTTCGGCGAGGGAAGACTGAGCAGGAGAGCTTACAGCGAGAGGACGGCATCCCTCTCGCGTCGGAGAGCCGCCGTCGAGAAGACCTGGACAGAACGGGCCGGCCGGCTCAGGGAGGCAGGTGAGAGGTACGCTCAGCTCCTTTCGAGGATCGAGGAGGCCGAGGCCGAGATCGAGGCGAGCGAAGCGAGCGTCGAAGGGCTGACCAGACGCTATAGGGCGAAGGCGATCTCGCGAGAGGTCTATGAACGGATGCTGACGGACCATCAGCACCGCGTTGAAAGAGCGAGGGCCACGATCGAGAGGCTCATCCAGTCTCTCAGGTCGGAGGCGAAAGCGTAGACTCCTCTGTCCTGAACAGCTAGAACTCCACGGGAGCGGTGGTGAACGAATGCGGGCCGTCGTCCTCTTCTCAGGAGGGAAGGATAGCGTCTACGCGCTCTGGTGTACGCTTCATCAGGGCTTCGTGGCCTCCCTTCTCACATTCCTCCCTGCGGGGCACGACTCCTGGATGTTCCATCGACCGCTGACTGAATGGACGCCTCTCCAAGCTGAAGCCCTGGGGCTGCCCCACACGATGGCCTCGGTCTCAGCGGAGGGCAGAGGGGAGCTGGATGTCCTCCAGGCTTCTCTTCACGCTGTGGCGAGAGAACAGGGGGCTGACTCTGTCGTTTCAGGAACCATACGGAGCGGCTACCAGAGGCGAAGAATAGACACCGTATGCGAGAAGCTGGCGTTGAGGAGCCTTGCACCGTTATGGGGAAAAGACCCTCGAAGGCTTCTCCAAGAGGTCGCAGAGGCCGGGTTCAAGGTCATCATCTCAGCCGTCGCAGCCCAGGGCTTGGACCAACACTGGGTCGGGCGGGAGCTGACCGAGGAGTCGGTTGAGGAGCTGAACCGGCTCGCCGCGAAGTACAGGTTCGACATCGCGGGTGAAGGGGGGGAGTTTGAAACCTTCGTCCTTGGCGGCCCCATCTTCAGACGCGCGATAAGGCTGGAGGGCGTTCGCGTGTTCTGGCGAAGAGATAGCGGCCACCTCGAGGCGACCCGCGCCCATCTCGTGGACAAGTTGCCGTAAGGGGTATGGGGACGCCCTTCCACACGGCCAGACCTCGGCCAACGGTTGATATGAAACGAAAGAGAAAAATAGCGGCTTAACCGCTGATACGTCAAGTGGCACCGATGCCTATCCAGTGTCCCGGAGCCCTCAACCTGCGGCTTGACGTAGTCCTCTGTCCGGAGTGCGGCTCAGAGCTTGAACTCTTCACGGACGAGTACAAGACCACTTGTCAAAACTGCGGGAAGGTCGTCTTCAGAGACCTCGCAGCCTGCATAGACTGGTGCCCCTACGCTCGCAAATGCCTTGCAGAACGCGAGAAGTACAAGGGCGCTGGAACACCCATCGTCGACGTGAGGAAAGCGGAGCGCTCATAGCTGCAGAACATCATAAGACGAGTCGTTTGAAGACTCTCGGCTTAGCTTGAGGGGAACCCCTACTCCATTAACCAGTGAAGAGTAAGCTGAGGATCGCTGGGCCCCTCCACTTGGCTTAAGGCTGACAGACCGCAGGACCGGGCTCATCGCTCTGCGCTGGGGTCTGTGACGAGGCAAGAACTGGTCGCCGCCATCTCCTGCAGTCTGCACTGATAGTGATGCCCGAGAGCTCAAAGCTTTTCGTTCATCTCTCAATCTGAGTACGGAGTACTCTCAACGAGGGAGTAAGGGGCGGCCAGTAGCTGCACGCACTCCTTCCGTTGAGAGGCTGCCCACCGAGGAGGCAGGGGTCAGCGTGCATCCCCTGGGTAGAGCCTATGGGAGAGTAGGGTCGGCGGAGTCTAGGCGTCTAGGGGCTTCTCACCAGTCTATGACTGAACCATCGTCGGGATGGTAGGTCTGCGGGTTCACCCAGAACTTCTCAGGTTCACGGACGATCTTGTCCGCGAGCGCGTCCTCGTCTAGCTCTATGCCCAAGCCTGGCCCCTTCGGGGTCTCGACGTAACCGTCCTTCAAGACGAAGGGGTTCCTCAGGTACCCGACGCCGAAAGCACTCCCTTCCTGTATCAGGAAGTTAGGTATAGAGACGTCAAGCTGGAAGCAAGCGGCCAACGCGATCGGGCCTAACGGACAGTGGGGGGCAACCCCGGCATAGTAGCTTTCAGCCATGCCGGCGATGATCCGACATTCGAAGATGCCCCCAGCGTGCGAGAGGTCAGGCTGCAGGACGGAAGCTGCGCCTCTCTCGAGGATCTCTCTGAAACCCCACTTAGTGAAGATTCGCTCCCCTGTAGCGATCGGTATATGGGTTTTCCTCGCCAGGTTGGCGAGAACATCCACGTTCTGGCATTGTACCGGTTCTTCTATGAACATCGGCTGGTACGGTTCGAGGGCCTTGATGAGGAGCGCCGAGGTCTGCGGGCTGATAGCTCCGTGGAAGTCGACCGCGATGTCAACGTCGGCCCCTACGGCTTCGCGCATCGCAGCGAAGACGGCCGTCGCTCGCTCGACGAAGCCCGGGGACTCCACGATCCGGGCGGGGCGTCCGCCGTAGATTCCGGTCTTCAAAGCCGTGTAGCCTCGCCGCACCTGTTCTCGAGCGTTCTCAGCAGCCTCCTCCGGCGTGCGGCCTCCAGCCCCACCGTACATCCGGATCCTGTCGCGTAGCGGGCCGCCGAGAAGCCTGTAGACAGGCACCCCTAGGGCTTTGCCTGCGAGGTCCCAGAGGGCCTGCTCCACGCCTGAGAGCGCGCTCGTCAGGATGGGGCCGCCGCGGTAGAACGCGTGACGGTACATAGCCTGCCAGTGATGAACAACCCTCGTAGGGTCTCGCCCTATTAGGTAAGGCTCCAGCTCCGCGACTGCTCGAGCGCAGGTAAGGGCTCTTCCCTCTAGGGTCGGCTCCCCCAGCCCGACGAGGCCTTCATCCGTGTGGACCTTCAGGAAGAGTGAACGCGGCTTTACCAGGAAGGTCTCCAGCTTAGTAACCTTCATCCTTCTCGCCTTGAACCCCCGGATTGGCTTCCCTGAAGCTTAAGCCTTTGCTACAGCCAACCGTAGAGGCCTGAGACCGCGCGCAGCTCAGCCGCCTTTGTCCCTCTTTGCCATCCTGGGATTCGCGGGTTGTCTTTCAGCCATCCTGTACAGCAGAGGTGCCCTTATACGGCCACGGAAACCTTAAGTCCGTAAGGCTAACAGTACGCTTCCTCGATCCGTATGGAGAATAAGCTAAGAGAGTTGCTTAGAGAAGGCAGGCCGACGCTGGGAACACATCTCTCATGCACCTGGCCTACCTTGTGGGAGTACGTCGGTAGCACTCGCCAGTTCGATTACGTCGAGTTCGGAAGCCAGTACGGTGCCTGGGATCTCCACGACCTCGACAACATGTGCAGGGCTGCCGAGCTGACCGGTCTCTCCACGATGATTAAGATTGACCGTAACCCGAAGGATTGGCTTGCCCAGAGAGCCATAGCGGCTGGTTTCCAGTCTGTACTCTTCGCAGACATCATGTCGGTGGAAGAGGTGAAGGAATGCGTTAGGGCGGTCAGGTTGCCTCCTGAAGGGGTGAACGGATTCATGGGCACCCGCGGCGTCCGGCCGGACGACTACGCGAGGCACCTCGACGAGGTCGTGATAGCGATAATGGTGGAGAAGAAGAGCCTCATGGACCACCTCGAGGAAGCCTTGGCGGTAGACGGCATAGATATGGTCCAGTTCGGCCCCGTAGACTACGGGTTGAGCCTGCGAACCCCGGGTAAGCCCTACAGGCAGGCTGACTACTGGGAGAGGATAGCCGCAGACCGCGATAAGGCCTACGAGATGGCGCTCGATGCAGGTGTCCGGCCTAGAGCTGAATGCAGCAGCGCGGAGGAATGCCAGTACTACATAGACCGTGGAGTCCGTGACCTCTGCATCGGCTGGGAGACCAGCATCATCGCAGACTGGTGCATGCAGAACGGAGGGAAGCTGAGAGCGATGCTCTCCGGGAAGTAGCCTCGGTCATTCCTTCTCTTTCCGTCCGCGGATAAGGCGATCAGAGAGGGTCTCCCATTGCCTGCGGCAGACAGGTGTCGGGGCGGGCGCCAAGCGATCGCGCGGTCTGAAGCGTGACATCTCTGAGCCCGAATATTCGAGTCATCTTCATCGCGGGTCTGCTCTCCTCGTTCATAATGGGGGTCTTCGAGCTTCTCTTCCCCCTCTACCTTCAGCATCGAGGCGTCTCGCTCGTCGATATGGGCCTGATCTTCAGCGCCTCAACCCTCGCCATCTCCTTCTCCGGGATCTTCCTCGGCGAGTACGCTGATGTCTACGGTCGGAAGCGGGTCTACCTGTCGTCCTGTGCCCTTAGCGCGGTCTCGAAGAGCCTCCTCCCCCTCTCCTCGGCTAGGCTGGAGATACTCGTCAACAAGTTCCTGCACGACTTCCAGGAGAGCCTCCGAGGCTCCGTGCATAACATAATGCTGTACGAGAATGCTCGCCAAGCGTACGCGAAGCTCCTATCATGGTTTACGGCGTCGAACTTCGTCCTTCAAGCCGCGGGAAGCCTCTCCTTCGCCGTTCTTCTCGAATACCTGGGATACTCCGGTTCCTTCCTCCTCCTCGCAGGAGTCGAGGTTGCGAAGCTGACTGCAGTTCTATCGTACAGGGAGAGACGAGAGAAGAGAGCCGGCAGACGCCTATCTCTGCGTGAAGCCTACAGTTTCAGGGTTCACAGGGACCTTAAGGTCTTAGCGCTCTGCTCGGCCATCAGCGGCCTCGGGTTTGGGATAGCCCACGGCTTCCTACTGCCCTTATACCTCGTAGGGAAGTACGGCCTCGATACGGCTCAGATGGGCCTCGTCACGGCGCTGCATCGGCTCTCCTTCCTGACGACGCCGCTCGCCGACGGGGTCATCCGGAGACTTGGGACGAGGAGAACCTACATGCTCTCCACATCGGCGTACGCGGTCTCCTTCCTCGCGGTGGGCTTCATCACGTTTCCCATAGCCGTCTTCGTGCCTATCTTCCTGGTACACGACCTCCTAGGCGGCGGCATAGGGATGACCGCGATGAGCGTGATCGTCCAAGCCCACACCGTCGACAGTCGAAGAGGCAGGGAGATCAACACCTTCAACGCCCTCCAGACCCCCGTAGGGATAGTGGCCCCTGTCATAGCAGGCATACTGGCTGCGGCGAACTGGGACCTCATCTTCATAGCCGGCGGGTCGCTCTACGCCGTCTCCCTGCTCCTGTTCTCACTCCTCTTCAAAGAGGGCGGCGAGACGCCACCAACGGATAGGGGGCGCTCGAACCTGGCTTGATGAGCGTGGAGGAGAGCCGCTCAATCTCTAGGAAAGATCGACACTGTCCAGTCCTCCCCTCTTAGGTCTTGACTCGGTCTAGGACGAGCGTCCTCGCGGGTTCACCTGTTCATCAGGGTGCAGCGCCGATACACTCAGAGCATTTGCGGCAGTGGGGTTTGGAGGTAAGGTCTAAGGAGACAAGGATGTGGTGTAGTGTAGTCTATCTAGATTCCTGCGACGAGGCGGAAGAAACCTAGAAGGTATGAGATGAGGGCGCTAAAGGCGATCCCTCCCAT
>JAWCPE010000095.1:0-7816 GCA_038870415.1 Bathyarchaeia archaeon
GCTACGGATCTCATTGAAAACCGGCGAATAGTACAAATACAGTTTTCGGTATGACGGGCAGTGGACATCGATCAAGGTCGTCTTCCACTCGGTAACGGGTATGGAGTATACGAAGTCGGTTGGCCTTCAGGCCGTCTCTAAGCCGTAAGATAACGCTCTAATGGAAAGACCATCCAGACCGGGGATTGAAAGTCCGTTGGGTAGGGTCGGGTACTTCCCGTACTTCATGGATGAGCGGTGCATGGCGTCTATTCTCGTCGAGTGTCCTCAGGGTTTCCCCACTCCCTATGGAGAAGACGTAGCCTCCGCCAGACGCGTCTACGGAGAGCGCATGCCTGCATTCACGTATCACGTCGTTGGCCGTGCCGCGGAGAAGCACTATGCTCGCTTCGATTCCTTATATGAATCCACGCGAACACGGGATCAAGTTCGTAAGGAGCGCCGAGCTATGGTCGAGGTTTGGTTTCCCTACGGATCAACCGAGGTTCCCGCCAGGATACCCGTTGAGAACTATGCCGGCACACTGGAAGCCAAGAAGGCTGCGAAGGTCGCGGATGCCCGTCTAGCGGCGCAGGGGGCGCTAACGAATCCGCTCGATGCGCCACCCCTAAGGCAGTTGCTTAGCCCTGACATGCCTGTAGTCATCCAGGTGAACGTAGCAGACCCATATGCTCCGCACGAGTTGCTCCTACTACCGATCATCGAGGAGCTTCGGGCCGCCTCCGTACCGGATGAGAAGGTCAAGATCATCGCCACAGCCGGGGTTCGGCCGCCTCTGAGCCTAGAAGAAGCGAAGAACCGTCTAGGGCACGCCCTCTCCTCGAGGTTCACGGTTCTCCGGCATGACCCCATGGACAGTGCGACGTTAAGCCTTGTCGGAGAGACGAGACGCGGAACCCGCGTCTACCTGAACAAGGATTACCTCGAAGCTCCTATTCGGGTTATCACAGGCGAGGTGGGATTCCACAGTTATGCTCTCTACACCGGTGGCAGGGAGAGCATCGCCTTTGACCTGTCAGGCATCTCCACGCTGGCTCAGCTTCACAGCCTTCTCCCATCGGGAGAGACTGGCCTAGGGCCTATGGATACTGGGACGTTATGCGAGGAGATGACGGAGATAGCTGGACTGGCTCCCCCCTCCTTCACCCTTAACCTAGTCCGAGATGTTGAGAGCAACCCTGTAAGCTTCTTAGCTGGTGACATGGCAAGGGTGCTCGAAGAGGGCATCAAGGTCGTCGAAGACCTCTCATCGCCCGCTGTTCCCGAGCTGGCGGATATCGTGGTGGCTTCGCCGGGCGGCAGCCCCTGGGATGCCACTCTCCAAGCAGCCGTGGGCGCGGTTGAGAATAGTCTCCCAGTCGTGAGGCCGGGCGGCATCGTCGTGCTGGTCGCCGAGTGCCGAGAAGGGTATGGCAGCAACGGCTTCCACGAGTGGCTTGGAAGATACCGAGACTTTCGAGCTGTCGTGAAAGCGATACGCAGAGAGTGGGAGTTCGGCGCGGAGGAAGCCTACCTTCTCAGGCATGCGATGCAGACGGCCCGGGTCATCCTCGTCTCAGCCCTGCCTGAGCTGTACGCGGCAGAGACGTACGGGCTTCGGACGGCGCCGACGGCGAACGCTGCAATCGACCTGGCTCTGAGGATCGCAGGGCGAAAAGCGAAGGTCGCGGCGGTCCCTCACGCCGCAGTCGTTCGGCCTCGGCTAACCGCTTCCAAGGAGCTTGGCGTAACGGTCCCAGGCCCATAAAGACGGCGACGGGAAGAAGCCCAAGCAACGCTGCGGTCTACCATCTGACCAATCCTCCTGCATCTTCCCGAGTTGATCGAGGGGGAAGAACAGGTGTGAATGGTTCGTCGGCGAGGATATGATGGGTGGTTACACTAACGGCTTGGCCGGTCGGGTGTCGCTCAACCTTATAAAGGCCCTGTGGGCAGAACGTTGCTATCAAACAGGCATAGGCGTACGGGCAGCGAGGCATATGGCGGCGGCTGTGGAGCCCTTCGTTCTTAGACCCTTCCGGAGAGCCGACCTCGACGAGGTGATAGCCGTAAACAGAGCCTGCCTCCCTGAGAACTACAGCCCCTACTTCTTCTTAGAGATTCACGAGAGGTTCCCGAAGGGTTTCCTCGTGGCTGAAAACGAGGGCAGGATCGCCGGCTACGTGATGTGCAGGATCGAGTACGGAGGCTCTCACCTCAAGAGGTTCGGTTTGGCTAAGAAAGGCCACGTCGTCTCGCTGGCAGTCCTTCCAGAGCATAGGCGAAGAGGGATAGCGACCGCTTTGATGAAAGAGGCTATGCGGAACCTGCGAAGCGAAGGCGCAAGCGAGTGCTTCCTAGAAGTGCGGGTCAGCAACGCGCCGGCGCTGGAACTCTACCGCTCGCTGGGCTTTACAGAGGTTGACCGCTTAGAAGCCTACTACATGGACGGCGAGGACGCCTACGTGCTCGCGACTAGGCTTGAGGATAGGCAAGCTGCGAGAGCTAACGCAGGTCCATAGGCTATCTCTCGGAAAGACTTAACTTGACCAAGCTGGAGGTCACAGGCCGTTGACCTGATGAAGTGCAAGAGGCGATTCTGCTGACAGCGTTGGAGGTGGTCCTTGTCACCGGGCGAAGCCGGGGTCAAGGACAAGGAAAAGAGGTTGGAAAGTTCTCAGCCGCGTATAAGGACAGCGTCGCGGTCTGCGAGTTCGACTCGAAAGACCTAGATCGGCTAGGGACGAAGGCCGGCAGAAACGTGAAGGTATCGACTAAGCACGGCTCAGTCGTGGTCAAAGCCGTGCTGACCGGGCAAGGCCCACACCCGGGCATCGCCTTCATACCCTATGGGCCTTGGGCGAGCATGGTAACGAGCCCCTCGACGCAAGGCACAGGGATGCCGACCACAAAGGGGCTTAAGGCCTCGATCGAGCCCACGGATGAGCCGGTCCTAGACCTCCAGTCACTGCTGCAGAAGTCGCTACTGGGAGGACGTTGACTTGGAGAAGGTAGCGGAAGTCGTCTGCCCATTCTGCGGCTCCTGCTGCGACGACATCGAGGTCTCCGTGGACGCGAACCGCGTGGTCGATGTTCGGAACGCCTGCGCCCTGGGCCGAGAGAAGTTCATGGACTACAACCTTGAACGCCTCACGGAGCCCACCATGAGGGTAGACGGGGCGCAGAGAACCGTCTCATTGGAGGAGGCCACCGCGAGGGCGGCCGAGACCCTTGCGAACGCAAAATATCCTGTCTTACACGGATGGGGCTGCACGAGCTGCGAAGCTACCGCTGTAGGGCTTGAGCTCGCAGACCGCATCGGCGCGGTCGTAGATAATGTGACGACGGTCTGTCACGGGCCGAGCATCGCCGGGGTCCAAGACCTAGGCGAGGCAACCTGCACTCTGGGCGAGGTGAAGAACCGGGCGGACCTGATAATCTACTGGGCCTCGAACGCGATGCACTCGCATCCACGCCACATGGCCAGGTACGGCCCCTTCTCAAGGGGAAGGTTCAGGGCCTCCCGCTCGGAGCGGAAGGTCATAGTCGTAGACGTGAGGCCTACGCATACGGCGAAGCTTGCGGATATGTTCCTGCAGATCGCGCCGAACACGGATTACGAGCTTCTCACGGCTCTCAGGATGCTCGTTAGGGGCGAGGAGATAGACCTCGACACGGTCGCCGGCATCCCTGTCACGCGGCTGGAGGCTCTCGCTGACAGCATGGTGAACTGCGAGTTCGGCGTCCTCTTCTTCGGCGTCGGCTTGACGATGTCCGCCGGGAAGCATCAGAACGTGGAAGCGGCACTCTCGCTCGTCAGGGACCTTAACCTGAGAACGAAGTTCTCCATCATCCCGATGAGGGGTCACTTCAACGTCACCGGCGCGAACCAAGTCTTCACTTGGCAGACCGGTTACCCCTTCTGCGTCGACCTGACGCACGGCTACCCCAGGTACAGCCCAGGGGAGACCTCGATCGTGGATATCGCTCTGCGAAGGGAGTGCGACGCGGCGCTCATCGTCGCCTCCGACCCTATAGCGCATTTCCCAAGGGAGGCAGCTCAAGGCCTAGCGGGGGTGCCGTTGATAGCGATCGACCCTCATCTGACGCCGACGACGGCCCTCGCCCAGGTCGCGATACCAGCCGCCCACGTGGGCATAGAAGCGCCGGGGACAGTCTACAGGATGGACGGGGTGGCCCTCTCGTTGAAGAAGCTCGTCGAGCCGCCCCCTGGGGTCAAGTCCGATGTCGAGGTCCTGCGCATGATACTCGAAAAAGTGGAGGGGGTGAAACGTTGAGCACGCGACTGTTGGTGAAGAACGGGTTCGTCTTCGACCCGGCTAACAACGTCCACGGCGACGTGATGGATATAGCCGTAAAGGATGGGAGGGTGGTCGAAGACGTCGACGCCTCGGAAGCCTACGTGATAGATGCCACCGGAATGGTGGTGATGCCCGGCGGAGTGGACATACACAGCCCCCGGAGCTTAGCTCAGGGACGTATAGAGCCACATCGCCGGGTCAAAGGTGAACATGGGGAGGCTTCTCAGACCCGACGACCATGAACGGGACCATGAAGTACGAACTGCGACGACGCGATCCGGTGTAGGGCATACGGTGCCCTCCACTTTCACGACTGGATACCGCTACGCGAGAATGGGCTACACCACTGTCATAGAGCCTGCTTCCCCGCCTTTGAAGCAGAGGCATACCCACCATGAGCTGAACGACACCCCCATCGTAGATAAGGCCTGCTTCCCGCTCGTAGGGAACAACTGGATAGTGATGGACCTGCTGAGCCGGGGCGACGTGGAAGGCTGTGCTGCTTTCCTCGCCTGGCTTGTCTCCGCCACGAAAGGCTACGCCTTGAAGGTTGTGAACCCGGGCGGCATCGAGGCTTGGGGCTGGGGTAGGAATGTCCAGTCTCTCGACGACCAAGTGCCTCGCTTCAACATTACGCCGCGCGAGATTATACGCGGCCTCTGCCGAGCTAACATTATGCTGAACATGCCGCATAGGCTGCACCTGCACACTAACCGGGTTGGGATACCTGGCAACTACGAGACAACCCTCAAGACGATGCATGCCGTCCGAGACCTAGCGAGAGGCGACGAGCCGATACTCCACATCACCCACTGCCAGTTCAGCGCGTACGCGGGCGGCAGCACCTGGCTGAGCGTGGAATCCGGCGCGGAGAAGGTCGCGCGGTACGTGAACGCTCACCCACATGTCTCCCTGGACCTCGGCCAGGTCGTCTTCACAGACGTGACCACCATGACGGCAGATGGACCCTTCCAGCACGGTCTACACCTGTTGACGGGGAACAAGTGGTGCAACGCCGATGTGGAGAACGAGACAGGCTCCGGAATAGTGCCGTTCAAATTCAGCCGCGGTAACGTAGCCCACTCAGTCCAGTGGGCGATAGGCCTCGAGCTCGCCCTGCTCGTGAAGGACCCCTGGCGAGTCTACATGACGACCGACCATCCTAACGCTGGGCCGTTCACAGCCTACCCGCGAGTCATCACGTGGTTGACCAGCCGAGTCGCTAGAGAGAAGACGATGGCGAAGGTCGTTCCGAGAGCTATGAAGCGTTGCGTGTTGCCAAGCATCGACAGGGAGTACTCGCTCAGCGAGGTCGCCATCGTGACGAGGGCAGCCACAGCGAAGGCTCTAGGCCTCGGGAAGAAAGGCCACCTCGGGGTGGGAGCGGACGCGGATATAGCGGTCTACGACTTCAACCCTAAGCAGCTCGACCAGTCACGCGACTACAGGAAGCTGAGACGCGCGTTGAGGAAAACCGTCTACACCGTGAAAGACGGCGTTCTAGTCGCCAAGAACGGGGAGATACTGCGACAGCCCGCAGGACGCACCTACTGGGCAAGGGTCCACGTTCCGGATGACCTTCAACGCGCAACTATGCAGAGAGTCGTCTCCTCGTTCGAGCAATACTACACGGTCCAGCTTGAGAATTACGCTATACGCGAGGAGGAACTTGCCTCCTCGGCGCCCTTAGATGTCAAACCCACCATGTGAGAGGCGATGAGGAATGGGTAAGTTTGTCATATCGCCGCGGGTCCGCTTCACGGTTCCGGTTGAAGCTGAGACGATAACCCCTGAGAGCCTGAGCGCCAAGACGCTGGCAGAGGTCCGCAATCTCCCAGTTTGGGAGGGGAATAGAAAGGCTCTGTTAGGCGACCTCTTCGACGTGGACGTGGCAGAGGTAAGTGAACCGGGGCTTCACGTGGAGCTGAACGGCGACTTCTCAAAGGTCCGATACGTTGGGAAAGGGATGAAGAGCGGCTCAATTACCGTGAAGGGCCCAGTTGGGAACCATCTTGGAGAACGCATGGAAGGCGGACGGATCACGGTGAACGGCGATGCAGGTTCGTGGCTTGGCGGCGCGATGAAGAACGGCACGATCGAGGTCTTCGGAAACGTCGGCGACTGCGTAGGTGTACCGTACAGGGGAAGCCTCCGAGTGATGCGCGGAGGCACCGTTATCGTCCACGGGAACGCGGGGGACGAGGTTGGCGGCTCGATGAGGGAAGGATACATCCAAGTAGACGGGGATGTAGGTCAGTTCGCAGGCGTAAAGATGAGCGGCGGCACGATCCTCATCCGCGGCAGCTCCGCTGGGAGGCTTGGACCAGGCATGAGAGGCGGCAGGATCGTGCTTCTCGGACACGTTGAGTCCATCCTGCCCAGCTTCACGGTCGACGAGCTGCGACCGCAGGTCCGAGTCGGCGAGGATAGGCTGAAGGGGCCTTTCCTCGTCTTCCAAGGGGACCTGAACGAGAGGGGCTCAGGCAGGCTCTTCGTAATGAGGGAGAAGAATCCTCAGCTCTCAGCCTACGAGGCCCTCATCGAGTAACCTGATGGTACTGAAGCCAGCCGAGAGCTTCGTAATGAGACGAGGCTCTCAGCCCATTGAGCCGCGGTGCTGACCGAGACTGAGACTAACTTTGGCCGCCTGGTTGACTTGGAGCTAGCACTCTATCGTCGCACGCTAGGCAGATGCCAGCCCGCTCTCCCATCGTTAGCTTCTTGACGGTGCAGTAGAAAAGTCTCTGGCCGCTGTACCCCTCGATGTCTAGGGGCTTCAGCCTCTCGCACTGCGCGCTGCGGACACCGGCCCTTAGGCGCGCGACTTCCCGCTCAAGTTCGCTCAGCTTGCTTCGCAGACCTGACAGCTCAGTCTCCTTGTCTGCAGACTCTCTCCTCAGCTTCTCAAGCTCTACGGCGGCCACGATCGCGTCCTGCTTCTCTGAGAGATAGGCTCGACCGTCCTTCACCGAGGCGAGACCGGCTTCCTCCAGCACGGCGAGGATGCCATCCACCCTCCTCTGAGAGACATGCTCTTGAACGGCCGCGTTATAAAGCTCCCTTAACTCTTTGGGCTCTTTGAGGTTGTCGAGGACGACGCGCGTCCATCTCTTCCAAGTCTCCAGCCTCACCTCGGGCTTCGACTTCTCCTCTGGCTCTGAGCTAGGCGGCTCCTCCTTCTCAACAGGTGGAGACGGAGTAGCCTGCACGGATCCCTCACCGCTCATCTGGAACAGCCTGCCTCAACGAGGCTTCTCGACATATGTTCAGGTCACTCTTAAATGCCTTGACCTTTCGGCAGACATACTGTAGACTTCCCACCTTTGACTCTCGTCTGGTTCCTTCACAAGAGCGCCACGGCTGGCGCTTATGCATCGACGGATCCAGGTGTAGAAGCCGGTTCTCCCCGGTCGGGCTGGAAAAGTAGGCACAGGCGGAGATCCAGATCAATCCTCGAGAGATCAGCCCGGCTCCGGACGTAGTGCTGCCGTTCTTTCTTTCAAACCCCGTCTGAT
>JAWCPE010000096.1:0-7758 GCA_038870415.1 Bathyarchaeia archaeon
CTATGAACGTAGCGCACGCGTATATCCCGTTGATGAACCTCACCGCGATCGTGGAGAGGGTTCAGCTGCCGACAGTCTCCTCGACCGGCCTCTCGTTCGGGAGGAGGCTTAGAACCGTGAACGAGGTCGTCGAGTACGAGAAGTACGACCCCATCTCGGTATGGAACCCGAAGGACGACAGCTTCGAACTCGACTACACGAGCAGCATGCTCCTCGAGAAGGTCGCCTCCCGGACTGGGAAGAGCCTCAAAGAGGTCTGGCGTGAGATCGACCGGCGCGCCTTCGTCCTCAAACAGATGAAGCAGGCTGGGATAAGGCGGAACGAGGACGTAGCCCGAGCGATAGCCCAGTACTACGTCGACCCAGAGTTCGTCCAGAACCTGCTCCTGACGCCGGCCGGGGCGAGGCAGCTCGCCGGCGGCGAGGCTCCTCAGGCAGCCTAGCTTAGAGGGGCGGGGAGCATGGCCAAGCCGGGCTTCACCTTCTCAGGCTTCGCATATGCGCACTTCAGATGGATGGGCCGAGCCGTAGGCCGAGTCTTCAAACCGGAGTTCCTGACCGGAACCCTGGAGGCGGCGGATATCCGCATCTACCCTGAGGCTTACGCCTGCATGATAGGCTTCCTGATGGTCCTTACGCCCATAATCGCGACGGTCCTCACGCTCGTCGTGGGGACGCTCTTCATGCCTGAGTACCTCGAGTTCCCCCTGGTGCTTGCGGTCATCCCGATCATCGCGGCTACGCCCTTCATCACGCTTGCGCTCGGCTACTTCGTGCCTAAGACGATGGCTCTCAACCGCGCCTCGAACCTGGACGTGGAGATGCCCTACGCGAGCGCGTACATCAGCGTCATGGCTACTGGCGGCGTCTCTCCCTACGCGAGCATGCAGAGGCTGAGGAAGTTCGGGCTTCTGCCGAATATTCAGAAGGCGGCGGGCAACATGGACCTAGACGTGCGAGCGATGGGCTTAGACCCCATCGCTGCGATGGAGAAGTCGGCTAGGCATCTGCCGTCGAAGGATTACAAGGACCTCCTCTTCGGCTACGCCTCAACCGTCAGGTCGGGCGGAGACGTCGTCCACTACCTCTTGATGAAGACGGAGTCGATGTTCCGAGACCAGGCTGTGAAGCTGAAGGCGATGGGCGAAAGGATAGGCACCTTGATGGAGGTCTACATCGCCATAAGCATCCTAGCCGCGCTGAGCCTATACGCGATATACACGACTTCCCTCGCGTTCTCAGGCTTCTTCACGATGGGCATGTTCAGCACGGCGAGCTTCATCCTCTTCGGCTACGTGCTCCTGCCGGTCATATCGATACTCTTCATCTACATGGCAGATGCGAGCCAGCCGCATCACCCGGTGAACGAGTGGACCCCTATCAAGGTCTACCTGGCGACTATGCCCCTTATGCTCGGCCTGATACTTGCCTTCGCGCTCCCGAATATGCTTCCGGAGCTCCGCGGCCTGCCGGCATTCGCCCCCTTCCAGGACTTCCTCGTCTGGTTCCGGAACGTCCTCGGCCTAGAGCGTGGCTACGAGGCAGCCTTAGGCTTCAGCCTGGCATTCATCATCGGAACCGCCCCTGCCGCGGTGGCACATCACATCTACGCGAAGCGGAATAAGGGCGTCGAGGCGGACATCTCTAACTTTCTCCGGGACCTAGTCGAGGTCCGTAAGACAGGCCTCTCACCGGAGAAGTGCATCGAGCACCTCGCAGACCGCACCTACGGGAAGCTAACCCCATACCTGAAGGTTATCTCGCGGCAGCTCCGCTGGGGCCTACCACTGCGGACGATCTACGACACGTTCGCCGAGAAGGTCCGGTCTTGGCTTGCCCTCGTCAACATGTTCTTGCTCGTAGACGCGGTCGAGGTGGGAGGCGGAGACCCTGAGACGCTCGACGACCTAGCGACTTTCAGCGAGATGACCGCCTCGCTCGAGAAGGAGAAGAAGGTGATGCTCAGGCCGCTGCTATTCATACCCTACATAGGCGCCGGGATACTCCTCTTCAGCGTCATCATCTTCCTAGGCTACATGAGGTCCGTCCTCAAGATGTTCGGCCGCATGGCCATGCCCTACGCGGACTTCATAACGCTACTGCTTCCGCCGTTGATCATCCACGTCTACATAGCCGGCCTCGTCACGGGCAAAATGAGCAGCGGAGAGGTCTCAGCAGGCTTCAAACACGCCATACTCCTCACCGTCGCAGGCCTCGTCACAGTCGTCTTCTCACCCCTCTTCATGCTCCCCCTCAGCGAGATAGGGGGCACCCCAGCCTAAGCCAAGCCAAGCCAAGACAAGCTAAGACAAGTTAAGCCAAGATGAGTCGAGGTGAAGAGAACGGCTGACTGGAAGCGTCGCGGAGCCCGTCGGGCCGCGTCGAGGCTGGCCCGGAGTAAGGCCGGCATCTCTATAGCCGTCTCAGCCGTCATCATAAGCGCCGCGATCCTCTCGATCACGTTCATCGCCGCGTACGTCTCGGCGAACGTGTTGGAGATGCAGATGCAGAGCACAGAGTTCGAACAGGCAAAGATGAACATGCAGACACTCAACGAGATCATCCAAGACGTAGGCCTCAAACACGGCTCAGGCGGAAGCGTCAGGTTCAACGCAAGAGCCGGAGGCATCAACTTCCTCAGGAACAGCACAGCCTTCAACGTTACGATCGACTCAGATAAGGGTGGTGTCCCGGATTGGTTAGCCCTGAATTACTCGTCGGGCTCCTTACAGTACCGTGGTGGCAGCCTTACAGGCACCTACGACGTGAACATCACGAATCCCACGGGGTTGATAGTAACCCGAGCCTCGGACCCACTCGGCTACCTGAGGGTTGAGCAGAGGGGAGGCCCCTGGATAAAGGCCGACTACTACAGGGTCAGAGTCATAAATGCGGGAGTGGTTGATGTCGGCACGTTGGGCAAGTACCAGTTCGTCGATGTGACCTTCATCAGGCTAGAGAACGGCACCTTCGGCGGCTCAGGCACCCAGAACGTGAAAGTCCAGAACCTCGCGATCGATGTGACAACTAAGTCCTACTTACGTAACCAGGACTACAACAGCAAGATCACGATTATCGTGAAGTTCGGCGCACTTACAGATACTATGGACATTGACGCGCCCTCAGTCGCGGGAATCGCGTTGACGGTAACTGTGGCTAGGGTGATGATCTCCATAACCTAAGGGTGGATGGGGATGCCTGTCTCAGTCACTCATGTGGTCGGCACCGTCGCGCTGCTCTCGATGCTGGTCGCGGTTGGTTTCGCGTTCTCCGTCATCAGCGCCGTCATCGAGGCCGACCTGACGAGGCAGCAGCTCGCCGACATAGCGGAGTACGTCTCCCTCAACCTGGGCGAGATGATAACTCTCGTAGACGCCTCCAACTACCAGGGCGTCGCGATGACGAAGGTCATCCAGCTCCCCGAGAACATAGGCGGGAAAGTCTACCTCATCAGGCTCGTGAACGACACCGTCGCGCAGGGCTGCTATGTGGAGGCTTCCCTGCGGACGAGGCCTGACATCGTCGCCAAGTCGCCTATACCGTTGAAGACGTCGGGGAGCGGCGTTGAGATCGCTACGGAAGTGACGCTGAGCGACGGCATCCACATAAACGGCGTCAACGTTACCGCTACTTGGTGGCCGCGCACCTTTGGAGACAGCGTCATCCCTTCGAACCCCACTTACAGCGGCACCTTCACCTACCTTGTTTGGGCAACTTGGGAGGACAATATCATAGCCGGTCTGGGTAGACAGAACGCGACCGTTGTGGGGGGAGGCTAGCCTATGCATGTGATATACGAGTATCTCTTCACCGCCCTCATCATCGTCACCATCGTCGTCGCCGCCTCGACTATGCTGACGTCTATGACGACGCCGCTCAAGATGGTCTCGGAAAGGGAACAGCTCAAGGTGACGACGGAGAAGCTGCTCAGCCAGATCCTGCTCAGCACAGGCGCCGCGCGGCTAGCTGACGGGACGGTGACGGCAGACTGGGGAAGAAATCTTTCCGTACGAGCCGCGGACCTCACCTCCTTCGGCTTGGCGAAGTTCAGCGAGACGACGCGGGAATCCTTCGTCCTCGACGTTGACAAGGTACAACGCCTGAGCCTGCCAATCCCTGAGTTGGCCGTGACTGCAGGCGAGGCAAGGGACCCTCTAAGGCTCATCGTCTGGCGTGAGCAAGGCATAGACTACGGCTTCGCCATTGAAATCTACCCAACCATCAACGTCACGATAGGGCAAAAGACCCCTACACAGGAAGACTATACTGTCACGGTCACGAATGACGAGGGGCTTCCTCTTCCCTCCGCGAACATCACAGCCCTGATGTACTACGTCTACCAAGGAGTATTGAAGAGCCTCGCTCCCTCTACAGGCCCCCAGCCCACCGATGTAACAGGTAGCTCAACGATGAATTTCACCAAGCCTCAACGCATGAGCCAGGACGAGTGGCGGGACGGCTACGGCCAGACGAAGGTTCTGGCGCTTATCGTGGACTATTATGGGGCGAGGAACGTTCAGTTACTTCCACGCGGGAAAAAGACGGGCACATTCTATGTCCTTGGAGACCACATGTTCATCAGGAAAGAGGGGGCGCAGGTCATCAACCCAAGCAACGTAACCGAGATACTTGCCATCCGGAGAGGCGGAATCTCCTCTTTCACAAACGTGACATTCCAGGTGAATAGCACGTCCTCGGTAGACCCTGGCTTCAACGAGTACGTGATGGAGTACGTGGAGCCTTCAGCGACGGGTTTTCTGGTCAACAACGGCACGCATCTCTACGTTGCGAGCAGAAGCGTCCAGCTCGTAGGTCCGGGTGCTTACACGACGATCCTTCAGCCCGGTTCGACTTTCCCGTTGAGTATTCAGCTTCAGCGGGTCGTCACGATCGCGGACCAGACGTACGTCTTTAAGCTGTATGTTTGGAGGATGTCCTCCTCATGAGGCGGCTGCGCATAGGCGGGGCCCGTAGGGGTCAGTCGAGGCTTATCGAGGCGATCCTCGCGGCGCTCATCATCTTCGTCGTCTTCTCCGTGGCCGTCTATCTGGTCACCTCGGCGAAGCTCTGGACCGTCCATGAACGGGGCGACCTCGACAGGGCAGGCTACAACCTGCTCCATACGCTTGCGGAGTCACGTGTCATCGAGCAGACCGTAGACGACCCGAGCGTCAACAGCACCGCGCCGCTCTACATGGTGGTTCAAAGGTTCCTCCCGCCCATGACGTACTTCAACCTCACCGTCTACAAGCTCCAAGTCGACGATGACGGGGTCACCATAAATCGGACAATCGTGGATAAGCCCATCTCGAACGCGGACTCCGCCGACTCCTTCACGCGCTCCTCCGATGTCTCCTCGACGACCTTCATCTACACGTCGCGGCGGGGGAACATCTACTACATCGTCCTGATGCTCGCAAGGGGCGGAGAAGGCGCCTAGCCCAGCTCTGGACTTGGTCGATGTTGGCGAGCCCAGATGCGAGGCCTGGCCTTAAATAGGCATCTCGGCGCATACAGGTTGGTGGTGGTGATGGAAGTGGTGAAGGTTGACGAGCAGGGGAGGCTTGTCATCCCGAAGGCCCTCCGGGAACGGAGGGGCTTAACCGGCGAGGTTGAGGTCCTCGAGACGGACGAGGGTGTAGTCCTCAGGCCTAAGAGGGGTAAGGCCTGGGACTCCTTGCTTAACGAGAAGCTTAGAGTAGAGTGGGGTAAGGCCCTCGCTGTCTCCCTGGAGAAGATGTCTGTTGACGACCTCCTCTTCGGGTAATCGTGATGTTGAGGAAAGTCCTCGACGCGAACGTCATCGTCTACTCGCTCCTAGAGGACCACCCGGCTGGGGAGGCCTGCGACCGCCTGCTCAGAAGCGGCAGGTACGACTTCTACACTACTCCTCTAACGCCGTTCGAAGTCTACTTCATCCTTCGAAGGGTTTACAACGTCCGGAGGGAGGAGGCGTCGAGCAGAGCCCTCTCGCTCTTCGACTCACCCCTCAGGTTCACCGCGATAGGGCCGGAAGACGCCAGGAGAGCGTTGGAGAGATGCGTAACCCGAAGCGTAGACGCTAACGACTCTCTCCTCATCCAACTATGCCTACGCTCCGAGATACCCTCGCTTGCATCGGACGACCAGAGGCTACTGAAGGCCTGCGAGGAGGAGGGGGTACAGCCCCAATCCCCGTTAGGGGAGGAGCACCGCCGGAGAATGCAGCAGTGGGAGGAGGAGAAGCTCCCTCCAAGCGGCTTACCGAGGCTACTGAAGAGGATACACGGCTGGCTGGGAGACGTGAACCCGGAGGCTGCAGACCTCTTCCATGAAGCTACAGGGGGGCTCCGCCACCCACCCTGAAGACGCATGGAAAAGACGACGCCAACGCCTCCGCTGAGAAGTTTTCGCCTCTGCATGAAACATCGGTAAACAACTCTCCCCTGCTAGGTCCGTCCTCTCCCCTTCACCCCATTTCGCGAAGCGGCCCCCGACTTAGAGCGTTTCTCTGTCAAAACCCTAAGTATCCACACGGTCGCCCTCGGTGGGTGAAAGCTTAGAAGAGGGGCTGAGGGAATGTGACGTGGTGAGGCCGTGTGGGTATCACCTACGTCGAGGGGAGGGTGAGGGGGCCGACCGGTAAGGAGGTAGAGGCCCGTTTCCTCGTTGACAGCGGGGCCACCTATACGCTGCTCCCTGAGAAGGCATGGCGGGAACTCGGGCTGAAGCCCAGCCGAGAGCATACCTTCACCTTGACTGATGGAACCTCGGTCAGCCGGAAGGTCTCTGAGTGCTACATCATCCTTCCCCAGGGGGAGGCCCATACGCCCATAATCCTAGGAGAGGCCGATGACGAGGCCCTGCTCGGCGCCGTCACGCTGGAGATCCTAGGACTGGTCCTAGACCCGTTTAAACGCACCTTGAAGCCCATGCGGATGCTCCTCGTCTAAGAGGAAGATGTGACCTGAGAAGACTTCAGGCATCGCTTAGGCGCTTAATAAGCAGCGTCATCGTTGACGTATGGGGCTTGACATGTCATTCGAAGAGGCTGAGGTTCTCAGAGAGAGGGCTGAGGCCTTCCTTAAGAACGCTGAAAGGCTGGCTGAGGAGGGCGTTCAGGACCTAGCCGCCTTCAACATCGAGCAGTACTGCCAACTGATGCTCAAGTATAAGCTCCTCGCCAAGCTCGGCGCTTACCCGAGAAACCACTCCATTCTAAGGCTGGTCCGCGTCCTCGCCACGGTCTCCCCCCGGGCTTCATCTTCTCCTCGAGGATGCCGAGAACATCCTCTACCTTACGAAGATCGAGGACGCCTACATAGGCGCCAGATACCTGCCCAGAGGCTACGAGGAGAGCGAGGTCAAGAGCCTCCTAAGGTTCGTTAGAGAGGTGTTCAGGGAACTTGTCGCAGGGCTTTGAAGCCTACATAGAGCCCGGTGCGAAGGCGTTAGAGCAGCTTAACAACTACCGCCAGGCCGCGAAGAGGGCTAAGGAGATAATAAACGCGTTCTGGAGCGACGCGAAGGTCTACGTCTTCGGCTCCGTCCTCGAGGGCAAAATCACAGCCGCGAGCGACATCGACATCCTCATCGTCGCCGACGGCGTAAGCAGAGAAGAAGCCTACAGGGCTAAAGCAGCCGTGTACAAAGCCGTAGACGCGCCGGTCGAACTCCACATGGCCTCAACCGCCGAGCTTGAACATTGGTACAAGAGGTTCCTAGACAAGCTAGAGGAGAACCGTTAAAGCAGGAGATGCCCCCGGCACACACCCTGAA
>JAWCPE010000097.1:0-7735 GCA_038870415.1 Bathyarchaeia archaeon
TAAGGTCGAGACGAAGGCCGGCTCGACGCTTCTCACGGCCTGCGTCATCGACGATGTGGAGGGGGTTCTCCTCCTCACCGTCGCGCTCGGCTCCTTGACTAGGGCGGCGTTCTCGCCGGTCGACCTTCTCTGGGTTGGGTCTCTCTCCGTCCTCTTCATCCTCGCCGCAGTCTACATCGGCGGCAGGTTGTTCCCGGTGTTGATCTCTAGGTTCGGGAGGGCGCTCTCGGATGAGGTGCTCTTCGCGACGCTTCTAGGCTTAGGGTTGATGCTCTCGTTCGCCGCCACCCTGGTAGGTCTGGCAGCTATCACTGGGGCTTTCATAATGGGCGCGATGATCCCCTACCGGAAGGTGGGCGAGAAGCTTGCTCACAGGCTGATCATGATGAAGGAGGTCTTCGCGACCATCTTCTTCACCAGCATTGGGTTGAGCATAGACCCCTACAGCATCCCCGGGGTTCTGCCAATAGCCTTGCTTATACTCGGCTTCGCCTTAGCCGCAAGACTAGCCGGAGGAATCATAGGCGGCATGCTAGGTGGGTTTCACGGTAAGACCCTTCTAGCTATGGCGGTGGGGCTCGCCGTGAGAGCCGAGATGTCGCTCATAATAGCCCGGGAAAGCGTCGCGGTGGGAATCGTCGGGGTGGAGTTCCTCGCCGTAGCTGCCACCGTGGTGATAGGGTCGATGATCATAGCCCTCCCGCTCCTCTCAAAGCTAAGCAGGCTCGTATAGCCCAAGGAGACGCCCCACGATAGGCTGAGGACTAAATCACGCATTGAAACCAGGGGTCAGGCTGGGAGTTGACGCCAGCTTGCTAGCTAGGGTGCACTTAGACCCTCCTCCTTAGACCTCCCTCCGGTACGGATTGATGGCATGGCGATGGGACCTTGAGGCTTCAAGGAAGCTTTATTAGAGGTCGAGGGCACATCGCAGCTATGAGCCTTCTCGCCGATGTTCTTATCCTCGGGGCTTCGTTGATAATACTCGACCAAGCGAGCAGTCTGACGATCAGGAACACGGTGAAGGTCTCGGAGGCGACGTCGCTCCGGACGGCCACGTTGGGCTTCACGCTTCTCGCGGTCTCCACTTCCCTGCCTGAACTCTCGGTGACGGCCTTCTCAGCCGCCGCCGGCGAGGTCGGGATCGCGGTCGGAAACGTTCTAGGCTCGAACATAGCGAACGTATGCGTCGTCCTCGGCGTGCCCGCTATCGTGGCCTCCTTGAAGAAGGTCAGCCCGCTCGGGTGTATATCGTGTGAAGCCGCCAAGGAGCTTGGCAGCCTCTCCTTCGGGCTGTTGATAGCCTCTCTTGTACCTCTCTCCTTGGTCTACCTATCGTTTCTCGGAACCCTAATCGGTGTCCCGCTGTTAGCCGTCTTTCTGGTATACTCCTATTACCTCTTCAACAAGGGCATAACGCCTGAGAGCGTGGAAGCCGTCGCGCCTCAGAAGAGGGCGGCCCCCTTCTCCCCGCTCGTACCTGTTGCCCTCGCTCTCCTCGGCGTTGCCGGCGCCCTAGTCAGTTCAAACTTCATAGTCGGCTCCGCTGCGAACATCGCGGAAGCTCTCGGTGTGCCGAGGACAGTGATAGGCGCCACGATAATCGCGGTTGGGACAAGCCTCCCGGAGTTGTCGCTTAACTATAAGGCGTGTAACGCTCGGCAGCCGGGCTTAGCCCTAGGGAACACCATTGGGAGCTGCTTCACGAACATAACGCTCATCCTCGGCGTCATCTTCCTCTTCTCGCCGCTTCGGATCAACTTTCTCGTCTTCATGGACTTAGTCATCTTCTCGCTGATCAGCAACCTTCTCCTCTGGTACTTTCTCACTGTTGGAAGGCTAGGCAGCAGAGAAGGCCTAATCCTCACATTCGTTTACGTGGCCTTCCTAGCCACGATTCTCGGCGTTATCCAAGTCTCGCCTCCTCCTTCCGGGTAGAGGCGCCTAGCCGTATCGTTGGCCGGCCTTCAGGGCGCCTCGTCTAGGAGGCTGGTGGGCCCTAGCCACGGTTACTTTACTGACTCAACCCGTCACTTCACGGTCGCGGGAGATGGGTCTAGGCTCTGTTACTTTAAGCCATCGCCTCCTTGAGAAGCTCGATGAGTTTAAGGTATTCCGGCTGCCTGTGGAGGATGAAGGCTTCAAGCCATCTCTGTAGTGCGTAAAGCTGCATCCTTCCCTCCGGCAGGGGTAATGGTCGTCGAAGCCCTCACTCCACTCTACTCCTATCCTTTCCTTCACGTACTGGATCGCCCGCTCGATGAGGCTCTTATAAGCGTCGGGGAGGAGCCTATGCTCCAAGCCTAGGCTAGGCTTCTACACGCCTCCGGATACCATAGGGCATCATCCATGTAGACGGGATGCTTTCCATAAAGCTTGACAAGCCTCCTAAGGAGGAGCTCTGCCGTAAGGATGCCTCGAGTAAGAGGACTGTAGAGCGGGAAAGCGCCTCGGTAGGGCTCGTAGGCTGCCTAGACCCAGGCTTCAAAGCCCTCAACCTTCACCATGGCCTCGTCCACGAGGAAGCATCGGACGCGCCTGGGCTTGAAGAGCGCCTCCAGAGGAGCCAGATCCTGTATCCATCTCCATATGGATACGTGGCTCCTCGCCGCCAGAAGCCTCAGAGCCCTTGAGGCAGCCCTCAGGCTTAAGCCCTCAGAAACCCAGATAAGCCCCGTACAAGATAACAGGTAGGGGATTCCTCCCCCTGACGAAGATAGATCATCGCCTCCAAAATCACCGGGAAGATGGCCCCCTTAAAGTAACAGAGCCAAGTGGAGGGGTGGCACCACAGAAACCGAGAAAAGCTTTAACCGAATCAGCCCACACCTTCTCTAGGTGCCGGGATAGCCTAGCGGCATGGCGATGGCCTCGAGATCATAACCTGAAAAAGGGCCAGACCGGCAAGCCATTGGGCGTAACCGCCCGCGTGGGTTCGAATCCCACTCCCGGCGTCCTTCTCCTCAGCTCTATTAAGGGCACCTCCTCCAAGAAGGGTTACTTTGAAGCTACTGCTTCAAGCTGCGTTTCTTCTTCAGCAAGAGCCTGAGGGCTTCCTCTAGTTCCATGGCTAGGCTCTTCTTCTCGTTCCATCGCCAGGTGCTTCGTGAGGTCCCATAATGCGCTGTCAACTACCAGGCTGGTGTGGGTCTGAGGCGTGGTTACCTTCCCGTACTTCCTGTGAAGCCTACGACGGCCCACGTACGGATGCCTCCAAGAGTGGTCTCATTCCGTTAGAACCCAGGTTTTCAAACTGTCGTCTATGAGCGCCATAGCTTCCCTGAGTACCCTATCATCAATGTCCGAGAGGTCTGCCCTGTCAGCGGGTTGTTGTATAATCGGTAGTAGTCTACGGATTGCTTGTAATACCACGCCTTCTCAACAGCGCGTCCAACACGCTCTCCACATCGCCTATTCCTCGTGTGTAGTTGCGGGCAAGTCGGTCTACCCTTCCTCTTAACTTCTCTGTTTCGCCTACTATCCCGAATGCTTCAGTCACGGTTCGGATGTCCACGCTCTCTGTCTCTCTCGGTTCCTGTTCCTGAACGCGAGCACCCCGCGGCATTGTAAATAACTCATGGGGGGATTCCGTGAACTCTATTCTTTTGACCTTTCCTCTATTCGCTGCGTCGATGATATTGTTAAGCTTCTCGTTTATAGCTTCGTAACGTCCCTCCAGTTCTTTGACTTCACTACGTTCATCGTCCACCTCTTGACTGAGTGAGGATAGCATAGTGAGAATCTCCTCCATTTCAAGTATCTCCTTACTTACATACTCATCGAAAGCGTCCTTCAGAGATCGAGCTGCTGAGACAGCCCAGCTGAGTATTGAGCCAGACCTAGCTGTGCGCTGGGTTCTAAGAGCCTCCAATCTTCCGACAACCTCTAAGATTCTTGAACTACTGTCCTGCTGTCCGCCCAAGTAACCCGCCCTCCAAGAGGCAGGCGAATTCGCTGAATAAAGCTTGTCCTCTCACCACTCGGTTGGCGAGCCCCACTCGAGAAGGTACTTCAGACATGTGAAGGCGGAGAGCCCGAGGTCTTGGAGTCCCCCCCAAGATAGCCGTGAAGGTCTTCGCAACCCCAAAAAGCCATCGAGGAGTTCAACATCCTCAAAGGGAGGGGAAGAGTGTGGCCGCCATCATCCCCACCTGAAGGGCATCATCGCCCAGATAGCCGATGTCCCTGTCATCGCAGCCGACCTAGACTTCAGCTCCTCGAGGTTCAGCGGCCTGAGGGCCTATGAGGCTGGCGTGGTGAAGGGGGGTTGGGGCCGGAGGCACAGCGATAGCCGCCATGGCGAAGTCAGAAGGCAGGATAGGCAAGGCCGCACTGTTGAAGGAGATAGAGGCGAGTTACGAGCGGCTCGTCAGCTCCAAGTGACCTGGCGAAGCGCCGCCTCACCTCATCCGTGTCGATCGGTGAGGTCTATGCGGGTTGGCGCCGGTCGGGGTGAACGCGATAGACGGCGACAGGATCGATGGGGCGGAGATGGAGGAGGAAGTCCTAGTCATCGAAGATGAGGGACTCGTCGTGAACATCAACACCTTGGATGACCTGAGGGCCGCTGAGGAGAGGCTTGGGAAAGGAAGAGACCTAGAAGGCTCCAATGGTCACAACGGGCTGCCATCGCTGAACGAGACCTGTCTCAGGCTGACGGCCTTGCTGGAGGAAGCGGTTAGGAGAAACCTGGCGGATGGTATCCTCCTCTCAGGGGGCTTGGACACAAGCATCCTAGCGGCCATAGCCTCGAAGCTCGCTTCCCTGAAGGCCTACACGGCCCGCTCTGCGGGGGGCATCGGCACCAGACGTGGAGTACGCCTCTCTGATGGCTGGGAGACTGGGGTTAAGGCACTTAATCCATGCCTTCGATAGGGATGAGCTTTTCGAGGCGTTCCCAGCCGTCGTGAGGACGATGAGATCCTTCGACCCCATGGAGGTTCGGAACAGCGTAACCATCTACATCGCCCCGAGGACAGCTAAGGAGGAAGGCGTAAGCACCGTCATGACTGGGGATGGTTGTGACAAACTCTTCGCAGGCTACAGCTATATCTTCAACCTTGAAGCTGAGAGGCTCGAGACGGAGCTGAGAAAGCTCTGGAGTATCGTGGGCTGTCCGGCTTTAGGGCCTATTCGCCGATTATTTGAACGACGACTTCTCGTTCGCGGCTGCGGATGTCGAGTTCAACGAAGACGAGCTGCTGCCAGACACCCAGAGCTAACCGCCGGTCGTTGAAGGGGATTGTGATGCTGGGGCCTAGCAGCGAAGCCCTGAGATGTGAGTGCCCATTCCCATCACGCCACGCCTCGTCGTGAGCATAGGGGACTCCCCGAGGAGCGACCCTCTCCAGCATCGCTTTAAGGTCCTTCTTGAGCCCCTCCTCAAACTCGATCGTCGTCAGCGCCGCGGTGCTCCCGACCGCAAAGACGTTAACGATCCCATCGCGGGTTCCGGAGGCCCTGACCGCCTCGGCCACGTCTCCCGTGATGTCTCTTATATCTAGGGAGTCGCGTTCGCCGCGTGTAGAGAGCTGCAAGCGTCTAGAGACTACCTTCACGTAAGACACCTGGACTTGTAGTGCAGAAACGCAGCGTACGCTTAACCGCTTGCCTCTCAGGGCTGCAGGCTCTCGATGCTAGTCGCGGCCGAACGTGTCGCAGCCTCCCCCAGCGGCATACTCGGCGAATTCTTAAATACGGTCGGAGAACTACATGCCTAGAGGGAGCTAAGTGAGGGATCGAGAAATCCTCTCCCGGTACTGGTCTTAAGGCTGGCTCGGCGAGCTCCCCGGCGGAACAGCCACGTTCTCTACTTAGAGGCTGAGAGACCCTATGTTCACACCTGTAGAGCCACATGTGGATTTCCCAAAGCTTGAGCACCGCGTCCTGAAGCTCTGGGCTGAGGCTGAGGTCTTCAAGAGGCGAAAGGCCCTGAACGAGGGGAAGCCGCGATGGTCCTTCATAGACGGACCGATAACGGCGAACAACCCGATGGGCGTCCACCATGCCTGGGGCCGCACCTACAAGGACCTCTTCCAACGGTACCGTGCGATGAGGGGCTTCCAGCTCCGGTATCAGAACGGCTTCGACTGCCAAGGCCTCTGGATCGAGGTGGAGCTCGAGAAGGAGCTCGGCTTCAGGTCGAAACGGGAGATAGAAGAGTACGGCATCGCGGAGTTCGTGAAACAGTGCAAGCAACGCGTCCTCCGCTTCGCTGCGAAGCAGACGGAGCAGTCCGTCCGGCTGGGGTACTGGATGGACTGGGACGACCCGAAGCTTCTCAGGGAACTCGCCGAGAAGCTTGAGAAGCCCGAGGAGATCATCACGGTCCAGACGCCGTCCGGCAGGAGCCTAACAGGCACGGTCGAACAGGTCGTCGGCCAGCTCGGCACGCCGGGTCTAGGCGGCTCCTACTTCACCTTCTCGGATGAGAACAACTACACGATCTGGGCCGTGTTGAAGAGATGCCACGAACGCGGATGGATACGGAAAGGCAGGGACGTGATGCCCTGGTGCCCCCGCTGCTCCACCGCGCTCTCGGAGCACGAGATCGCGACGGAAGGCTACCGTGAGCTTACGCATCTAGGGCTGACCGTGAGGTTCCCTCTGAAGGAGAGGCCGGGCGAGTCTCTGCTCGTCTGGACGACGACACCTTGGACCCTCTCATCGAACGTGGCCGTAGCGGTTCACCCCGACATCTCCTACGTCCGTGTCCTCGTCGGCGGCGAGGCCCTCATCTTGGCCAAGGCGGCGCTCCCACGGACGGTTACCTCTGAGTACCGCGTACTCGAAGAGATGGACGGCATGGCTCTTCAAGGCCTCACCTACCAGGGGCCGTACGACGACCTCCCGGCGGTCAAGGAGGCTAAGGCGGCGGAAGCGCACCGTGTCCTGCTCTGGGACCAGGTGAGTGAAACTGAGGGGACGGGCATCGTCCACATCGCCCCGGGTTGCGGGAAGGAGGACTTCCAACTCGGGTCGGAGAATGGGCTTCCAGTCATCGCGCCTCTGGACGACTTCGGCGTGTTCCTCGCCGGGTTCAGCTGGCTCACGGGCAGGCACGCTTATGAGGTGGCTCAGCCGGTCGTTGAGGACCTCCGCCGCAGAGGCTTGCTCTTCAAGGTGGAGAGTTACACGCACCGGTACCCGGTCTGCTGGCGATGCGAGAGCGAACTCGTCTTCAGGCTCGTCGACGAGTGGTTCATCCAGATGGGCGAGAAGCTCGATAAACCCCTCGAAGAGCTGACCGACGAGGAGAAACGAGGGAACCTGCGGTACCAGATCATGGAGTCAGCTAAGCAGGTACGTTGGATCCCGAGCTTCGGCCTTCAACAGGAGCTTGACTGGCTTCGGAACATGGGCGACTGGATGATCTCGAAGAAACGCTACTGGGGCCTAGCGCTACCTATCTGGGAGTGCCCCCGATGCGGATGGTTCGACGTTATAGGCAGCGAGCAGGAGTTAGAAGCGCGGGCGGTTGAAGGCTGGGAGAGCTTCAAAGGGCATACACCTCACAGGCCATGGATAGACGCTGTTCGCATAAGATGCTCGAGGTGCGGCGCCGTTATACCGCGGATACAGGACGTGGGGAACCCGTGGCTTGACGCCGGCATCGTCGCGTACTCGACGCTCGGCTACAGGCATAGCAAGGAGCTCTGGGCGAAGTGGTTTCCCGCCGACTTGATCTGCGAGTCGCTTCCGGGGCAGTTCAGGAACTGGTTCTACTCTATGCTGG
>JAWCPE010000098.1:0-7609 GCA_038870415.1 Bathyarchaeia archaeon
GGTTCCGCACCCTGAAGGAGCGGACGAGACGGTTCTACCACAGCTTCCAGACCCGGAAGGGCCTGATGAAGGCCGAGCTCTTCCTGAGGCTCTACACCCTCTGGTACAACTGGATACGCCCCCACCAAACCCTAGGAAGACCACCATGCCTCACAAGCAAGTTTACAGTATCAGCCCCGGCATCCATAAGTCTTATATGGGACGATGCAGACGATGAGGTGGGGCGGGGCGCAGGCAAGGGATCCATGGGAGTTCGCAGGTGTCTGCATCCCGTGATTGTGTGCAGCGATCCCTGGAGGAGTTGTGCGCGGCCGCGGCGCCACGTCGGGCTGCTGAGCGGGACTGTTCCCGGCCTTCTGGGGGCAACGCTTATGGCTGAGGTGGTTCGAAGTGGGGTTCCCAAGTCGGGTGTGCCGGTGGAAGGCGGACTGCCGGGGCTACCTGCGGAGTCCAAGGTCGCCGCGGCGAAGGGCGGACTGCCTCGCTGTCCTGAATGTGGTAGCTCAGAGCTTCTCACTGACCTAGACCGGGGCGAGGTGGTCTGCGCCCAGTGCGGGCTCGTGGTACGTGAACAGATCCTGGCTACGATGCCTGAGTGGAGGGCGCCGACCCCGGAGGAGAAGGCTCTCAGGCAGAGGACCGGTCCGAGCACCTCCTACTCGCTTTACGATAAGGGTCTGTCCACCGTTATCTGGGTTGGACATGACTCCTCAGGCCGCCGCCTGACGCCGGGAGCCCGGCAGAGGATGTGGGCTCTCCAGCGGTGGAACGTGCGGGCTAGGCTGCGGTCCTCGGAGAGCCGGAACCTAAGCCAGGCGATGGCGGAACTCCGGCGGCTGCGAGACGTACTTCACATCCCCTCGGATGTGCATGAGAACGCGGCGATGATCTACCGGAAAGCTTTGAGGCAGGGCCTTGTCCGCGGAAGATCCATCGCCGGCATGGTGGCAGCGTCGCTCTACGCGGCCTGCCGCACTGCGGGCACGCCGAGAACCCTACGAGAAATAGCTGAAGCTAGCACGCGTACTTGGAAGGAGGTTGCGAGGGACTACAGGCTGCTGGGGCGTTACCTCAGCTTCACCACGCCGACGGATAACCCTGAGAAGTTCGTCTCGAAGATCGCCTCGAAGGCAGGCATAGACCAGAGGACGCAGGTCGAGGCGATGAGGATTCTCCGCGAGGCAAAGGAGAAGAATGGCGTCGTCGGGAAACACCCCCTAGGCTTAGCCGCGGCCGCCCTCTACATGGCAAGTGTCCGGATGGGCGAGAGGAAGGCCCAGAGGGATATAGCCTCAGCTGCAGGCGTAACAGAGGTCACGATCCGAAACAGAGTGAACGGCCTCCGGCAGATCCTAGGAGTCGAGGAGTAGCTCCGCGAAAAGAAGTGGGCCGTTAGGGTACTCGACGCCAAGGCGAACATAACTCTCGATGATAAGGGTCTTTTTCAAGCGATGCGTTCTCTTTTGAGAGAACCCCATTCCGCGCGTAGGGCTCAATCCGAAGGCAAGGTTTAGAATCGAGAGCTAGGGTGTTAAGGCCTTAGGGTCCGAGCAGAGCCGCGAAGCTCCTCGGCGACATCTCTCAAGCCCAGCTCCTCGAGCTTCTCCTTCGTTGGGCAACCGGTGGTCTTGTCCCATCCTCGGAGCTCATACAGTTCATCGAGCAGAGCCTTGAACTTCTCTTCGTCTAATGGGATGCCCTGGTAGTCAGGCCGCTTGAAGTACGGTATCACCGCCTCATCGTCCCGCCGGGTTCTTCCTTCACGTATCATGATGGCTCTCTCAAGGTTGAAGACGCGTTCCCCAGCCTTGTCCAGCTCGGCTTCGGTCCATTCCACGCCCGTAGCCGCGGAGAAGAGCTTCACCTCAGCCGCCGTGTCACCGTAGCCGTCCTCTGCGTCGTGGCTGAAGATGAGTGGGAAGATCTGGTCGCAGACCGGCAAGGAATCCTTCACGACAAGCCTGTGCTGTTGCCAATACGCGGGCTGAGCCTTGTACGCATAGCCGCTCTCAGGGTCTACGGACATCTCGGAGCCGTAGACTCTCGCAGCGGCCGTCTTGATCTTCCCTATCGAGAGGGGGCCTCGGAACCTGTCCCACCACCAGGTGATCTCCTGCGCGTACCCGTGGCAGAGCGGGTCCCGCGAGTCCAAGGCCCATTCTAAGGCGGAGACGAGCCAGTAAGGGTAGCAGGGCGCGCCGAAGAAGTGGCCGTCCCAATGGGTCTCAAACCCGTGCGCCACGTGGGGTAGAAACTCCTTACCCCTGTTCAGGATCTCAGCAGCCCGAGGGAGGCCCTCCGCGAAGATGTCGCCGATACCTTCGCGGTAGGCGATCTTCCTCAGGAGCCGGCCCCAGAACTCGCCGTTCTTCGGCTCAAGCGGCATGCCCACCTCCGCTTCAGTGAGGAGGCCCTTCTCGACGCACTGGTCCAGCCAGCGGCCTGCGCCCGTGAGCCCTAGGGCGATCTCCCAATGGTTTATCCCGTATGCGTTCGCCAGCTGCGCGGCCTCGAAGCCCGCCTCCCAAGGCTTCAGCTGAAGGAACATAGGCGAGGCGCATTGGACGACGCCCGTCCACGGGTCGGCTCTGAGCCTACCTAGAACGTTCCGATAGAGGATGTAGGCGTCTCCGCAGCCCTTCACCGTACAGCTCATGGTACATGCTTTCCGGCTTGTCCCGGGCTGGGGACGCCACTCCCTCGCCGCCCGGGCGAGGCGTTGAACGTCCCGGCAGACTTCACGGAACCTCTCCGGGTACGCTATCGCGACGCGGCCCGTCCCCCTCACGACGACGGCTTTAAGCCTCTTCGAGCCCATTACGGCGCCAAAGCCTCCCTGCGCAGCCGCGTTCTCTAAACCGCTTTGGATGACCGCTATCCGGACGAGGTTCTCGCCTGCAGGGCCGATGCAGACCACCTGAGCCTCGCCGCCATGCTTCTCCAAGAGCTTCTTCTGCGTCGCGAACGTGTCCTGGCCCCAGATCTGACCAGCGTCGAGGAGCTCCGCCTCTTCATCCTTTACCGAGAGGTAGACGGGCTGCTCCGCGGCGCCGTGTACTAGGAGGCCGTCGTACCCGGCGTATTTCAGCTCGGCGCCGAAGTGGCCGCCGATGCTCGAACGCGTATAGTGCGGCTTGGGGTAGGCTTGTGGCGCGACGCCCGTCACGGTCATCCTGCCGCCTGCGGTCGGAGCTAAAGTGCCGGTTAAAGGCCCCGTCATGAAGATGAGCACGTTCCTCGGGTCGAAGGCGTCGATCAGCTCTGGTATTCTTTCCCAGGCGAGGCGAGCTGCCACGCCGCGGCCGCCTATGTACTTAGGAACGTACCGCTCCGTTTCTACCGTCGTAAGCCGCCCTGCGGTGAGGTCGGCGTCGAGTATCTTCCCGGTCCAGCCGTAGAGCGTCATCTCAGGCACTCTTCAATGTGACCGTTTGGATCGCGTTGACCGGGCAGGTCTCTACGCAGGCGGGCTGGCCGCCGCAGAGGTCGCATTTCACGTAGATGCCTCTCTCGGCGTTAAGCCTGATGACGGTGCCCTCCTTGTTGAAGGGGCAAGCCTTCGCGCATACGCCGCAGCCCGTGCATTTCTCTGGTACGATCAGCCTGGCGCCTGTGGCTTCGTCCACGGTCATAGCGCCTGGGACCGGGCAGGCGTAGAGGCAGAGGGGCTTGCCGCACTGCCAGCAGAGGCCCGCTTTCACCTCGGCCTTGAACTGGTCTAGGTCTATGTGAATCCTAGAAAGAGCCGGGCTGCAGACCCCTTCATGCGTAAGCGAACAGACAAGTTCACAGCAGCGGCACCACCAGCAAGTCTCAGCGTCGAACCTCAACCGAAGCTTAGCCGGCGGCACAGGTCGAATCGCCATCACGGTCACAACCCCTCACCTGCGTGGGCCACGGCAAAAAAGCCTTACCTCTCCAGGTCTGCCACCTCTTCGGGACTCGCGCTCGCGTCGAGACCGTGGGTTTTCTCGACCGCCCTGCGTTACCATTTTGGTAACGGTCTACTAGCTGCTGGGAACGTGGGCTTCCGCTTGAAGGTTGTGTGAATACGGGAAGCTAGTTATGGCCGGTTACGATGCCGTACCTCGTGAAGCACTACGTGGGTAAAGGGGTTCCCTACCATCGACGGCCACGTCTCGGTGACAAAGGCGGCGAAGGACATGATGAAGGCCGGTAAGGGCTTCCTAGTCGTACTTAAAGAGGCGTAGCCAGGCATCGTCACAGAGCGCGGCTTCTTCAAGTCATCGTGGATGAGAAGAGAAGGACATGGCTCGTGGACGAGGTCACGTCCTCTCCACTCGTATGAATAACCGTAGACCACGACGAAGAGCTTCTGAAAGCTGCGGAGTCGGATGTAGAGCCAGTCGTTGAAAGACAAAGCCTAAATGTTTCGGTCTTCGACTACGTCATGATTATTGGATGGAGATAAAACGGTTGAGATGCTTCATCCCGGTCGGGGGGCAGGGGAAGAGGCTGAGGCCCCTGACACATGACGTTTCGAAGCCTTGCATCAGGTTCCTAAACCGGCCGTTGATAGAGTTCTCTATGGCGACGCTTGCGGAGCAGGGAGTAAGGAACTTCATCTTCGGCGAGCTGGGCTGTACGAACTACACGAACCTCATCGACCAGTACGGCGAAGGGGTCGGTTTCTCGGCGAAGTACATGATCAACCCAAGGGTTCATATCAAGCATCAGCCTAACCTAGACGACTTGGGGAGCGCCGACTCTTACCGGTTGAATATGTGCTACTATGATGTTCGCGACCCGGTCCTCGTCGTGCAGGGAGACAACCTCTTCGACATCGACCTGAGAGACTTCGTCAAGAAGCATGAGGAGAAGGGGGCCCTGATGACGATAGCGTTGATCAAGGTCGACAACGTGGAGGAGTACGGCATAGCTGAGCTGGGCGAAGATATGAGGATCAAACGTTTCATAGAGAAGCCTCCGCCAGAGAAGGCGCCCAGTAATTACGCGAACGCAGGCATCTACCTCCTCTCGCCGGAGGTGAGAATGATAGCCGAAAGCGAGGAGGTAAAGAAGATCATGGAAGAACGTGGCCGGCTAGACTTCGGCTTCGACTTCATCCCCTACTTGGTCGATAAAGGGTACCCGGTCTACGGATACGAGCTGAAGGTGTGGTACGATGTCGGAAGCCCGGAGAGATACCTAAGAGCTATGCAGGACATCCTGCATGGAAAGCTGAACATAAGGGTCGCGGAGCCCAGCATCATGCCGGGCAGGAACGTCTGGGTTCAAGGCTACAGCGACGAATCGATCCAGAGACGGGAAGAGATCATCCGTCAGCACAAGGAGAACAGGTTAACCATCGAAGGCGCCGCCCTCATCGGGAGACATACGAGGATAGGCGCCTACTCCCGGATCGTGGACTCTAACATCGACAACTTCTGCATACTCGGCGACCACGTGAGCGTGGAGAGGTCCGCTATCATGGACGGCGCTAAGGTCGGAGACTACGCCCGCATCTCCGACAGCATCCTCGGCAGGAAGGTCGTCGTAGAATCGACGGCTGAGAACCCCACCTTCATCGAGTCCACCTCCGTGATAGGGAACGCAGTCCACATCGGGAAGGGCTGCAGGCTGATGAAGACGAGGGTCCACCCGTACCTCAAGGTTCCGCCTGGGATGTGTTACATGAACAGGAACCTCGAAACCTACGAGGACATCGTAACCCTAGCAGCCTAGCAGGTAACCGCCCGACACTTCACATCGCTCTCGCGCTATAGGAAATGGAGGCCTCCAGAGCATACTCTGGCGTAGCTCTATAGCTCTACGGCCTATGAGCGCTGAGCAGTCAAGACGCATCCGTGAAACGCCGGGAAGCCTCCGGATAGGCTACGATTCCCCTCTAGGGGCTCTCCGAAGCTGGCCTACTCGAGAGACTAAGACCAAGACCTGCCCAGGCTGTCTCAAGGCGTTCCACCGCAACAGGCGGTAGTCGAGAGGTAATACCATCCCACGGGAAGAACGCCGCGACGCGAGAGAGAACGGTCAGACAGGCAGACGGAGGCTGAAGACATCCCGCCGACCGAGATGAACTCCGAGAATCAACGTCGGAGAACCCCCGGGGCGGGGAACGAATCATAGCCTCAGAGGGCAAGTCTTACTTCGAGCGTCGTAGTAGGGGTTCCCACGTTGCTACGCGGGTTGGATACTGGATGAGGTCGCGTGGCCAGGTCTTGGAGAACCCTGAGGTCTCGAAGGCTTACGAAGCGGTTGCGTCAGGTCTCTCGACACGTAGTCTCGTCCTCGTTGTGGGTTCTTGCACTGTGGAGTACGTAGGACGGGCCTCCTCGAAGCTGAGCTTAGGCGAGAGGCTGCTCATCGTGAAAGGGGATGGTTCCCTGCTTCTCCACAGGCCGAGGGGCGTAGAACCGGTCAACTGGCAGCCGCCGGGCTGCCGGTTCAACGTAGGCGTCAGCCCTGAGGGCTGGTTGAGGGTTGAGGCGGTAAGGCCTAAGCCGACGGAGCGAGTTACAGTAGGGTTTAAAGCTGTCGAGCTGGTCTCCGTGTTCAGGCTTGAGGACCGTGGAGCTTTCGCGGTCTACGCCTCCGAGGAGGATATGAAGGCAGCCATCCTGTCGGAGCCGAGTCTCCTAGAGGAGGGTTTCCGTCCCGTCGCCGCTGAGAGGCAGGCCCCTGTAGGCTTCATCGACTGCCTCGGCAGGGACCGCGACGGCCGCCTCACCGTAGTCGAGATAAAGCGGAGAAGAGGCGATAGAACGGCTGTCAGACAGCTGGCGCAATACATGAAGAGTCTAGGCGTTGCTAGCCCAGAGGCTAGAGGCATCTTGGCGGCGCCAAGCATCTCAAGGGAAGCAGAGGCGTTGCTCAGAGACCTGCACCTAGAGTTCAGAAGGCTGAGCCCGAAGAGGTGCGCCGAGGTGCTTCAACGCCGACGGCACACGCCGGCCAAGAGGCTCAGCGACTACTTGGACAGGCATAATCATCCGAACGCCTCGCAGACGACTGCTCAGCGTTGATCGACGAGATACCCCTAGGGGGCACGGAAGGGCTTTAAGACGGCGGGAACGCATCACAGCGTGGGCCCGGGGCAAGCCGGGTTGGGACAAGTCTCCGCGTAGGCTTGCGACAGCTCGTGGCGCAGCACGGATTAGCCCCGCAGCGTCCGGGGGCTACGTGGAGCGCATCGGCCCTCTAAACTCCTCTATGAGGAGAGCCGGGGGTCGCGGGTTCAAAAACCCAGCCGGAACAGCTTGGGTGGAAAGTCCCGCCGGGCCCGCCTCAAGATGGGTGGGACCACATGCTCCTCCCTGGAAAGGCCTATTCAGACGACTCTGACAGGCTTGTTCCTATGGCCATCCGCCGAAGACCTTCTCCGCCGTTCTGCCTAGCAGCCACTCCATATCCCCTGAAGCGATTCCGGGTATCCCTTCGCCGAGGAGCGCCAAGCCACGCTTGTAGCCGCACTGTTGAAGGATGTAGGGAAAGTCCGTCCCCCACATGAGACGGTTTGCGCCGAAGGCGTCTATGAGCGCATGGACCCAACGATGGAGGTCGCGGTACGGGTACTCCTCCGAGGAGGCCCGGGGAAACTCGGAGAGCTTCACGTGCAACCGTGGGTGGC
>JAWCPE010000099.1:0-7583 GCA_038870415.1 Bathyarchaeia archaeon
CACGTGCACCCGGTCGAATTGCTCGACGATTCGTACAGCTGCACGGTGAGAAGTTTCGAGTTCTCCTCCAAAGGCGTGGGTAATCTGGTGCGAAGTATTTAGAACGGTGTTCAGCGAAAAGTCCGGGGGTACAAAGCGCGCTGCTTCGAGCATATCCTCATGGATGGGGTTCCCCTCCAGGATGCCGGCTCGCGCCTTCGGGTGGTCGATCATCGCGGCGCTATGGTTGGCCATGATGCTCTCTGCCCCCGCGACCCCGGGGAGAACCATCTTACCGCCCCCCGTGTAACCTGCGAAGAAGTGCGGCTCGATATAACCGAGCGAGATGACCCCATCCGACTCTAGGATGCGCCTGCTAAGCCAGAGCGGGGTCCCATGCCTAGACCATCCAACGAGGTCGAGGGCTTTCCGGTCGAAGGCGTCGTGGTTCACCACCCTCAGGCCGCTCAAGGCGGCTTCGCCCAGCATTCCTCGAAGCTCCTCACCTGTCGAAGGCCTATGCAGCCCCGTGGCCACAAGGAGTTCGATACCTGACTCTGGGATACGGAGGGCCTTGAGGCGCTCCAAGAGGACAGGCAGCATTATCCACGTAGGGGTGGGACGTGTCGAATCGTTCACGATGACCGTCACCTTCTTCGCGCCGGCCAGCTTGCTCTCAAGCCCCTCTGAACCGATCGGGTTGTCCAAAGCCCTCATGACCTCTTCCTCAGGGTTAGAGGCAGCCGTCATCTCACGGGGCACAGCCACCGAGACGAGCTCGGCTTTCGGCAATCTGGCTGCGATGCTGCCTTCGCCGTAGGGAAGACTGACAGTCACAGTACCTGACATCAACCGTTCTCGGCCCGGAGCCGTATTTAGGCCTTCTAGAGGGCTGGCTCTGTAGAAACCCTTTCCAGCATAGCTTCACGCATGTCAAAATGGGAGACCACAGGTGCGCAGCATAGCTGGAGGTTTAACATGTCAGCCGGCGCCGTATCGGAGGGTTTCTACAGAGCCAGAGGGCTTCGAGGGGCTCCTATCAGCGTCCGTTTCGTTCCCTTGCTAAGGCTTAATATCTGGAAGCCCTGATCTGGCTTCGGTGTCTCGATGCCCATCGTCCACATCTTCATGCTGGGCGGGAAAACCCTCGAGCAGAAGCGTGCCATAGCGAAGGGAATAACGGACGTGATCTGCAAGAGCATCGACGTCAACCCGGACTTGGTTATAATCCAGATGGTGGAGCTCCCGAGCGAAGATGTCTCGGTCGGCGGCGTCCTAGAAGCAGACAAGCAGGCGAAGTTCAAACGAGAGCCGCGTCTAGGGCCGTCCGTCGAGTAAGCCCACCTCGAGGTTGATGTAGCGGAGAGAGCGCGCAAAGACTAGGGTATCTCGACGAGGAGCAGTTCTGGAAGGAGCTTAAAGGTGCCTCCGGTTCAGCAGTGGCGATTTGAGAGGTGTAGCATCTGCTAAAGCTTGACGGGAAGGTTGCGCTGGTGACGGGCTCCGCGCGTGGCTTGGGCAGGGCGTACGCGTTGAGACTTGCCAGGCTCGGCGCGGACGTCGTGATAAACGACGTCAACCTCGAGGCGGCGAAGGATTTTGGCGAAGAGCTGACGGCTCCCACGGTCGCGGACGAGGTGAGGAGCCTAGGCCGACGCTCCCTGGGCATACAGGCGGACTGCTCGAAGAAGGCTCAGGTGGACGCTATGTTCAAGCAGATCGTAGATGAGTTCGGCCGCCTCGACATCTTAGTGAACAACGCGGGGGGAAACCTGAACTTCCGCGACTTGAAGACCCCACCGCCGCCTACGCTCGCCTCGGACTGCTCAGAGGAAGACTATAAGTACATAATGGACATTAACCTCACCAGCTGCGTCCTCTGCTGCCAAGCCGCAAGCCCCATCATGAAGCGGCAGAGAAGCGGCAAGATCGTCAACGTGGCCTCTCAGGCTGGGCTTAAAGCCAGCATCCACGGGGGAGCCATGCCGTACAGCGTCGCGAAGGCAGGGATCATCCACTACACAAGGATCCTAGCCGCGGAGCTGGGACCCTACGGAATAAACGTGAACTGCATAGCTCCGGCGTGGATACTCAGCTCCAGAGCGATAGCCCAAGGGAGAGGCAGACCGGAGGTTGATGAGGCGTTAAGGAAACAGATACCCCTAGGTAGGCAGGGCACGCCTGAGGATTGCGCTAAGGTCGTGGAGTTCCTCGTCACAGACCTGTCTGACTACGTGACAGGCCAATGCATCTCTATCTGCGGAGGATACGTGCTCTTCTAGCCGCCCATATACTCCAACGTGCGCTGCTAGAAGCCATAGAGAGAAAGCTTCACTTGACGAGCCTCAGCTTGGCTTGATCTCCTCTACTACACCTGACGTGTAAGCTGCAACGAGTGTCCTCAACTCAGCTAGGGTCGCGTCTAGGTTCTGCTCGGGTATCCCTGGGGCATTCCAGAGCGTCACCAAGGCCTCGCGTGTAGCCGTCGTTACCATAGTTGCTTGGGCGTCGCCTACGGTGTACGCTGAGAGAACCTTCTCCTCATCCCTCAGGATGATCTCTCCAGGGGTCAAGGCTACGGTCCTGCCGTCGATCGTCTGGATCGTTTCTGACCCCTTTGCGAGCATCATTGTAACTCGGCCTTTCAGCCCCGCTGCGTCGAAGGCGCTTACCGTTACCCAATGCTTAGCGGTGAGAAGGAGACATATGTCGACGAGCGTATTAACGGATGGGAACCTATCTGCTAACGCTCTGCGGAGGAGGTACTCCGGCGGAGACCGAAACCTTGATGGGTCTACTCCCATCGCTTTGAAGAAGCTCCTGAAAAGAACAACGTGAGGGATCTCCGTGATGGAGGCTGCCCCATGCTTCGTCCTCAGCTCACCGAGCGTCCTGCTCTTGAAGGCTTCAAGCCCTCCATCCACCTTCTTCACGTTGATGTCCGTCACGACGGCAAATCTGCTCGCGAATCCCGGGTATGCCCTTTCCAACGCGGGGTCTACGCTAACCTGGATCTGCATACCTCCTCTCGTACGGCTTCTCTCAACGTCGAGAGCTAGGTCGCTGCGATGTGCCGGCAAGTGGTCCACTATCTCCTTCCGCGTCTCCTCAGCTCCTCCCTCGTGACAGGCGGCTCCAACCCCTCATGCCTCTTCTCCCATAGCATATGCAGCCTGTAATCGTTGTCGCAGAAGACCTCGCCGCAATACTTACAGGTGAAGACCTCGCCGACCCGCCCACACTTCGCACATTTCCCCTCCATCTGCCGATGCCTCCCAAGCCGTCGAGACTGTTAAGAGCGTTCGAGCCTTAAAGACTCTTGGGCTTGGCCTATTATATGACCATGTAAGCGTCCATTTCGAGCTGCTCTCGCCCGGCTTCCCCATCTGCACCGAGCCACTGAGAGCAGAAGCGTAAATCATAACCTGACGGTTGGCTGGTGCCTGTCGGCGCCGGGCGAATTGGAATCAACAATCCTTTTAGACTGCCCATACGATGCGTGGAGGCGCAGGAGTACCCTATATGGGGAGGCCGAAGCTTTCGTTTCCGCTCATCCTTGTGAACTTCAAGTGTTACCCTGAGAGTATCGGAAGAAGAGGTTTGCGGCTGGCGCAGGAGGTCGAGAGGGCCAGTCGAGAGACTGGTATCTGCCTCGCTGTTGCGCCCCAGTACGTTGACATCAGGCTCGTCGCGGAGGAGACGGGGCTTCCCGTCTTCTCGCAGCATATAGACCCGGTCCCTGCGGATAAGTACACGGGGGCAGTCTTACCGGAGTCCGTTTACGAGGCTGGAGCCGTAGGAACGCTCATCAACCACTCCGAGCGGCGGCTTCAGCTGGCAACAATAGACGACTGCATACGCAGAGCGAGGCAAGTGGGGCTGATGAGCCTGGTCTGCACCAACAACCCGGAGGTCAGCCAAGCCGCAGCTGCGCTCAGCCCGGACATGATCGCGTATGAACCCCCAGAGCTGATCGGGACAGGCATCTCCGTCAGCAAGGCTAGGCCTGAAGCAGTGACCGACGCCATCCGACTCGTGAGGAAGATCACGTCTGCCCTGCCGGTGCTCTGCGGCGCAGGCGTCTCAACGGCTGAGGACGTTAAGGTCGCGCTCAGGCTGGGAACAGGCGGTGTCCTGCTGGCGAGCGGGGTCGTCAAGGCGAAGGACCCCTATGGGCTCCTGCTAGAGATGGCTCAGGCATGTGCGCGATGAGCGTCTGGCAAGCCTGTACTCAGGTCCATAAGCTCAGACGCGTTCAGGAGCTGGAAGGTGATGGATGTGGCCGGCTTGGGCGGCCTTGGAC
Source organism: Bathyarchaeia archaeon (assembly GCA_038870415.1). Classification (GTDB taxonomy): domain Archaea; phylum Thermoproteota; class CALKCG01; order B24; family JAWCPE01; genus JAWCPE01. The sequence continues at coordinate 4,283 of JAWCPE010000099.1, forward strand.
TCCCGCATGTCATCTTAGGATGCCAACCTTTCCTCGGGGAGTCCTACCAGGGGTCTGAACGGAACCGTGAATACGCGGAGAGGTTCTCTAACAAGGGCAACGTGACGCCCCTCCTGTTGAAGGCGGCGAGAACGTACGGGGTTAGGGCGCTAGCTGCTGTGCCCGTGGACTCGAACCCCCTCTCACGCTCCTACCTTGCGGCCGTAGCTGAAGCCGAGCAGAGCTTGGGGGTCGAATTCTCCCTAGCGCCTTGCTTCAGCATCCCCCTCACTATCGACGGGAGACGCGTCGATGACTACCGACGTTGGCTCACATACTACGCCTATGAGGAGAAACGGGCAGCCATCGACTTGAAACACAAGTTCCTGTCCGACCCGATCCTGCTCACTAGGCCAGGATGGAGGGAGAACTTCACGCGAGTCTTGGCTGAGGGCAGACCCTACGGGGGGGAGGAACTGGAACGGTTGACAGTCGACTTCCCGGCACTCGAGAGGTCTGTCTCCCAGTTCGCCGGGAGGAGGACGCTCTTCGCCGAGGCCGGCTCGGAGACGGACTTCCTCGCCGTGACAGGTAGGTTCGACGAACTCAGGAGACTCGTTGATTTCCTGCGGGGTAGAGGCTTCGCTCAGGTCTTCTTCGGCGTCCATCATGCAGGCGTCACGATTCCTCTGCTGGAGAATTCAGGTCTTCGATTCGACGGGTACGTGACCCCTGTCAACCGGCTGGGGGCCCTGATGTTCCCAGACCGAGAAGCTGCCCTTAAAGCGGTGACTTCAACGCGGAGGAGGGTCGTCGCGATGAAGACTATGGCAGGCGGCAGGCTTCCACCGCGGGAATCGTTCGAGTACGTCTTCCGCGAGGTCGGCTTGCGGAGCTGCATGATCGGTGTCGGCTCGATTGAAGAACTGGACATTGACATGGCGGCGGCAGCGCAGGTCATCTCTTTACTTGAAGCCATGCCCCTTGATGCCGCCTGCTCAGCGAGGAGGGGCTCTCTGGAGGTCAGCGCGGTCTGAAGGCGCAATCCGGTCGCCGATGTCTGCACGCGACGGCCGGGGGCGCCAGTCCTAGGACCTGTTCTCGTCCCCCTCGAATCCTCCCGATTGGCGCTCAAGGAGGCCTCCTTAGAATGCTTATTTCTGTACTCGGAAGTGTTAAATAAGACCTTAGTGTAGTCGACGGACGCCATGACGTTGCAGAGAAAGGTTAACCTAGACGAGGAAGAGCTGCCGAAGCAGTGGTACAATATCCTCCCAGACCTGCCTAGGCCGCTGCCGCCCGTGATAGACCCCGAGACGAGGGAGCCAGGCCCTGGGATCGTCCCCAGGATCTTTCCGAAGGCAGTCCTCGCTCAGGAGTTTGCTCAGGAACGCTGGGTGGAGATCCCCGAGGAGGTTAGGGACGCCTACAGGTTGTGGAGGCCTACCCCGTTCTTCAGGGCGGTCGGGTTGGAGAAGGCGTTGAAGACCCCGGCGAGGATATACTACAAGTACGAGGGCGTCAGCCCGCCGGGAAGCCACAAGCCGAATACCGCTGTGGCCCAGGCCTACTTCAACATGAAGGAGGGCGTCGAGCGGCTGGCTACGGAGACGGGGGCCGGCCAGTGGGGCTCCGCCCTAGCCTTCGGATGCATGCTCTTCGGCCTCAAATGTACGGTCTACATGGTTAAGGCGAGCTACCATCAGAAGCCGTACAGGAGAGTCCTCATGGAGCTCTGGGGTGCTGATGTCCACGCGAGTCCCAGCGACAAGACGGAGGCCGGCAGGAAGATACTTGCAAGGGAGCCTGACAACCCTGGAAGCCTCGGCATCGCGATCAGCGAGGCGGTAGAGGATGCCCTCGTCCACGACGAGGTGAACTACGCGATAGGAAGCGTCTTCAACCATGTCTTGCTCCACCAGACCGTCGTAGGGTTGGAGACTAAGAGGCAGCTGGAGCTTGTCGACGACTATCCTGACATCGTCTGCGGATGCATCGGCGGGGGCAGCAGCTTCTCAGGCCTCTTCTGGCCCTTCTACTACGACAAGGTCTCCGGCAAAGCCCCGAGGGACCTTAGGTTCATCGCCGTCGAGCCTACAGCTGCGCCTTCGATCACGAGGGGCGTCTACATGTACGACCACGGCGACACGGCACGGTTGACGCCTCTGGTGAAGATGTACACGTTAGGCCACGAGTTCATACCTGCGCCCATCCACGCGGGTGGGTTGCGTTACCACGGCAAGGCGCCGACGCTTGGGATACTGGTGAACGAGCGGAAGGTAGAGACCCGCGCATACAACCAAGTCGAGGTCTTCGACGCTGCGAAGCTCTTCGCGATGACTGAAGGCATCATCCCCGCTCCGGAGCCGGCGCATGCAATCAAAGCCGTCGTGGACGAAGCCGTCAAGTGCAAAGAGACCGGCGAGGAGAAGACGATACTCTTCCTGCTCTGCGGCCACGGCCACTTCGACATGCAGGCCTACGACGACTACCTGAACGGCAAGCTACCGCCCTACGAGTACCCACAGGCCGAGGTTGACAAGGCCGTACAACGCATCAAAGAACTCTACCCGTGGCTTCAAAGCCTCCCCTACTAGCGTCAGGAAGGCAGGCTTTCTACGCGCCCCCTCATGGTTTACCGAGGCTTTCGAGCGAACTCTGCCAGCCAGCGTTGAAGCCAGTGTCCGGAGATGTCAAAGCTCCCGATGTGGAGGGGCTGGCCGCCTATAGCCTGCTTGAAACATAGACTGGCGGATACCGTTACTTTAGGGGAGCCTTAGGAGGCCTTCCATAGGGTGATGCGTAGACGGGCTCCTCGAAGGCCTTCAGGTAAGCGGCCTCTTCCAGCGTAACAGGGTTGCTGTCCGCGTGAAGCTCAGGGCCTGCCTCCTCTACCTGGCCGGCCTGAGCTACAGGGAGGCTGCCTACGACCGGTCTGCCACGTCGCGGAGACCAGCCACGCCCAGAGTTAGGCCTGGAGGCTTGAAGGTGTGAGGCTGGAGCCTAAGCGGCGCCGGATAGTCGCCCTAGACGAGAAGAGGCTGAAGGAGGCTGGGCGGCAGCTCCACGTCTAGGCTGCCGGCAGTCCGGCCTCATGGCTGAGGAGCATCCTCGACGCAGTCATCCGCCCGTCAGGGCCCTCGAAGCGTACGTGAATAGGCCACTTCCTCCTCGTCGACCGAGGCCCCTTAGGCGTTCAGGCTTCACGGCCTACGCTGGAGGCGCCACGCCTTCAGGCTGCGCAACGCTGCGAGGCGGTGGCTCAGAACCCTCAAGGAGCGAACGGGACGGTTCTACCATAACTTCCAGGCTGGGAGGGGCC
>JAWCPE010000100.1:0-7570 GCA_038870415.1 Bathyarchaeia archaeon
GTGGCTGACTATCAGTATCGTCTTGGCATTGACTAGCGTTGTTCTCGCAAGTACGTATTCTTCGTACATAGTCGTCGACAGCGGCACACAAGGATCGGCTGGAGTCATACCAAGTACTGGCACGAATCAACAACTATTCTCACATGACACGGCATACGCTTGGCTCAAGATCAAGACTCCTCAAGAATCGGCCCCAAGCGGCACTTATCACGTGAAAGTGACAGCGTACGTTACGATGTACTGGAAAGTCTACGGTTCTTGGCCGAGCGGCTACGGGTCGAGCTTCATCTACCTTGGTGCCAGAGCTGCGGGCAAGTGGTATCAAGACGGTTTGGTCTTCAGTGATACAGCGGCTAGCGGTCAAACGATAGAAAGGAACGGCTATACCACCACGCTGCAGTGGACATCTACGTCAACCGTGACAGGCGGGGATGCTGTCGAAGCTTATCTTGAATGGCACGGAGAGAGCTCCGGTATCGGGAGCTATGTCCATCGCCTTGTCTCCGGACAATGGACGTATGCCCTTCTCCAAGTTCATAGCATCACAATAGAATACGTACCGTGATTCTCCTCGGAGTCTCTCAGCCGTCGCGAACAGAAACCATCCATTCCCCCTCTTTTTCTCTCTTCGGGAACGGTGAGAGTTATTCGATATCAGATTTATTACTACAGAGATACTCAGTCAGGGACTTTGCATGAGGCTGGTGTCTGGGCTCCTCTCCAAATCTCCTGTTGGGGCCAGTCTCTTGCTGATGGGGTTCGGGCTCTTCCTCTTGGTCTCCGGAGTGTTGGCGCCCTCTTTCCTCTCTTACTGGAACAGGAGATTCTATGGGCCTCCCTATATGAATACTAGGGATTCATTGGGTCCCGGTCGGGAATACGTTATCCCGCTGAGCGGGGGTCCTCCCGTCACCTATAACCTGACGGTGACCGCAGGGGGGCCAGTCCGCTTAGACCTCATATCGTTGGACGAAGGTGTTCCCACCCAAGACTGGGGTATTGGCACCTACTTCTCTAGGACGTTCACTATCATCGAAGGAAACTGGTGTCTCAGGGTTAGCAACCCCTCAGTAAACGATACGGTTGGACTCGAGGTGACTCTCCTAGCAGAGCCTGGGGCAGCATACCCCCTGCCGTATCTTCCAAGGAGCCTTCCTTACATTCTCCCACTGGTTTCAGCCGGATCTATTCTCGTCGCGCTCGGGGGAGCCCTCGTGAAGCGCGACGTATCAGTCCTCCTTCAGCTGAGGACAGAGAGAGGCTTCTGGGCATGTTTCCTGATGCCGGTTCTCGGCATCTTGGACGCCTTGATTACCTATGCGTCCATCAGCTCTTACGGTCTGGCCGTGGAGACCAACCCGGTGATCGTTTCCTTGTACCAGACCGGTGTGTGGGCGATCCTGCTCTTTCACTCAGTTACCATCGTCTTCCTCAAGGGGCTCTCTCTTTCCATGTACGGCCTTATAGTGAGGAGCAGGCTGCCGAAGACCTCAAAGCTGGTTGTGGTAGCTCTCTTCTCAGCTATCTTCGGAGCCCTCAGCCTCCTCGTTCTCTTCAGCTCCCTCACCCCGCTGAGACGGCTTCTCCCACAAGCCTTCGGATACGGCTCGGCCACCTTCTTCCTGATAATAGGCTCTCCGATCGTTCTGTCCTCTACCTTGGCAACCTACCTCTCGACAATCATACGTGAAGACCTAGGAGGCTAAGTTCCTCTCCCTGGCGAACTGCATGTCTCTTCTCCAAAGCCGGACTCTAGGCTTCAGCCCAAGTTGAATGGTCAGAGCGTGGCGCAGTGGATAAGGACAATCTTAGGACAGTGAGGTCTCTCCTCCCGACCTGTAAGCGATAAACAGCCTTGGACCGTAGACCGGCTGAGACCTCCTCGTCGCTGAGGACAGGTATTGCTCTTGAACGACGCGAAGCTGCCAGGCGCTCTTCGCCTCATCAGGCCTGTGAACTCCGTTATGATGGGGTTCGCGGTCCTTATAGGCGCCGTCCTCGCGTCGGGGAAAGCGATCGAGGGAGAGTCTTGGCTGAGCCTTTCGCTTGGGTTCGCGACGGGTTTCGCGTTAACCGCCGCCTCGATGGTCTTCAACGACTACTTCGACCGCGAGGTCGACGCGGTGAACCAGCCTCGGAGGCCGATTCCCAGCGGCCTCGTCACGCCTCAAGAAGCGCTTCTCTGGGGGGCCTTCTGGAAGAAAGGCGATACCTGGCACAACTTCCAGAACAGCTACCCTGACCGGGGCGGGAACCCCAACTACGCCATCACGGAATACAGCGACACCCAATACAACTGTCGGCGCACCTAGCGTTTCTTTCGCCCTCTCCACTTTTTTCTTCAGAACACGGTGGCGGTCTCTGCGGATCCAGTGGGCTCAATCCACAAGCGCTCCTGCCGCAATACGTTTGCCACCCCGTAAAGGAGAATCGACACAGAGAGACGCCCAACCTGTCAACCGTATAAATACGCCGCCGATCAAAACAATAATAGTAAGATAGGCGCTGTACGCTCTCTCGGTCGAAAACGTTTTACAGTTAGAAATCGTGGTGGTTGTCATCCCCAACCCGCTCATCCTCTGGCTCGGCGTAGTCCACCCTACCTCACCCACTTTCAAGCTCCCTACCTCGTGGTTGTAGGAGCGCACAGCCACGGCATCACGTTCCAAAACTTAGGCGCAACGGCGCGGAACGCCCGAATCGAGTGGGTTTCGACCGTGAACGGAACGGCTCAGAACGTCTCCTTACCGCCAGGAACGGTGGACACGTCTCAGAAGTTCTGGTTTTTCCTAGCACCCGATCCGGACGGAGATCGTGTCATAATACGGTGGGACGGCGGGGAACAAACCGTGGCCGCTAACCCAAATCAGCAAAGCTATTGATCTAAAGTCGCACCGTTAGCCTTCAGTCGTTCCCAGCAGTGTCTAAGGGTCTTCTCGGTGTTCGACCTCTTGCTGGGTGGGTATGGGTAAATCTCGGCCAGCAGAAAGGCCGCCTCGCGGAGATTGGTGACTCTTCACGTCCATTTACGGCCCCGGCGAGTCGAGAGGAAACGTGCCAAAGCCACCGATTCGATGATGGAAAGCCGCAAGTAACGCCCTGTCGGTCCCTCCGATGCCCACCTCTAGACGAGCCCAATCAGAGAGGGAAATCCACCCCTCGGAACAGACAGGCCAGGCTATAAGCTCCTTAGTCTGAGGCGTGAGCCCCCAACGGAAAGACCGATCTGATGGAGATTGAAAGCGAATCAGTTAAAAGGAGACCTCGGCCCACCGAGCCTAAAGGGCTGCGGGAGAGAGCCTCTCATGCCTTCTGAGGCTCCTAGTCCCGAAGCCGGAGCAGCGAGCCGGAGCGTATGGACACGGACGAGAAGCCAACCGAGGTGATGGCCGTTGGGAGCTGGCGCTCTGCGGTTTACCTCTGCGCTTTCGCTACGCAGATGAGCTTCAACATCACGCTGCTGGCGGTTCCCATCTACGCGCTCCGGCTGGGCGCATCTGACCTGCTCATCGGCGTCATCGGCGCGGTGGGAGGCGTCACCTACGCCTCGGCGGCCAGGTTTTTCGGCGCGGTCTCTGACAGGTTCTCTCGGAGGCTTCTGATCAGCGTCGCGTTAGGCGTGCAGGCCGCGGCTTGTCTGCTCTTCAGCTTCATCGACGCCGCGGGGCTTCTCGCCTTCGCACGTTTCCTTCAGGCTGCGGGGGCCGGGTTGTTCTGGCCTGTCATCGAGGCGCTCGTCGCCGACCTGGCCCCTGAGGAGCGGCTCGACAAGAGCCTGAGAGGCTACAACCTAGGCTGGGGGATAGGCAGCATCATAGGGCCCCAGGTAGGCGGCCTCCTGATAAGCCTCATCTCGATCAAGGCGCCTTTCTACTTCTCCGCCGCCACCTGCCTCGCGATGATTCCCGTAACGGCGTCTACGCGGACGCCGAGACGGAACCCCTCCCGGCCGCAGCTCTCTCAGGCAAGCGGGGAGAAGACCGTGAAGGTGAGGGCTTCTAGGCGTGTATACGCGGCTCTCATCTCGGGGGTGCTCTTCTCCTTCAACGGCGGCATCGTGGCGACGCTCTTCCCCGCCTTCGCGACGAGGCTTGAGGTACCGCCCTACACGATAGGGATGCTCTTCCTCCTCTCGGGTTTAACCCAGACGGCCGTCTTCGCCCAAGCCGACGGGGTCGCGGCCAAGCTCGGGCTGAAAGCCTCCCTCCTAGCCGGTTCCAGCATCTTCTCCCTCTCGCTTCTCGTCATCCCGTTCACCTCCAGCTTATCGGTCTACATCGCCTCCTTCGCCGGTCAAGGGGTCGCCTTAGGGCTGCTCTACGCGACCTCGCTCTCGCTCATACTTAGGGAGAGTGGCGCCCAGCATGGGAAAGCCGCAGGCATGTGGGAGAGCACGCTGGGCGCAGGGTTCTTCATAGGACCCCTCATAGGCGGCGCCCTCGCAGACGCCTCAGAGACCGCACCGTACCTTCTCGGAGCCTCGGCGAGCGCCTTGATGGCAGCGCTCCAGTTTAGGCTTCTACACCGCGACTCGGAGACGTAGAAACGTCGCCTTTGAGGAGAGACCGTAACCTGATGCTCAGGGCGAAAACAGGACCAGAGAGAGGGAAGAAAGCTTCAGCTTCGAGATCGCTCATCAAAGCGGAGACCGGAGGCTCACCCATCTGGCATGTCATTCCTTAGAGAATTCCTCGAAGAGCTCTCTGGACCGGTCACGGTTGACCCTGCCTGAATGGACGTAGATCCTGTACTTAGTGTTTAGGTGTTCTCCTTTCTTCAGGTCGATGCCTTTCTCTAGGAAGTGAGAGGGACACATCCATCCGTCGTTGCGGACGTGCCAGCAGGGCGGATAGTCCGGGTTCCCGGGGTGGTCGAAGAGCGTCAGGCCGTTCCACTCGCTAGGCGTCACCGGCCCGGAGTAGTCGCACCACCTGCCTCGTTTCCAGAAGGCCTCCTTCTCATCCCTCATGCCTTCCGAAGTGGTTACCGTCCCGCCGCCATCGTTCACCGTCATCGTCTTCGCAACCCGGACGCCTAACAGGCCGAAGGGAGTCTTCGCGAGCGAAATATTCGAGGACGCCTCGAAGACATGTTTCAGGTCGATGAGGAACTCGCGAGTATCGGCTAGGAGCCTCAAACAGACCGTGCGGGCCTCCACCATGAGGGTCTCTCCCGCTGCGGTCACCCAGTCCACCTGCGAGGTGATAGAACTTCTCGCGCCCTCGTCGGATACCGCGGCTACACGCCTGTGAATCTGCCTGCCTGCGTCCGCGGATTCCTCCCAGAAGTTGACCCCGTTCACGCTCCTATGCCCCAGCCAGACGGATAGATGGTGCGAATGCCCGGCTGGGTCATGCGGATGGCCTATCCGCGTCACGTACCTGCCGGCGGGGCCGACGACCGGGAACAGGAACGGCCTCGACCCCAGGGGGTTGAAGACGTACCCGAGGAGTTCCTTGCCGTCAGCCATGAAAGCAACCCTGTCTGGATGCGGCACCGCTTCAACGAGCGGGAAGCCCCTCATCTTTTCACACCCCTCTTTTCCCAAGAACCCATTTTAATCACGCTTCCCCCATCTTTAACCGAATCATTATGCTGGCTACGTTTACAAGGGCCTTGTACGTGACGGCAAGCCTCTCATGCCTTATGGGTATTCCCTTAAAGCTCTCCAGCTAGGCGTAGGGGCCTCTCCACGGCAGACCTCATACTCCCGTACAGCTCCGCCCTGTATAGCCTCGGCTCGCCCTCTCCCTCTTCCTTCTAAGTTCACAGGTATGTTTTGCCTCCTCCCCTATGGAGGAAAGCCCATCCCTTACGGGCCTGTCGTAGGCCGCATCGGCGTACGCCTCCCTCGGAGGCTTATCGAGGGCCCCTACCAGCTCCAGCAGCCTCCTGCCATCACGCTCGCTGCCGAGCCTAGGGCTACGCTGAGGGGCTTCGTCCTCGTCGACGCACGTGTATGCCTTCGAGCCTTTCCTGTGCTTGAAGCCGTCGTAACCTGCCAGTTCCCCCTCCTTTAGCCTCCACGGTGGGGCTGTCGACCGCCACTCTACCATAGCGCCTCGCGGAGGCCAGCGCCTTGAGCATCCCCTCCCATACGCCCTCTTCCTGCCAGCGGTTAAGCCTCCTCCTAGGCTGTGACGTAAGGCCCGTACCTGAGAGGCAGGTCCATCCACCTACCCCGTCAATAGACGTAGAGGATGTCATCAATCGATGCTCTGCCGCCTATCGACGGCCTCCTCCCCCTACGAGTCCTCGGAGGCAGCAGGGGCTCCACCAGCCCCCCACTCACCATCACTCAGCTCCAGGAACTCCATACCTGAGAAGGCTGCAAGAGGAGCCTTAAATCAATCGAAACGGGCTCCAAGGCAAACCGTATGCGCGGCAGAGGTGGATCGTCCTCTTCGGATAGTTCCTACCGCAGAGACGGGTCTACCCTGGCGAGTTTAGAGGGGAAGAGTTTCCGATCAGAGGCTTTCCACGCTAGGTTTCAGCTGGATCGGGGCTTAAGGCGGGCTCTTTTTAGGCGGATAACGTCACGGTTAAGCAGGAGGGGAGGCGCGGATAAACCCCACGGTTAGCTACTGGGAAGGGTGTAATGAACGCATGGTGACGGCAGCCTAGACCATCAGCGAGCCTACATGAGAAGATACGCCTCTAGGCCTCTCTGTCTCCTGCGGAGGCCTAGGAGCCTGCTGACTTGAGTCCACCTCGCAAGTGGCAGGCGGAGTCGTCCGCTGAGGGCTCTCAGGCTTTCGTCCAAGGTTTCGAGTCTCAGCGGCGGTTGACGGAGAGCTTCACGGCAGAGCTCTCGGAGACGCCAGACGCCGACAGGAATCCATCCTGCGCCGACTTCGAGAAAGGCTAAGGCTGCGGCCTGTCTCCGTGTACGCTCCAGGTACTCCAAGATGGGAAGTCGGGCGGCGTAGTAGGCGCCGGCTAGGTTTTGAGCGTACGTGGCACGGCCCCAGGTAAGCTCGTAGTCGCTCCCAACGGTTGGGCTGCTGGTTGTGAGCCATGCCTCCAAGGCTTCGAACATCCAAGGAGAGGGCATGAGCAACACCTGGACGTTATTGTCGAAGCCTTGGGCTCCGAAGAGCATGAACTCGTTCACCTGCGGGTAGTCTAAGACCCGCCTATGCAGGGCGCGGCTGAGGAGGTCGTCTACGGCGGTGATGCTCCACTCCGTAGGTACGAGCCTCCGCTGTCGTTGGACGCCGAGCAAGCCGACGGAGAGAAGCCTCGTCACCTGTGTGACGGGGATGCCGGCCTCGAAGAGCCTCACCGCCGCCTGGGCCGCCCTCAAGTCGCGGTCGGAGACGACGTACTCCACCGCCTTAGACACGGAGGGGTTCTCCGCCAGTCTGAGCCTCTCCAAGGGCGCGGAGGGCCCCAGAGGCGCAGCTCGAGGCGAGAGGAACAACCCGGGCCTCGGCTCTTTAGTAAACCATACCTCAGTCTCGGCGGGCTTCGAAGCCATCGCTGTCTCCTGCAGCGTGGCGAGGAGCCTAGGCGGGTCCCTCGCCGCCTCGACGGGTATGCGGCTCTTCCCGCGTATGAGGGTGAAACG
>JAWCPE010000101.1:0-7531 GCA_038870415.1 Bathyarchaeia archaeon
ACGTATCTGGGCCTCGAGCCTTGGGCTTTGCCCCTCTCTGAGGAGGTGGGGGTGATCTGGGCCTTCCTGCCGAACTCGTTGGCGGCTTCGCTCATGCTTGAATCGATACTCGGCAGGCCGGTAGCTCTGGCTTCCCTTCTCTCGCTGGGCGCCTTCCTATCTATAGCCTTAACATTCGTCTACCTCGGTTCGGGGGCTTACCACCCTGAGGAGTTGTCCCCCCGCCTGCTCGCCTCTGAGCCGGTCAACCCTTTAGGCTTTAGAATAGGGAGGTTCCTTGAGAGAAGGCTTGGCTCTGAGAGGCCTTCGCTCCTCATCTTCTCAAAGGATGTCCAACTCGCGTTGAGGGGAACCCTGATGGAGTTCTCCCTCGCGGGCTTCACTGTGACATACGTGGTCTCTCTTGCCTTATGGTATCTGCTTGAGTCTTTCCTCCCTTTGGAGGCGATCCCTGAGTTTCAGACCCGATTTCGCCCTCTGGAGACCTTCGTTCAGGAGTTCGTGATTATACTGGCTCTTCTCCCGTTCATCCCCTCGCTCGGCTCTTTCAGCCGTGAATCGGGGAAGCTTTGGCTCCTAAAGGTCTTCCCCCTCGGGAAAGAGGCTATCGTCTATGGGAAGTTCCTCTTCGCCCTAACCCTCTCGGCGGCCTCGTTGACCCCTATGGTGATAGTCGCCAGCCTCACGTTGCAGATGCCGTTCTCATGGTGGACGCTATCCGCGGTCCTTCCACTCATCATGCTGATCGCAAACTCTGTAGGCGTCCTAGTCGGAGTGTACCTGCCGCCGTACGACTTGAGCCTCCAGATATCCCTCCGGTCGCTGAGCGCCTTCTTCATGCTTTTGACGCTTGTCTTAGCGCCTTTCACGCTCGTCATGATCCCCAGAAGCAGCAGCGAAGTTTTCCTGCTAGCAATGCTCGCGATCTATTCCGTGGTACTGGTCCGTTTCTTCCTCAGAGAAGCCGGGAAAGGCTTCGAGAAACTCGACGTCAAGATGACCCTACCTCTGCCCACCCAGAGCGACGCAAGACCATCTCCGGTCACCGATTCACAGTAGCTTCAGAAAACCGTCAGCCGCGGGGTCTCAGTCTGCCGTGATACGCTTCCTTGCTGAGGTCTCGCCAATCGTCAAGAGTAAAGTTCTGGATCGTAAGCCTACCGGCATTGAAAAAGCATCATTTGACCCTGAGGGTTTGGGCTTACGTAAGAGTAACTCTCAACCCTATCGTGCTGCGAACTTAGAGCATCGCCTCCCTCATAAGCCGTAGGATGTCAGGAGTTTCTGGTCCCTGGTAACCAGCTCTTGATTGAGCTGGTTCGAACACTTGGAACGGGCTCCTCTAAGAGCCCAGCACAGTTACATGCTTATAAGAGCCGGCTCTGCTCGCGGCGAGCATACGTAGGGCCGCCATAGGCGCCCAAGAAAAGAAGCGTTACGTCTGGCAGCGCCCCTAGCAACCGAGCGTCACTAATTAGACTGGCCCCTGCAAGTGAAGGAATGGCTGAGGTTTGGTGTGAGGGATCATCCAACGGAGAATGGGTGGGCTGCTGCGAGTTTCCTGCCGCATTTGACGCATGTAAAAGCGGCGTCCGATGCGTGCCTCTGACAGTACCTCGCCTTACAGGACGGACACTCAAAGACGGCTGTAAGCCTACAGCCCTCGACGGAGCACTTCTCGTTGAGTCTGACGACGCCGGCTGAGGCGAGGGCGGCGACGGCAGCTGCTGCCTCTGCCACTCTGAATCCCGCAAATGACGGACGCCTCGGAAAGACCTATATATCTTTCGCCTCGAAGCATGGAAGGCAGGGATTGGTATGTCTGAGGTTATGCAGGCGCCGCTTGACGTCGTTGGGAATCTGCTCGCATCTATCGTCGCGGCGATTCCGCTCATCATCAGCGCCATCATCACGCTCATCATCTCCTACGTCATCCTGAAGGTTCTCACGAAGGGGGTGAAGGCCACGTTGGAGAAGGCACGGATCCCCCTAGCTCTGTCCGGGATGCTCATGTCAATCGTCTCGATGGTCTTCTGGTACTTCGTGATACTCGCCGTCCTCTCCTCCTTCGGGCCGCCCCTCTCGCCTATGGTCGCCGCTCTCGGAAGCATCTTCGCCTTCCTAGCCCTAGGCATAGGCCTAGCCATGTCCGGCGTCCTAAAGGACCTCGTCTCAGGCGCTTTCCTCGTGACGGATAAGGACTTCGGGGTAGGCTTCAAAGTGAAGGCGGGCGGGGTAGAGGGGACCGTGGTGGGTGTCGACATAAGGAAGACGAGGATACTCGACAAAGACGGGGTACTTCACGTCATCCCTAACGCCGTGATCGAGCCAGCCGAATGGCTTGTCTACCAGAGAGCAGAAGCCGAAAAGAAGCAAGCCTAGCCTAGCGTACTTCGAAGCCTCTAATCTCTCCGGTTGAGGCGTCCAGCCTGTAGCTGAAGGACCTAGACCCCCCATACTGCTTCGTCGTCAGCCTACCCTCCAGCTCCCAGTGCTTCCTTCGCAACCTACCCGTCCTCGAAACAGACGTGAACCGGAGGTCGGTAAGGTCGGGATAGTGTTGCTGGAGGTCCCGCTTGACTATAGCCTCCGCCTCATCCTTACCCACTTCTTGCGGCGGCATACCGATCCAAGAAGCGACTGTGGGGGCACTAAAGCCTTACCATCCTTCTGCCTCACTTGGACCATCAGCATCGACACCGTCGTGAAGCGAATTTGTCATGCTGCAGACGTCCTGAAGCGTCCGTTGAATCCCCGTTGGGGACTGCTTCAACGCTCAGCCTCGTCTCTGAGAATCCTGCCGGTTCGGCAAGCCAGAAAGAGAGGGGGAAAAAGAGGGGTTGAGGGAAGGCGCGGTATCCGTCGTCTAGCTAGTGCTCCACGACTCGTGGCAGCTTCTTGGCTTCTTCCACCCACTTCTTGACAGCGCTCAGGGCTGGGGGCCTCTTCACGAGCTTCTTCTGCTTGTTTACCTCCAGCATCTTGGCATGCAGGTTCTCGGGGTCCCGCTGTGCCAGCTCTGCCACTGTGTCAACGCCGGCCTCTTCAAGCAGGTCGGAGTACTCCTCGCCGATCCCTGGTACCCTTACCAAGTCCGCTAGGTTCACCCATTCCAAGATCAGCTTCGCGGAGATGCCTGTCTTCTGAGCTAGCTCTTCTCGCTTCTTGCTGGTCTTCCCTGCCTCAAGCAGGTCTGCCGTCGTCTTGATTCCCAGCGCCGAGAGCTTCTCGGCATACGCCGGTTCGATCTCCTCATATCTTCTATCTTGGTTGTAGGAAGGCTCAAGGCCTCACCTAGTTTATGCGAGGCTTGTCCAACAGTGGCCTTGCCTCCTAGCACACCTACGTCTCTCGTATCCGAAGGATGGAGATGGGAAGACGCTGGGTGCGCGACAGATTCACATTCCGGAATATGTGGGAGTGAAACGAATTATTCGACACGCCCGTTTATGCATGAAAGCCTATAAGACTAGCGCGAGCCGATCAGTATGGAAAAGGGATGGATCCTCGCAATTGGTCAAAGTACCTCAACAACCGGTCGATCAGCCTCTCCTTCTGCTTGTTTGATTCTTGGCTCTTCAAGGCTATCAGCGCGTTTATGACCTGCTTATAGCACTCGATGACCTAGCTCACAATAGTCGAGAAACTCATGCTTCAGGGTCCGCACGGCCTCCTCAGCGTCCTTCGAGTAGATGCAGACGGTGCTGCCTCTTACCTCACCATCAAGGGCAAAGCCGCCCGGCTTCCACTCGACCCTAAGCGCATATTCCATGCACAGCGCTCGATTTTAGACTCACAGCTCCCTTTCTAGCAGCCTTTGAACGTCCTGAAACTGATGTATCAGAGCTAGTAGGAGAGGCCACTCAAAACCTCTTAGCGAGGTTTGAGGGGGGTGCATGAGCACACTCAAGATCGCGCACATCTTGTTGCATTCGCCTGGGCCAGAGCTGCCATATGCACCCCGACTCTACGACGGCTTTGGGGTATTCAAGATTTACCTCTTCACGGCTCTGTAGAAACCCTCTATGCGACATCGGTTGATGTGCCAAGCCTCTAGGTATGCTGCACGCCCGTCGTCTCCCATTTTGACATGAGTGAAGCTATGCCGGGAGGGTTTCTACAGAGCCTCTTCACGTCGCGTTCTCGCTTTGAACGCGAGCTTCCTATCTCAGAGCCCTGTCCTTCTCATGGGCGCTGCGTTGCTCGATGTCGGTCAGTGCAGGCAGGCCGTGTAACACGTGCTATATGGGGGGCTTTGTTCGTCTCTGTTCTTCCCTACTGAGCTTTGTCCATTTCGTGAACTCCTCCGAGGGGGGGTGCTCCTCGTACAGTCTCTTGCGCTGCGATTCCAGTAGCTTGTTCGGTAGCCCCGCGCTCTCGGCGGCGGTGAGAACCCTGCAGCCGCTCTCGGCCGCCGCCTTGAAGGCTGGGTCCGAGACCTCCCGCCACCTCTCATCGCGGAGCAGATGGTGGTCTAACACCGTCACGGGTAGATGTCTGGCCAAGGTGGCGAGGTTCTCGACCGCCTGTGAGATCCTCTCCCTAGACGTCTTGAACCCTGCCAGGTAGGACGGTGGGCCGCCGACTATCGCCATCTGGGGGTTCTCTGTAAGGATGAGGTCAAGAACGTCCTTGGAGGACGGGCCTTGAACATCCGGGCAGTGCATCAGCTTCTCATCTGCGCAGGTAATTGTAAGCATCACCACCCAGCCTAGGCCTCCCTCATCCTCTCCATGCACGACGGGTTGAGAGAACCTGAGGGTCGTCCCGCCGAACTCGTACGTTCTACCGTCGCAAGCCTCGACGCTCTTCGCCGCGTCCCGAATGATCTTCTGGAAGATCCATCCGCGTTTACGTTGGCTGTAGTTGATCTTCTCCCTGACGTCCTTCACAAGGAGCCGTTTGCCCCCGTAGATCTCTGAGGCGGTCGCCCGGTCGCTCCAAGTCCAGACTGCGTCGCTATCCAGCGCGGGCGAGATGTGGTCGAAATGGTAATGAGAGGCGGTAGCCACCTCTGCCTTCGCGGCGAAACGTTTGATCCGCGCCCTGCAACTGCGTAGGGCACGATACTCAAGTGGATGCGGTAAGAGTCGGAACCGAGGGCCGAGAGAGACGCCTGGGTCGATGAGCACCCGCACGTCGGGGGTCTCAACGTACATGCACATAGACCTCACGCCGAGGCTCTCGAACCCAACTGGGGTCGCCTTGATCCGTCGTAGGGGATGCAACGCCCACCTTCCATCCATGCCTGATGCTTCACGCTCTGAGAATAGTGGACTCAGCCTTAATAGGCTCTGGCTATGCCCCATCAGCTAGACTGCTCGGTTCGAGTGACGTAGCCACTGTTAGAGCGAGGCCCCTCAGATGGCTGATCTCGACGAGGTAATATCGCATCTCGAACGCCTCTCCCGCCTAGAGGCGAGACTTCACACCCCGGAGCTTGAGAGGAGACTAGCGCAAGCCGAGAGGCTCGATGCCAGCCTGAGGAAGCTTGAGGCGGCCATGCTATCCCACCCTCGGGCCGAAATCCTTGAGCTGAGGGCTACCATGATGGAGGTCCTGAAAGACCCCACGATGGACAGGGCCCAGAAGGCGGCCGCAATCGCCCGAAGGATTGAGGTGTTGAAGAAGCGGGGGGTCATCGACATCAAGAGCCATAGGGACCTTGTAGGGCTCGGCCTACTGCTCATCGCGGTACCTGAGCCGACGATGATATCTGACGTGATCGGCCTCTGCATGATCGCGGCGGGCATGCTTCTCGAAGCTGAAAGGAGACGCAGCTAGTGAGGAGAGGCCGCGCACCTGCCGAGTCGAAAGAAGCGGCGCTCATAGCTCGTTTTCTGCGCATACCCCACTGTAGAGACCGCTCATAGGTGTAGGGGGCTCGAAAAGACACGCGTGAGTTCGCTGACGGGTAAGCTCACATTAGCAGGCTGGCGTCCTCAGCCAGACATGTTTGCTCTGCGTCTACGGTCTTACGACCTTTCTGTCGTCTGCTTCCAGCACGTCTGGGGAGTGTAGAGCAGCAGCGTGTCCTTCTCCAGCGAAACCACGGCTTCGAGCAGCTTCGCCCTGTCCTTCACGCCCTTAATAAGCCGTTCTCCCGCTGAGAGGTTCTCCATCAACCCGATCGATAGCAGCCCTCTGACACGACTGTAGGCGGCCTGTGAGGCCCCAACATCTGTCCTCCGCGTGTCCTCTGGGGACATTTAAAGGTCAAGGCGACTGGGCCTGCATGAGTCGAGGGGATGGAAGACCGTTCAAGGTTAGCTTCTCTTCCTGTGTTCAGCGGTGAAAGGGGCACGGTACAGGAAGACCGCGTGTCTCTTCCCGTCAACTTGTGAGGTCGTCTCCTCGATGGATTCCGGTAGCCAGCCCCTAATCCTGTAGTTGTGGGATACGACCCTTACCCCGGGTCGAAGACGGGTCTCCAAGATTGGCCTTAGGCCTATCAAAGCCTCAGGTGTCAGATACAGGGTGACTGCGTCCGCCCCTGAGAGGTCAGCCTCCCGGAGGTCCTGACAGAGTACCCGCAGCCTGTCGGGCGTACAACCCTCAAGCCGGGCCTTCGAAACAGCATAGGATACCAAGTTAGGGTTGATCTCGTAACCTACAGCCGTGCACCCATACTCGCGAACAGCCTTTCGGAGGATGCGGCCGTCGCCGCAGCCAAGGTCGTAAAGCCGCTCCTCAGGCTGAGGGTTCGCCGCATCGAGCATTAGCTTGACGATATCATGTGGGGTTGGAACGAAGGGCACCCTCAACGTAGGCCATTTCTGTCGGCCTATTCCCGCCGCAAAGCCCATGTTCAGCACTTACACGAGTGCGGCTAAAAAGCCTCGGCTGCGGCCCGTATCGATACTGGGGGAGGCTTCCCCTCAGAGGAGGTGAATCAATATCAGGAAAAGGCGGTGGAAACCCCTAGACCAGCCAGTCAAGTTGTACAGCACAGCATCATCGGCTAAACCATGGAAGGTTAAGTCACCCCTTCTGCACGGAATTCCCGGGTGTTAGGAAAGGCCGGCTTCTGCTCTAGGACGTGTACCGTTGGTCTGTCCCTGTCAGACTACCCGCATTATATGGGGATGCCGAAATCGCTCTCTGAGAACTGCATCTACGCAGGCCTTGATTCGGGTAGAAAGCTAGTCTGTTTACGGCCTGCCCAGGGCCTACATGTGAAGCATAGGCTCTGCACGCCCAAGCTACGGTTCACGCTGAAGAGGGTTATGCAGCGAGTGAAGGACAGTACGGAGCGCTCCGACGCCCACCTCTCCCCTGTGGACATGAAGACTGCAGCCTCAACCATGAACGGAGCTGGCTGATAGACCTCACCATACACCACCGGATACCGTTACCTTTCCGCCTTCAGGCTTGGGGAAGCCCCTAGGCTTCGACGCGGGCGTACCCATTTATACCATAGGGTGTAGAGCCTCAGGAAGAGCTCGGCCTTCACGAGGCCCCTCCCAGCCTGGAAGTTATGGTAGAATCGTCCAGTTCGCTCCTTGAGGGTCCTGAACCACCGCTCCACGAT
>JAWCPE010000102.1:0-7526 GCA_038870415.1 Bathyarchaeia archaeon
TCGCCGAGTGCTGCCGCCTGGACGGCGTAGAGCATATCGCAGCCAGCCCGAGGAGGCCGTCCACGCTGGGGAAGGCGGATGCCTACCGTAAAGCGGCCTGGTGCGAGGCACCCCCTGTTCCCTACGCTAGAAGGCTTCGCCCACTACCGGACCATGAAAGACCCCACCGGGGCATAAGCTACTCACTTAACCCCCGCAGAAGCCTAGCACAGGAATGCCGGCAGCGTCACGGGACAGAACACTGAGTGGAGACGCGCGGGTATCAGATAGCCTTAAGTCCCTTGGCAGGACCCGATCCGTGTAGATGGGACAGCCTCAGATGGGCCTCGCCGTCGAGAAAGACTCCGGGAACGTAGAGTACAAGCTTATGCTCGTCCAAGATGACGCCCGGACGGTCGAGCACCTAGCTACGCAGATGCGGTACCGGCTCACGGAGGGAGGCGGCGAAGCCTTCTACGAGCTGGGCGTCTCCGATGACGGCAGCCTAGTCGGGCTTACTGAGCCCGAGCTTGAACGCTCTCTGGAGGTACTACGGAAAGCCGCAGCCATCGTCGATGCGCGCTGTAGGGTTGTTCGTCTAGGCGAAGCCCCTCGCGGGAAGATCGCCGAGGTCTTGGTCAGGCACTGCAAGGAAGGCGTATTACCGATCTACTTGATGGTGCCGGTTCTGGGGAACGTGGACTCAGGGAAGTCCAGCATCATAGGTGTGCTCTGCAGCGGCGAGATGGATGACGGCAACGGCTTAGCGATGGCAAGGGTGGCACGTTACTTTCACGAGATCCAGATGAGGAGGACCTCCTCGATCTCAACGCATCTTCTGGGCTACGACGCTGATGGGGCGGTGAGCAACTACAAGCTGCTCTCTCCCCTTGACGAGGCGGAGGTCTTCCTCCACAGCGCGAAGATCATCTCCTTCGTCGACCTGGGCGGACATGAGCGGTACTTGAGGACTACGTTGAAGGGCGTGATGGGAAGGGTGCCCGACTACGTGCTCCTAGTCATCGGTGCGAACGCGGGAGTGATCGGCACTACGAGGGAGCACTTAGGCGTTGCCGTAGCCCTCAGGATACCCGTCGTGGTTGCAGTCACGAAGGTGGATATGGTCCCAGACGAGCAGGTCGCGAAGGTCCTTGAGGAGACCGAGGCGCTCCTGAAGCTCCCAGGGGTCAACCGCATCCCTCTACGCGTAAGGTCGACGGACGACGTAGTGGTCGCCGCCCGGAACATGCCAAGGGGTAGAGTAGCCCCGATCTTCACCGTGTCAAACACCACCGGTTTCGGGCTGAACCTGATGAGGGAGTTCCTTAACCTCCTGCCGCCCCGGCTTAGATGGGAGGAGAAGCTCGATAGGCCCTTCATGATGTACGTCGATGAGAAGTTCAACGTGAAGGGTGTAGGCCTCGTCGTGAACGGCGTCATCCTCCAAGGAAGCGTAGCCGTCGACGACCTCGTTCAGGTCGGTCCCTTCTCGGACGGCAGTTCCCAGGCCGTCAGGGTTCGGTCTATTCACGTGAACCGCGTAAGCGTCGGAAGGGCCTTCGCAGGCCAAGACTGCTGCCTCGCGCTAGCTGGTGTCGAGTTCGACCAGGTTGAGAAGGGGATGTGCCTCCTCGACAAAGCCCTCCAGGTGAAGCCTGCGAGGGAGTTTGAAGCCCGAATAACGGTGCTCCATCACCCCACGACGATATGGAGAGGCTACAACGCGGTCGCCCATATACAGACTATCAGGCAGTCTGTCGAGTTCTTGGACATGTCAACCGAGCCTTTAAGGACGGGCACCACAGCCATAGTACGGCTTCGTTTCAAGTATAGGTCAGAGTTCATCAGGGAATCGGACTGGTTCGTCTTCAGAGAGGGCAGAACGAGAGGAATAGGCGTCATCACCAGAACCTTCAGCTGAAACGCTAGCTCGCAGGTATAGCGGCCCCGTCTGAGAGCTGCCTGCCTCGACGACCTCAACTCTAGGGGTCTAGCCTATCATCGGGGAGAGCTTTCCACCGCTCTTGGCGATGAGCTGCATGAGCGCGCCGATGCACTTTTGAACCCTGGCTTTCCCCTCCTCCAGCGTGGGCGCGGAGGTGCTGAGGTGAAGCTCAATATGCGATCTCCCTTCCTCTCTCCTTGGATGAGACTTCACGTAGACAAAAGGAGCGGTATGCATGGCCTGGTCGATGAGGGGGGCAAGCTCCGATTCGTAGACTCCGTCGAGGCGCCAGTTCTCTTCGTAGAAGGTCGCGTCGGAACGGTTCTTGACCATCGACGCGACGCTTTCTTCGAAGATCGCCTCCATCTCCGATGGGACACCGGGAAGCGCTATCATCGTTACGTCTCCGACCTCGATGAGTACGCCGGGGGCTGTCCCGACAGGGTTTCTGAGGGGGGTTGAGCCTTCAGGCAGCTTTGCCATCTTCACCCTAGCTGGTGTCAGCTCTATGGCTTGGCCGCGCTGCCTGGAGAGAGTTTCGTACTTTTCCCTGACCATCCTGAAAGCCTCAGGATGAAGTGCTAAGGGCCTCCCTAGCGCTTCCGCTATGCCTTCGAGGGTCTTGTCATCGAATGTAGGACCTAAGCCACCAGTCGTTATGAGGAAGCTGGGGCGCCTAGCTAGGCACTCGTTGACCGCCGTGGCTATGGCTGCTAGATCATCTCCCACGACTAGATGTCTAGTGACCCTCCCACCTAGGCTCGTGATCCGCTTGGAGAGAAACTGGGCGTTGGTATTCGCTATCTTGCCTATGAGAAGCTCCTCGCCGATGCCGAGTATCTCGGCGGTCGGGATCAAGACGTTACCTCCCTCTAAGACCTAAGCGCCAGTGGGTGATGACTGTGCTTAAATACCCTTTCCAGTCCGCCCGGTCTACGTGCTGCTGGAAAGCTCTCGAGGGCGAAATTTACTGGCTTACGGCATCGTTACTTTAAAGGGGTTATGCCTGACTAGGGCGTGTCCAACAATTGTCCTATCGCCGAGAATACCGCACGCTTTTTCCATGCCTCGGGCATGGAGGTGGAAGACGCAGGATGTCCGACAGACCCATCGCGATTCCCGAATCGATGGACGTGCAACGAACTATTGGACACGCCCTGCCTGACTATTCAAGTAGGGTCTCCATCACATAGGCTGGTTACTGAGTCAAGGACCCTTTCGACTGCTCAAGGCGAACCTTAAAAGTGAAGGCATGAAAGGGGTTTAAGGGTTTGCCTTGAGTTTTTCGCTCCTTTGACTTAAGATCACCTTTTGGAGGAGTTGGATGAACCTCCGGTACTCGGGTAGGCGGTCAGTCTGCAGCGGTGCTCCTTCCCAGGTCCTCGTTCACCCTGGCGTAGCTGTGGTAGAACCTGTAGAGGCTCAGCCAGCTACGGACCTGGCTCAGGTCGCAGTCCTCGCGGAAGCAGGCGGGGAGCGGTCGTCGAACGCCTCAGCCCGGCCCCTCAGGTACTGGTCCATCCTCTCCATGAGGCTCCTCCACTCGCCGCCGTAGACGTGGCGCTCAAGCCTCAGCCACCTGCAGGCGGGAGGGCGCCGGCCCGCGTCATCCGTATACGCGGGCTTACAGCCATACCGGCCCCCTTAGCCCGGCTTAGGAACTGGTAGGCGGCGAGGCTGCCCCGCGGCCACGAGGCGTGGAAGGCAGGGAAGCGCCTCGCGTAGGGCTTGAAGGCTGCCTAGACCTAGACCCAGGCCTAGGCCTGGACGCCCCTCACGTAGACCGTCGCCTCATCCGCGAGGAGGCGCCTCCCCAGGCGCTTATCGCGTCGAACCTGTCGGCTGTAGGCGTCAGCCGTTGAACCACCCCGCAACGCGGCATGGTTCCTCTTCACGAGGGGCTCCAGGGCCCTAGATGCACGTATCGAGCCGCTGCAACGGTAGTAGGGATACGCCCCGTGGAGCATCAGCCGGAGAGAGGCCCTCTCACGCATGATGAGCCTGGCAAGCCGCATCATGCGTGAGCAAGGACCTCCCAACCCAAATCCCTTAAGTTAAAGGAGCTGGCAGACGATGTAGAACCTTTAAATATGAAGCCTCGTGCTTATCGCACGCCACGTTTCGAGTGGACCGTTAATGGTCAAGAGGCGCGCCCATGCCCACGGCAGGTCTCATTCGGTGAGGCCTATCTCTCGTAAGCCTCCCGCCTGGTCTAGGTACGAGCCGGAGGAGGTTGAGGCCCTCATCACGAAGCTTGGCAGAGACCTCGTACCGCCCAGCAGGATCGGGCTGATACTCCGAGACCAGCACGGCGTGCCCCTAGCCAAGCAGTTCACGGGGAAGTCTGTGCTCCAGGTCCTCAAGGAGCAGAGAGTCGCCCCGGCGATACCGGAAGACCTTCAGAACCTCGTCACGAAGGCAACACGGCTTGCAAGCCACCTTGAAAGGCATAAGGCGGACTCGGTGAACAAACATGCGCTTCAACTGATCGAGGCCCGAGTACATCGTTTATCACGCTACTATAAGCGCATAGGTGTGCTATCCCCAGACTGGTCCTTCAAGGCTGTTGTCTTCTCCGCCAAGTAGAGCAAGTGGGGCACATGCAAGCGGAGCCCAGGCTGGAGAAGGGCCTCCTTGGAAGGGTCAGAGAAGCCGCGGAACTTCTCAGAGACCGAGGACGAAGGGATGCGCCTGTCAGGGTCGTCGCCCACGTGGACACGGATGGGCAGACCTCCGGCGCGATCATCGCGAAGGCCCTCACGCGGATAGGCGTAGGCTTCCAGGTTAGGGTCGTCCAGCAACTCGACGAGGAGAGCCTCCGCGACGCCAACTCGGGCGACCCGAAGCTGATAGTTCTCACCGACCTAGGAAGCGGGAACCTCACGCTTCTAACGAAGGCTTTGAGAGGCCGAAGCATCCTCGTCATCGACCATCACCAGGTCATCGGCGACGAAGAAGTGTCGGAGACGCTCGTGCATGTTAACCCTCGCCTCTTCGGCGTAAGCGGAGAGAAGGAGCTGAGCGCCTCCGGGACAGCCTACCTCGTAGCGAAGACTATGGACGCGGAGAACCTGGACCTTTCCGCGGTCGCGGTCGTGGGAGCGCTCGGAGACCTTCAAGACAGGAACCCTGAACGCGCCCTGACGGGGATGAACAAGGCCATCGTTCAGGACGCCGTCGAAAGCGGCCTTCTCAGGACGGATGTAGACCTTCTCCTCTTCGGGAGGGAGACGAGGCCCCTTCAGTCAGCCTTAGCGAACACGACGAACCCCTTCCTGCCCGGCCTAAGCGGAGAAGAGGACCAATGCGTAGCCCTCCTTACGCAGCTGAGCATCCCTCTTAAGGAGGGCGACCGGTGGAGGGTCTTAGGCGACCTCGCTCAGGATGAGAAGAAGGCGCTCTTTAACGGTATCATCGCCTTCCTCGTATCCCGCGGCTTCCCAGCCTCCGGCTCCGCAGGCCTGATCGGGACCGTGTACACCCTTGTCAGGGAGGATAGGCTTACGCCTCTCAGGGACGGCCGGGAACTCTCGTCGCTTCTAAACGCCTGCGGCAGAGCAGGCAAACACGGGCTGGGCGTAGCCCTCGCGATGGGAGATAGGTCTAAGCCCTCTCTTGAGGAGGCCTACCAGGTCCTTGCGGAGTACAGGAAGACGATCGCGGAAGCGTTGAGGCTGCTCACGGGGAGCCGCGACAGAGTCAGGGAGCTGAACGCGGTCTACTGGATCAACGGCGAGAACACCATCTCAGACCGCATGATCAGCTCCGTCCTCAGCCTCTTCGCTGCCGCTCCGGTCTTCAGCTCGCCGAAGCCTCTCATCGCAACTGCGGTGATGGAGGGCGGTAAGCTCAAGGTCTCGGCTAGGGGCAGCGACCCGCTCCTCGCTCGGGGGCTCAACCTTGGTGTCGCCTTAGCTGAGGCCTCTTCGAAGGTAGGTGGAATAGGCGGCGGCCACAGGGTCGCGGCGGGCGCCGTCATCCCAGTTGAGAAGAGGGACGACTTCCTCACCTTGGTCGACGCCGCTGTAGCCGCGCAGATGGAGGCTGGAAGCCTCGGATCGAGCGGTGATCAAGGTTAGATACGTGGAGGAACGTTCTGCCAGGACAGTCGCGGAGGCCGTCGCGGTGGACAACCGACCGGCGCCCGCAGGACTGAGCATCGAGACCACGGTGGAGGAGAGGACGGTGGTGACGACGATCCGGAGCTCTGCTAGGCTTGAAACGTTTATAGCCACCGTGGATGATCTGCTGGAAAGTATTCAGGTCGCGGAGAGGACGATTCAGGCTTTGAAGCAGGAGCGGCCTAAGCTGTCTCAGGCGGCTCGTCGCCGGCTAGGTGAAGCCTCTGTCATCTCGGAAAACTAGAAGAGTAAGGGATAAGTGGCGGGCGAAGAAGTGGTACACAGTTTTCGCCCCTAGCTACTTCGGCGAGGTCGAACTCGGCTCGATACCCGTCTCGGAAGGCTTCACCCCCGTCGGAAGGGCGATCGAGACGACGCTGTACGACGTGACGAAGGACTTCTCCCATCAGAACATAGGGATCAGCTTCCAAGTCACAGATGTGCAGGGGAGCAAGGCCTCCACCATCTTCAAAGGACATGAGTATGCAAGGGACTACCTCCGAAGCATCGTCAGACGCGGCAGCACAAGGGTCGACGACATCTTCGACGTGACGACCAAGGACGGATACAGGCTAAGGCTCTCGATCCTCGCCTGCACGCCGAGGAGGATCAACTCAACCCAGAGCACCTCACTGAGGCATATGATGGAGAAGGTCTCCTACGCGAAGGCACAGGAACTACTATACGACCAGTTCGTCCAAGAAGTCGTCCTAGGCAAGCTCGCCTCGGATATCTACAATGAGGGAAAGAAGGTCGTCCCCCTGCGACACGTAGGCGTAAGGAAGTCAAGGCTGATAGCGAGGCCTCAGCCGCCTGCCGCTGGCGCCGATGTACTCACTAACCTACCCGCTGAATCGGCCTCAGCTGAAGCCGTAGAAGAGCTTGAAGAGCCTGAGGCTTCTGGCGAAGCTGAAGAGTAACCAGTCGTGTTTCTCGCCCGGAGATTCCGGCCTGAGAAGAGCCAAAAGCCGGTCTGCTAAGGAGTTCTCGCCGTCTGTCAACGGTTCTCGACGATGCGGGGGCGATGTAGGTCGCATGCAGCCACGGCCCGGCTTAAGAAACGGGTCGCTTCTCTAGAGAGGGAGAGTGCTGAACTGAAGGCTAGAGCCAAGGAGCTTGAACGCCGGCTGGGAATCATGAAGAGGGGTCGGCACATCCTAGGCTGCTACTCGGCCTAGGATGCTTGAGCGTGACGGCTCAGAGAATCTCAAAGGTATAGCTTCAGTTGTCCCAATCAGGCCGTTTTCCCCTTAGGCCTTCTCAGAGCCGCCACAGCGGCCACGACCACAGCTATGGCAGCTACACCTGCGATCTCAGTCAACGGTAGACGCAAGCCTCCCTTAGCCGGAGGATAGCTAACGGTCACGGCGCGCGTAGACACTAGGTAGGTCGCCCAGTCGTACAGCCCTTGCCCCCAGTAGCCCATGTCAGCTAGGGCGAGGAGCTCCACGATGGCTGTCGCGTTCGTCGTGACGCGTATC
>JAWCPE010000103.1:0-7439 GCA_038870415.1 Bathyarchaeia archaeon
GTGTCGTGGGGAACTCGTGGTCGCATTGCGGGCACCGCACCAGGTCACAGTAGAGTTCGTTCACCAAGCGTCGGCAAGCCTGGCAGCTTATGGCTCTAGCATAGAGGATGTCAAACTCGTAGCCGCACTTTGGGCAGACCAGAGACCTTTCCTTGTACGACAAGCCTTCCTCTTCCAAGAGAAGAGGGGGCCTTCAAACTTAAACGTTTCCCGCTCAGGGGACGCTTAACCCTAACAGCGATGATAGGCCCGCCGAGGGCAGGTCGCCCTCGAATGCGTCCAAGTAGGCTGAAACGGGTGCGAAGCGCTTTTCCATAACCGCGCTCAGTGAAGCGCCTAGGGTCTCGTGGAGAGAGGGTTGCGGTGTCCCCGGTGTGGAGGCCATCTACCGGAGGGGGCGGCCTTCCGCGCCTTCTGCGGGACGAGGAAGCATCCTAGGTGGCGTCTATAACCCCGACACCGTCATAGCGGTCAAGCTGAGAGAGGCCTTCTCTCATAAGCCTTGAAATGTGGGAAGCCGGCCCTCACGAGAGAACTCTCTACGAGGGGCGGGTTTCCACCATCGAACCCGATCAGTATCAGCTTCCTTGCTAGCGTCCTATCCATCACCGATCACTCCGCCACGTTTCAGGGATGACCAGAATCGCGTATGGTCTCGACTTAAGAGAGCTTAAGAGCCTTCTCAGATAGCCCAGTGAGCGAGGCAGACTTGAACCGACGGCATCTCGGCCTCTAGGATTCCCTAAACTCTGCCTTCGAATTCTTTCCTAGCTATGGCCCTCTGCTCTGAACCGACACTACAGGCGCCGAGCGGAGACTTGTGGCCGTTTGAGCCTTCCTCAGCCTAGCGGAGTGGCCTCAGCCCGTAAGCTGCCTTGAACGTCGCGCCAGGCTCTAGGATAATGAGTCCCATCCCGTTGTTGAATGCGTCCGCGGCGCCGCTCATAGGCTCAACCGCGACCGACTGCCTATGAGGGGGCGTGTAGACCTGCAGGAAGCCGTAGGCCCTATCCTGCCAGAGTTCGACGCCGAAGCCTAACGTCTCGTTGTAGAGCTTCACGGAAGCTATCCCATCGCTGTATGAGAGCGCGGTGAAGCCGTCGTCGAACCTAGTCTCGCCGATCAACCGGGGGGTCCTGAAATCGTAGGCGGTGCCTTCCACGGGTTTAAGTCTGCCCGTGGGAATCATCTCTCTGAACTCAAGCCTCTTCGCCGCCGGGATGGTCAGCCTGCAGCTGTCGATCTTCCCATCCTTCGTCGGGCCTGCCTTCAGGTATGGATGGAAGCCCACTGTCAGCGGCAGCTTCACTCGACCTATGTTCATCACGGTTGTGACGGTTCGGAACCCGTCGCTTGAGAGCTGGAAGTCAATCCGGGCGAGAAGCTTGAAGGGATAGCCTGGGAGACCCCTCTCTCGTAGGACGTATTCGCAGGTAAGGCAAGCCGCATTGCTCGTAGACCTCCCTGACGTGACACGCCAAGGTTTGTCGAAGAGGAAGCCGTGGATAGCGTTCCCCTCGCCCGTGTTGACGGGGAGCAGGTACTCTCGTCCAAGGAACCGGTACCTGGCGCGGTGAACCCTGTTCGCCCATGGGATTAAAGGCACACTCCCCGCTAGGGGCCCACGTTCACGTAGCGACTCAGGTGTCTCATGTCCTTGAATAACGTCTAGGGGTTCTCCTGTGTGGCTCTTCAGCTGTAAGGCTTGGAGCGTCGCGCCGCAGCCGTCCACTATGGTGGCTCTCTCGCCTGTCTCCTCGTTCAGAAGCGTGTGTTGGCTGAACTCGCCGAATCTCCCCTCCTTAACCCTGAACCTACCAGCTATACCCCTTCACCTCTCCTTGCCACTCTTGTGGCTCATATGCGGTACGTGAAGGCTTCGTTGCAGGAAAAAGGAGGTCTCCTCGAAGACTCGGTTCATGTGCTGCCACTTCGTGAAGACATGGTCGCCGCCCTCGATGGCTATGAGCCGCCTCGGCTGCCCCGCTGCACCGTATAGGCGCCTCGCGTTCTCGAAGGGAACCTTCTCGTCCTCTGTGCCGTGAACCAGCAGCACCGGCCTAGGAGCGATCCTCCCGACCTCATCCACGGGGCTATGCTTCAACACGTCTTTCACGAAGGCTTTACCCACGTAGAAGCCGTTAGGCTGCTCGTAGGCTTCCACACCCGGCCTCAACACGACAAGAGGGAGCTTCAAGGCCATCTGACTGAAGCTCATCAGCGTGGCAGGCGTGCTCCACGCGACGATGGCGCTAAGCCTCTTATCCGACGCTGAGCCGCAGAGAGCAACAGCCCCGCCTAGGCTTAGGCCTACGACGCCGATCCGCGAAGCATCAACCGAGGGCTCGTCCTCGACCACGTCGAGCGCGTGAGCGAAGTCCTCCAACTCGCCGGAGAAAGTCGTCTCCTCGAAGCCTCCTTCGCTGTCGCCGTGGCCTCGGAAATCAAACCTGAGCACGGCGAAGCCGTCCGCCGCGAACCGCCTGGCCGCCTGGACGAAGAGCCTGTGAGCCTCCGCCTTATTCCCAGTGTAGCCGTGACACATCACGATGCAAGGAGACTTCCCCTCGCTCACTGTTGGCGTGTGCAGCACCGCGGCGAGCTGATAGCTGGAGCTTCTAAAGAAGAAGGGGTGCTCCATGCCGTCACGGACAACGTGTGAAAGTGCAAGCCTTAAAAGCCTTGTGCGGAGGTTGCCAGCTCCTTTATCTTATCTCCCGACCGGTCTTCACCTGGCTTCCGCGATGAGCCTCGTCTTCGCAGGTTGGCGGGCTTCACCTCCACCCCGCTAGATTCGGAGGCCTCGCAGGCTTAGCTATAGGCTGCCGGTCGACTCCCGCAACCCTACACCCGCCATACCTCTCCACGGCTTAACTGGCGAAGCCAGCCAGGTCGAAGCCTGTCTTCAGGCAGCCTCTTCCGCGGCCGAGCCGTCAAGGCTCATCATGCAGGATGAGGGCTTCCTCCCATGTCTACTCCGAGGTACTCCATGCTCCCTCGTCTCCTCAGTCTGTGGCCTGCCGGAGAGCTGCAGTCGCCTATCAGAGCTCGAGGCTCACCTCGACAGCAGCTCAGGGAAGCCCCACCTCGCGGATGGAGACCTAGGGGTCGCGAGAACCGAGGGGTCAGCAAGGAAAAGAGGACTCATAAGACAGGCTTTCACATTTCATGTCCACATGGATGGCAACCTCCGGCTCGAGGCTGCGTTG
This sequence comes from Bathyarchaeia archaeon, assembly GCA_038870415.1. GTDB lineage: Archaea > Thermoproteota > CALKCG01 > B24 > JAWCPE01 > JAWCPE01. The sequence goes on from JAWCPE010000103.1 coordinate 3,210, forward strand.
CGTCTAGCTCAGAGCGACCTCTTCGGGACTCCGACGAAGCCTCCTGCCATGAGCGTCTCAAGCCTCTTCTGCAGCTCTTGGGTCTTCGCCTTCTCCTCTTCCGTCAACGCGCCTTGACGCTCCGCCAGCCTCGAAGTGAGCGTCAACAATTCCAAGTAGAGCGGAGCGAAGACCTCCATCCAATATCCCGGCGGAAGCCTGTAATTGTACGGGTTCGCCTCGGCGCCGATGTCCAGCTCCGTACGCCAAGCGGGGCTACGTTTGAGATGCAGCCACCCCGTGAAGACAGCTAGCGGCACGCCGGCGAGGAGAACCGTGACGGCGAAGACGGTAAAGCTCTCGAAGAGCAACTGAAGCGCCGGAATGTTCCGTATGGCTAGGTAGTACACTGTAACCAAGAGGTTAGCTCCAGCTATGATGAACGCGAAGTAAGTCGAGTACCCTATCCGGAAGTAGTACCAGGCTCGAAAAACAACGTTAGCGAGGCCCACGTTGTATCCCATCCTAACCCAACCCAACCCAACAATCCCTCATGGCGAAGGCCCCGTTCTTAAGCCTAGACCCGCCCGAGTTGACCTAGGGCGAATAGCCTTCTTACGGCCGCCGTGCATCTGAGGTAGGGCTCCCTTAAGCGAGGGGCCGCGCATTCATAGGCCCTCCCATCATCTGGGTGAGGTGGTCTTTCTTTCATCCCGCCAAACGAGTGCAAGGGAGACCCTGATCCGGCTGAAACAGTGTGCTTAGCTGGTCTGACGGGTTTCAACCCTCGAAGTCATTAGGGGCTCTTTAGAAAACGTCCTGCTGATGCTCACTCGCATCTCTAAGGGGTCTCGACATATCAAAGGAATCGACCAGTCTCCTCTGGCCTGATGGACCGTTCAGCTCTTAAGCCAGCATCTACCATAAGGGGGGAGCTGTTGAAGGTGGAAACCTGATGAGCATAGTGGATGTATCCTCGACGGTTCTCAAGTCGTATGAGTACCCGTTCGGAGGCTGGCTCCTCGTCCGTATCAAGACGACCGACGACGTGGAAGGCATCGGGGAAGCCTTCATCCCGAACTGGCGCGGAGACGGCGTCTTAGCCGCCAAGCTGCTGGTAGATAGGGGGCTGAAGCCGCTCCTCGTCGGCGAGGAGGCCCTGGGGACTGAGCGGCTCTGGGAGAGGATGTACGAGAACGCTGATAAGCTCTACGACCGGAGGGGGCTCGAGATCCATGCTATCAGCGGTGTCGATATGGCCCTTTGGGACGCCGCCGGAAAGGCGCTCAAGCTTCCAGTGCATATGCTGCTAGGCGGCCTCTTCCGGGAGAAGGTACGTGTCTACGCGAGCGCCCTCTTCAACATGGAGAACCCGGACGTGACGGTCCGAGAGGCCCAGCGGTACGTGGACCAGGGCTTTACAGCGGTGAAGTTCGGCTACGGTGGTTTCGGCTACAACCACCGCAGAAGCGTGGAGCTCGTCGCGCGGCTGAGGGAGACGGTCGGCGAGGAGACAGACCTCATCGTGGACGGCCCTGCCAGTCTCAACGTCGTCGAGGCGGCAAGACTCGCCAAGGCGCTTGAGAGGTACAACGTCTACTGGTACGAGGAGCCCCTACACCGAGACGACCTGGAAGGCTACGTGAAGCTGACCGCCGAGGCGCAGGTGCCCATCGCTGCTGGGGAAGGAGCCTTCACCCGGTTCGACTTCAAGCAGCTCATCCTCTCGAAGGCCGTGGACATCGTGCAGCCGGACGTCTCATGGGTCGGGGGCTTAACCGAGGCGAAGCGGATCGTGGAACTAGCCCATACCTGGCATACGCCCTTCGTCCCCCATAACTGGGGCTGCGCGATGAACACGTACGCGAGCATCCAGCTCGTCGCCTCAGCGCCGAGAGGCTTCCTCTGCGAGTTCCCCATAGGGCCGCGAACCGCGGAAGCCCAGCTGACCGAGACGCCCAGCCCCATGATGACCGAGCTGCCCAGCGAACCGATAGAGGTGAAGAGAGGCTACGTGGAAGTCCCGAAGACCCCCGGGCTAGGCCTAGAGCTGAACGAGGAAGCGGTGAAAAAGTACACCTACGCCGGGTAGACCGACCTAGCCTCAAGGAAGAGCCGCCGTTGACGCTGGGGACTCAGCCTAGCTTAGCCCCCTCTTCCCCCTCGCCCTTCGCACATGCATGCGTTAAGGCAGGGCTTCAAGAGCGGCGAGAAGCGCCTTGATATACCCGACCGAGTATGCGAGCGCCATCTTCGCGTCTGGAGTATCGCCGGTCAGGCGTGGCATATGGTCCGGGTTGAGGCCTCCATCGTACCCGACCTGGTCGAGCGCCAGGAGCACCCTGAACATGTTCATGTCTCCGTCGTTCAGGAGGACCTCCTCGAAGCCCCCGGCTGAGGCGAGGCTTCCGCGGACGTTCCTGAAGTGGACGTGGAAGATCTTCCCCATCCTGCCGTACTTGTTGATCTCGTCCAAGACGAGGCTTGAGCCGCCGGCCTCATGCCTCGTCCCGACGCAGTAGAGCAGGCCGTTGTTAGGGCTGGGGAAGGCGTCGAGTATATGGTGCCACCCCAAGGAGTCGAAGGGCGCCCCGGGCAGCGGCGGGTCCGAGGGGTGAAGCGCGAGTTTGACGCCCGTCTCCTCCGCGACGGGCAGGATCCGCTCGTAGACCTGTTTACACCTGGTCAGGAACTCGTCCGGCGTCCAGGGGGGGCTCTGAGGCTTCTCGGCCAGCTGCTTCTCGCGGAGCGCGAGGCTGAAGCCTCGCATCGTGTAGCCGCCTCGGAAGACGGACTCATGCGTGGTGAAAGGCGGAAGAGACTCCAGCAGGAACTGAGGCCGAGCTATCGGGATCTCGGCTTCGCCTAGGTGCTCGATCGTCTTGCAGAGGCCGTCGAGCTCCTCCTCGCCGCCGGGTTGACCGAGCATGTGCCTGCGAGGAGTGGGCAGGCTGAACCGGTATATGCCCAAGCCCCACCTCCGTATCCTCCGGGCTAGCTCCAGAAGCTTATCCAGGTCCGGGTAGCCCCGCTCCTTCACCCCCGGCAGCTCTTCCGTAGTCGCGAGGTCGACGCCGTCCGCGCCTATCTGGCAGACCCAGCGGAGGTAGTCCTCAGACAGGTCGCCCTGCCACACTACAACCTTCACGTCTGAAAGCCTCTATCGCCATGAGTCTTTACTCGCAATATAGCTTTATCGCACTTGTAGGTGTTGGCGTAGGCTCTAGGTGTACGAGACCAGACGGATGCTGGAGTCTAGCTCTGCGAGTTAGGGAAGGTAGGTCTTCGTGGAGTTACACCGCTCATAAGGGAGACTTGACCTCGACAGTCAGCAACAGTGGTTCCTGGGGGAACTTCTCTCCGCTGTAGTCGTCCACTACCTGAATGGCGTAGCTATATGTTCCCGGAGACGCGTTCGCGTCGGTGGTAACATCTACGGGGATCAAGCACGGTGCTGGTGGATGGCTCCATCCGTACGGCCCGTGCCAGTCATAAACCTCGCTGAATCCCTCGTTAGGCTGCACACTTACAGGGATCGAGCCTCCTCCACTGACCGTGCCTCCCTTGAACTCGCAGAGTAGGTGAACGCCGTTCTTCCAGTCCACCTCTGCGGCCGTCCATAGGACATCCACCCAGACTCTTCTCGTCTCCTGATTCGACATGGTTATTGTGAGTGTTTGTCCCTCGGTCGAATTCCAGCGGACATCGTACCTTGGCTGAACTAGGGTTAGGTCAAGGACGTACTCGGAGCCGAAGTAGATTGCGTCGCCCTCTCCAATGCCGGCTGAAGCCACAGGATTTACGACCTTGACGTTTCCTAGGGCTCGGGCCGTTATGTGCGCGAACACTCCGTCTTGTCCCGGTCTCTGGAAGTCAATGTGGATCCTTCCCATATCGGCGGAGAATGGTTCAAGTACGCCGAACGGGTCGCCAACTATCCTAGAGCTTATGCCCAGAGCTGTGCCATCGAAGGAACCGCGTAATACGCGGTAGCCGTCGAGTTCCACTGCGCACGCGTTCGTCTCCAAGTACCCGAATTTGAGTGTGATGGTGGGTGAGGGCCCCATGGGGTAGCTCATGTACGCGTTCTCAATCTTGAAGTTGTACGCTGTCCAGTTCGAGTATCTGACGAAGACTTCCTGCATCATAGGGTTTGAGCCCTCCTCATAGCTTCCTGTCGCGCGAAGCGTGTAATGGCCTACTCTTGGTAATGCTGACGTCGGAGCCAACGCAAGGAGAAGCATTGTTGTT